>NZ_LGIT01000003.1:300000-598449 GCF_001187865.1 Klebsiella sp. RIT-PI-d
TTTACGCTTGCCCACGTGCAGGGTTAGCGTGCTTTGCGGTGGCAAAATGAAGAGATGCGCCAGGCCATCTGTACCGGCAGCGGCTTCTGCGGAAGGAATACTGATAATCTTGTTGCCCTTCCCTTTCGACAGCTGCGGCAGGTCGCTCACCGGGAACATCAGCATTCGCCCGGCCTGGGTGATGGCCAGCAGCATATCGGATTCGTTTTCAACAATCAGCGGCGGCAGAACGCGGGCGTTCTCCGGCAGCGTGATCAGCGTTTTACCCGCGCGATTACGCGAGATCAAATCGTTAAAGGTACAGACAAAGCCGTAGCCCGCATCTGAGGCCATCAGCAATTTCTGCTCATCACCGGTCATCAGCATGTGTTCAACGGTCGCGCCCGGCGGCAGGGTCAGTTTACCGGTTAACGGCTCGCCCTGACCGCGCGCGGATGGCAGCGTGATAGGATCGATGGCGTAGCTGCGCCCGGTGGTATCAATAAAGACAACCGGCTGATTACTCTTGCCTTTGACCGACGCTTTCCAGCTATCTCCGGCTTTATAATTAAGCCCCGGCGCGTCGATATCGTGACCTTTCGCGCTGCGTACCCAGCCCATCTGCGACAGAACAATAGTCACCGGTTCAGACGGCAGCATATCGTGTTCGCTCATGGCTTTGGCTTCTTCGCGCTCCTGCAGCGGCGAACGACGTTCGTCACCAAAGGCTTCTGCATCTGCCTGAAGCTCTTTCTTCAGCAGAGTATTCATTTTGCGCTCGGAAGCCAGAATACCCTGGAGCTGATCGCGCTCTTTTTCCAGCTCGTTCTGCTCGCCGCGGATTTTAACTTCTTCCAGTTTGGCGAGGTGGCGCAATTTGAGTTCAAGGATGGCTTCAGCCTGGGTTTCACTGATGTCAAAACGCGACATCAGCGCCGGTTTCGGCTCATCTTCACGGCGGATGATCTCAATCACTTCGTCAATGTTGAGAAACGCCACCAGCAAACCTTCGAGGATATGCAGGCGTTTAAGCACTTTCTCAAGACGATAATTAAGACGACGGCGTACGGTATCGCGACGGAATACCAGCCATTCACTTAAAATCTCCAGCAGATTTTTTACTGCCGGACGACCATCAAGGCCGATCATGTTCAGGTTAATGCGATAGCTTTTTTCCAGATCGGTGGTGGCGAACAGATGATTCATCACCTGGTCCATATCCACCCGATTTGAACGCGGAACAATCACCAGGCGCGTCGGGTTTTCGTGATCTGACTCGTCGCGCAGATCGTCAACCATCGGCAGCTTTTTATTGCGCATTTGCGCGGCAATCTGCTCCAGCACGCGCGCGCCGGAAGTCTGGTGCGGCAGGGCCGTAATCACCACTGCACCGTCTTCTTTTTTCCACACCGCGCGCATACGCACCGAGCCGCGCCCGTTTTCGTAGATTTTACGAATTTCAGCGCGGGAGGTGATGATTTCTGCCTCGGTGGGATAGTCCGGCCCCTGGACTATATCCAGCAGTTCGCCCAGCGTGGTTTTCGGCTGCTCAATAAGCGTAATGGCCGCTTTTGCCACTTCACGCAGGTTATGTGGCGGAATATCTGTCGCCATCCCGACGGCAATACCGGTGGTGCCGTTGAGCAGGATATTGGGCAGACGCGCAGGCAGCATTTTCGGCTCCTGCATCGTGCCGTCAAAGTTCGGCACCCAGTCCGCCGTCCCCTGCCCCAGCTCGCTAAGTAGCAGCTCGGCATATTTCGACAGGCGCGATTCGGTGTAACGCATCGCGGCGAAAGATTTCGGATCGTCCGGTGCGCCCCAGTTCCCCTGCCCGTCGACCAGCGGGTAGCGATAGGAGAACGGCTGCGCCATAAGCACCATCGCCTCATAACACGCGCTATCGCCGTGCGGATGATACTTACCGAGCACATCACCGACGGTACGGGCGGATTTTTTAAACTTCGCGCTGGCATTCAACCCCAGCTCAGACATTGCATACACAATGCGCCGCTGTACGGGCTTCAGACCATCGCCGATAAACGGCAGTGCCCGATCCATGATGACGTACATGGAGTAGTTCAGATAGGCGTTTTCTGTGAATTCATGTAGCGCAAGGCGCTCTGCCATATCGCTCATTAATTGTGATTCCTCAACTTACACCCGACTATTGATGGGCAATATTGCCGCAGATACTACCCTATCTGCTGCGTTGAGTCACAAAGAAAAAGGGCCGGAGAACCGGCCCGAAGAGGAATTATTTGGTGACTTTATTGATGCGTTTCACGTCAATCTCAACGGAGTTGCGGCCCTTGTCCACTTCCCCCTGAATTTCAACCACATCCTGTGGCGTAATAGTGGCGCCGTTCCAGCGTTTATTGTCGATATCGACATTAATCGTTCCGGATGCATCTTTAAACAGATACAGCTCGTCAGAGACGCGCTCGACGATATTACCGCGCAGCGTCACCGGGGCATCATCGTTCAGCTTTTTAGCATTTTCGACGCTGACCGCGCTGCTGTTAGGGCCGTTGAATCCACCGTTTTGCGTCGCGTTCTGCGTAGTCCCCGGTCCGTTGAACCCACCCTGATCGGCAGCGAACGCCGGAGCAGCGCACAGCGCCAGGATAGCCGTCATTGCAGCAAATTTTTTCATGTGATTCTCTCCCTTAAGTTTATTTCATCTTCATTAAACAGTGTAATACTTAACAACTTCTTAAGCGGATGAAATATAATTTGCCGTTCAGGATGAGAACGTCTGATGATACAGACGCAGAGTTTAACAAGGAGTGTCTGATGCGTATTTTGCTGATAGAAGATGACAAACTGATCGGCGATGGTTTAAAAGCCGGGCTGACGCGGATGGGATTTACCCTGGACTGGTTTACCGGCGGTGAAGAGGGTCGATCGGCGGTGTACAGCGCGCCCTATGATGCCGTTATTCTCGATCTCACCCTGCCCGGCATTGACGGACTGGAGATCCTGCGCGAATGGCGTGAGAAACAGCACGGTGAGCCGGTACTTATTCTTACTGCCCGCGATGCGCTGGCACAGCGGATAGAAGGGCTGCGTCTTGGCGCGGATGACTACCTGTGTAAACCTTTTGCCTTAATCGAAGTGGCCGCCCGCCTTGAGGCGCTGATCCGCCGCGCTCACGGAAAATCCATCAGCATGCTGGTCCACGGCGATGTCACTCTCGACCCCGGTAGCCTGGTGGCAACGCTTGCCGGTGAATCACTCGCCCTCAAGCCAAAAGAGTTTGCGCTGCTGGAGTTATTAATGCGCAATATCGGCCGGGTGCTGCCGCGCAAGCTTATCGAAGAAAAACTCTATTCATGGGACGATGAAGTCTCGAGCAATGCCGTTGAAGTGCATGTCCACCATTTGCGGCGCAAGCTTGGCAGCGACTTTATCCGAACCGTTCACGGTATTGGCTACACATTAGGTGATGCATGATATTTACCCAGCGCCTGAGCCTGCGTCTCAGGCTGACTCTGCTGTTTTTACTGCTGGCAGTGACCGCCTGGCTTTGTGCCAGCGTGGTGGCCTGGCATCAAACCATCAAGCAACTCAACACTCTATTTGATACCCAGCAATTGCAGTTTGCCCGACGCATCAGCGCCATGGATTTCAACGAGATCCGCTCGCCGCAGCCGCCGTTAGTGGCCTCGCGAAAAGTCAAAAATGGCCACTATGACGATGATGTCATGGCTTTCACCATCTATACCGCGGAAGGGGCAATGGTGCTCCACGACGGCGAAAACGGTCGCGATATTCCGTTTACCTATCATCAGGACGGCTTTGAAGACGGTTATCTGACCACCGATGACGATACGTGGCGTTTTCTTTGGCTGACCACCCCGGATAAACGTTACCGCATTGTAGTGGGCCAGGAGTGGGAGTATCGCGAGGAGATGGCGTTAAAAATCATTACCTCACAGTTGACCCCGTGGCTGGTCGCGCTTCCGCTGATGCTGTTGCTGCTGGTGGTATTATTAAGCCGCGAACTGCGACCGTTAAAAAAGCTCACGCATACCCTGCGTCGCCGCGCGCCGGAGACGGCAGATTCGCTGGATATCAAAGGCGTTCCCAGCGAAGTGCGCCCGCTGGTCGATGCGCTCAACCATCTGTTTTCACGCACTCATGAGATGATGATCCGCGAGCGTCAATTCACTTCCGATGCCGCCCATGAACTGCGCAGCCCGCTGACCGCGCTAAAAGTACAAACCGACGTCGCGCAACTGGCTAAAGACGATCCGCAAATGCGGGAAAAAGCCCTGCTGCAACTGCATGTGGGCATCGACCGTGCTACCCGGCTTGTTGACCAGCTTCTTACCCTCTCAAGACTGGATTCGCTGGCCAATCTCGACGACGTACAGTCGTTATCCATGGCAGATCTGCTGCAATCTGCCGTGATGGATATTTATCATCCGGCGCATCAGGCGGGCGTCGAGGTCAGGCTGCATCGTGATGCCGATAACGTTACCTTCGTTGGTCAGCCGCTTCTGTTGAGCCTGCTGGTGCGTAACCTGCTTGATAACGCGGTCCGTTACAGCCCGCCAGGCAGCCAGGTTGATATCACATTGTGCAGCCGCAGTTTTACGATACGGGATAACGGCCCGGGCGTTGATGACGCGACGCTGGCACGCCTCGGCGAGCGCTTTTACCGTCCGCCCGGTCAGGATCAGCCGGGAAGCGGACTGGGGCTGTCAATCGTCCAGCGTATTGCTACATTGCATCAGATGTCCGTGGCTTTTGATCATGCCTCAGATGGCGGCTTTAAGGTTCAGATCGGCTGGTAACGACATTATTGCGTTTTTAGCAAAAGTCTTTGCACATTTTGCTAATTTTATTGCCCTGTCTGCTGGCGTAATATACCGGGCAAATGCAATTTACCAGGAACCTATAATGAGTAACATTCTGATTATTAACGGCGCGAAAAAATTCGCCCATTCTAACGGCCAGTTAAATGACACCATGACCGATGTCGCACAAAGCTATCTGCGCGATGCGGGCCATGCGGTACGTGTTGTTCGCGCAGAGGATGACTACGACGTGAAAGAGGAAGTGCAAAACTTCCTGTGGGCCGACACGATTATCTGGCAAATGCCGGGCTGGTGGATGGGCGCACCGTGGACGGTGAAGAAATATATCGATGATGTTTTTACGGAAGGACACGGTTCGCTGTACGCCAGCGATGGTCGCACCCGTTCTGACGCCAGTAAAAAATATGGTTCCGGCGGTCTGCTGCACGGTAAAAAATACATGCTTTCCCTGACCTGGAACGCTCCGATGGAGGCATTCACCGATCCAGAACAGTTTTTCCACGGCGTCGGGGTGGACGGCGTTTATCTGTCGTTCCATAAAGCCAACCAGTTCCTGGCCCTCGAGCCGTTGCCCACCTTTATTGCTAACGACGTGATAAAACTTCCCGATGTTCCTCGCGATATTGCAGAATATCGCAAGCATCTGGCGGCAATTTTTGGTTAAATGTGAGGATTAATTGCACAAGGAGTTGAGTACATCATGTTGACAGTTATTGCAGAAATCCGTACCCGTCCAGGCAATCATCATCGTCAGGCGGTGCTGGACCAGTTTGCGAAGATTATCCCGACGGTGCTTCAGGAAGAAGGTTGCCACGGTTACGCCCCGCTGGTCGACCATGCTGCCGGCGTGAGTTTCCAGGCCACCGCGCCGGATTCCATCATTATGCTGGAGCAGTGGGAAAGCGTCGCTCATCTGGAAGCACATTTGCAGACTGCGCATATGAAGGCCTACGGCGAAGCGGTAAAAGGCGACGTGCTGGAAACCCATATCCGTATTCTGGAGCAGGGCGTCTAGTTAATCGCTGTGCTGTACATGCCGGGCGGCACTGCGTTTGCCCGGCCTACAAATCACCGGTATCAATACGTCACATACCCTTCGCAGACCCGGTAAGCAACAGCGCCACCGGGCAGCATTACCAGTATAGCTTCCAGCTTTGGGTGATCCTCATCAGCGCTTCGACGTAAAAATAATCTCCCCAGCTACAGCACTCATCAACGCCTTTATCGCTGGCAAGATGATAAACCGAATGCTTCAGTAAACCGTTTCCCGGCTCGTTCAGACCAGTCAGATAATCCTGCGTCAGAGAAGAGAAAATTTTCAGCGCCCACTGCTGGTAGGTTTCGCGATCCGGATCGGTCACCGGCAACTGTTTTACCAGTTCCAGTAGCCCGCACACCGCGATGGCCGCCGCTGACGAGTCGCGCAGCGCATCAGTACCCACCAGCGCCAGATCCCAGTGACAAACGCCGTCTTCCGGCAACCGGTTGAGAAAATAGTTCGCCAGCCGCCTGGATAAGGCGATCATTGTTTTATCGCCGGTGTACAGATAACTCAGCAGGAAGCCGTAAATGCCCCATGCCTGCCCGCGCGCCCAGCAGGAATCATCGGCATAGCCCTGCTGAGTATTACCGTAGCGCGCCTCGCCGGTCACAATATCCATATAATACGTATGGAAGGTGGAGGCATCCGGACGGATCAGATATTTCGCTGCCTGCATCACATGCGCTTTCGCCGCCTCTGCGTAACGCGGATCGCCCGTCTGCTCCGTCGCCCAGTACAGCAGCGGCAAGTTCATATTGCAGTCGATGATCATCCGTCCGGCCAGTTCAGGATCGTTGAGATCGCCCCACGCCTGAATGATATGTGCTTTTGGATGATAGCGTTCCAGTAGCGCGTCTGCCGCCTGTAATGCGAAGCCTCGCGCCTCCCGATTGCCGGTCAGTCGCCAGGCAGCCATACAGGAAAGCGTGTATAAAAAGCCCAGGTCATGCGTACTGGTATCGTGGCGGCTGGCAATACGCACGCCAAATGAACGTACGTGCTTTTCTGCCTGTTGACGAAATAACGTCTCACCGCTCATTTCCCACGCCAGCCAGAGCTGTCCGGTCCAGAAACTGGTGGTCCACTCTACATTATCCGTCAGCGGATAGTGGCCTTTTACGCACGCCTCTGCCGGAAATTTATCACCGAATTGCGTTAAATGGCGGCGAATCAATTCGAGGACGTGATGACGTGCAGTACTCAACTGGTCTGTCAGCGCCTGTGGATCTACCGGTGCATCCGGACATTCAGGTAATCTTTCCTCAATGATTTGGCTTAACATATTTCGGTTCCTTATTTAGCAGTACTGTTTTCAACGACATCATATTTAGTTCGCCTTTGCACCTGACAGGCAGAAAGCGTAAAAGCAGAAATAAACGTAAAGAACAGCGCTATCGCGCCCATAATGACGTAGGTATGCTCGAAGCCAATTCGGTCATACATTATTCCGGCCGGAGAAGAGACCACGACATTGCCGACATACAGCATTGCCTGGTAGCCCAATAAATACATAGTTGCATTAACACGCTTATCAAAATGCTCGGCGATATATTTAAATACTGATACCAGCAGCAGGCAGATCTCCAGACCATAAAGCGGTTTAAGAACGGAAATCAGCAGGTGCGAATCACACAGACCGGAAATAATCAGACGCGCCCCCACGAGCACACCCACCAGCAGCAGGCCACGTTTTGCACCAATGGCATTGACGAAGAACGGGATCACCATATACATGATAAATTCCATTCCGGACTGCACCGTACCCAAATAACCGAAGATAGCATTGCCCTGATGAACGTCATCAAAGAAGGTAACGAAATAGCGTGAGAATTGCTGCTCGGCGATAAACATCATCCATGCCACTCCGGCAACATAAAGGCAGAATGCCCAGAACTTACGGCTTTTCAGCAGCAGCCAGACATCGGCCGGCACAATTTTTTGTGTCGTCAGGACCTCACTCGCCTGAGCCGAGTTAACATTCACTTTCAGACTAATAAGTACGATAAGCATAATCACCGACGCGACGCTGCCGAGTATAAAGTTATACGCCGGGGAGAGATTAAACAGCAGCCCCGAGAAGGAGGAGGCCACCGCCCAGCCAAGCGATCCCCACATACGGATCTGGCCAAATTCCATTCCGTTAAGGCGGCTAAAGCGATCTGAATAGGATTCACAGGCCGCGACCCCGGCATACCAGGCGAAGCTTAAATAAATAGCCCCAATAATAATACCGAGTAGCGTATTAGAGATTAATAACGGCTGGTAGATATAAATAAAGAACGGGGCCATTAAGGCTGACATCACCACAACGAAATAGAGCAAATATTTACTCATCCCGATTTTATCGAGAATATAACCATAGATGGGTTTGAGGATCACCGAGAACACGCCGTTAACCGCAAATACGGTGCCTATTTCCGTTCCGCTTAAATTTGCTTTTTGCCCCAGCCAAATCGCCAGCAGACCGATGCTTGCAGACCATGTAAAAAAGTAGATAAAAATAAAGGCGCTGATTTTGTAATATTCAGATCTGTTTTTCGTTGACGTATTTTCCATACATTCCTCGACGAAAGAAGATTAAACAGTAAATTAATCTGTTGATGTGATATCGGGTCTGAACACCCTCACCCCAGCCCTCTCCCTGAGGGAGGGCTGTCCGTATGCGGGATAATTTTTTGCTTCGCGCTACAAGCCGTTCAACACTGACTACCGCGCAATCATCACTCGTTTGCCGGTTGCGGGATCGGTCACTATTATCTGCTGGTTATCTACAACCAGGTCCGGCACGTTTTCAAAGGTATGATGTGAGTTAACGCTTGCCCCCACCGCGCTGTAAAGCCAGCTCTCGCCCACCGGGATCTCACCGCGCAAGACGGGGATCGCGGCGCATTCGGCAAACATAATGCTGCTGTTGGGCGGCGTGACAATACAGTCGCCCCGACGCTTCGCGGCAGGAGCCAGGCAGCGGATCGCACTGGTCCCGTTCATCGCCGGGATCAGGCAGCCGCCGTCGGTTAACCGGGGTACCGCGTTAATTACCGCAAAACCGCCTTCCACACTGCTCAAACTACGGCCGCTGTCGATATGGTGAATACGCAGATGCCACTCTCCGCACGGGATAAGCCAGCTTTCAATATGCACATCCTGCCAGGGCGACCAGCGTGAGAAGATAAAGTCAGCATCGACCTGCACGGCGTCACAGGCGCGGCGACCGCGAAAATAGTCGTCGTTTTCGCTTAATAGCAGCATGTTGTCGCAGGCTGCATGTTTGATCCCGTAACGTCCGCGCTCGATGGTGAATCCAAAACGGCTGGAGTAGGCAAATTTGGTGTATTTGGCCTCGGTATTAACGTAGTTATTCAGTTCCAGCTGTCCGGACGTCAGCATTACCACGTGCTGTGACTGCTCGCTGTGCATCAGGATCTGTTGGGCGTGCGGCACTGCGCGCGTGGAAGCCAGCGGCGGGAGCGCCCTTTCCTTTGCCTGCCAGAAAGGATGCTCTGCGGGCAGGGCCAGGATCAGGAATACCTTTAGCGCCCAGTAGGGTGAACCGGGCGAATTATAATCCTCGCACATCGCCAGATTGGGATAGGTAAAGCCGAGAGTCAAAATACCATCGCGATCAAAGATAGGCTGCTTCAGCCACCAGCGCAGATGACGCAGGATCACGCCTTTGATCTCCCCCGGAGAAAGGATGTCCAGCCCGGAAAAAGCGACTGCGCTCCAGAATGCCACCATCGCGAAACGGTAGGTCAGGCTTCGGCCAAACGGGACCGATGCGCCATCGGCGGCAGACATATAGATAAAATCCTGCGCAAAGAAGCGTGCGCGCTCACGCAATACGGCCGCCCGGTCAGGATCGTCTTCGGCATTAAGCGTGGCGTAGATCAGACCGTAGAAGTGGAAGGCCATCGAAATATAATAATCTTTCGGACGCCCGGGACCGTCTGAGTACCAGCCATCACCGAGGTAGTAGGCCTCCATTTGCGTGAACCGGCGTTCGACCGCCTCGCGATCCCACGGCAGGCCAGCGCGTTTAAAGCCGAGCTGCACCATAATGGCAAAATAGTTCCAGTTACTGTCGGGCATTTCGGCACCGCTGATTTGATCCAGCCAGCGATGCAGATTTTCCTGCTCGCGGGGAGTAAACACGCGGGTCAGCTTATCCTGTAACAGCGCCAGTCCCAGCCCGTAGGCCGCCATTTCGACCAGCCGCTGATCGTAAGGCCCGGTATCGCCCCAGTATTGCGCGCTTTGCGGGTCGGTACCCAGCCTGATGGCATCCGTGTATTTCTGACTCAGTGGTATTTCACCGCCGCCGGCCAGCAGGGGAAACAGGCCCCATAATGCGCGTGACAATCCTTCCATATTGGCGATTGACGCGTCGTAATGCGCGCAGGTATTACCCAGCGAAAACTGCGCGCTACCCGCAGGAAATTGCTTATCCAGCGCGTCTAACATGGACATCAGCGCGGCGGTAACGTCGTCGCGTGAAGACAATGATATTGATTTTTCTTCTGTTGCCGTAGCCATCAGTTGGTCCTCCCCGAAAGTGGCTAAAGCATAAAGAATCGCCATGACGCAGAAATGTTATCCGCATCACAACTGAGCTATTTAATTAAACCTCCTGTTGAGGAAATTTAAAATAGTGGTTTATTTTGCAGATACCCTGGCTAAAAATTTAATTTGGTTGTCTATGGCCGATCGCTGGAACACCGAACGTCTGGAGCCGATTGCCCTGAACGATACCCTGGCGTCGTTCAGCCGACTTTTCGCCAATACGGTTCGCTATCATCACTGGCATCAGTGTCTGGAGGTGCTGTATGTGGAGGAGGGTTACGGGGTCGTGATTGTCGATCATAAGCAATACACGCTGCGTCCGGGCCGGGTATTCTTTTTCCCTCCGTTTAAGCTGCATAAAATCATGGTCGATGAGCAGGCACAGGACAGCTATCGGCGAACCATTATTCATCTCGATCAACATGCCGTTCTGAAAGTTCTGCGTGATTTCCCGCTGAGTCAGCGGCGTTTGCAAAATCTGTCCGTGCGGGGAGGTGAAGCCTGGGTAGTCGACGCGCGAGAGATCCATTCACATGTGGATTTTCTTTTCAGTCGTTATGAAAAAATAGCCTCACTAAAGCCTCTGAGCGCTGAGCAAGTTTCCTGCCTGTTACTGAGTTTATTTAGCCTGTTGCCTGAAGATAACGACACGTTGACAGGCACCCGGACGGGCATCGCCAGCGAGGTAATGTTCTGGCTTGATGAGAATTACACGCGCAAATTCAGCCTTGCGGCACTGGCGGATGCGCTGGGCAAATCCAAAAGCTATATTTCACGGCGATTTCATTATGAAACGGGGGAGATCATTCTTGATCATCTTAATACGCTGCGGCTGCGCAAAGCCTGTGAAGCCCTGTTACACAGCGATAAAAGCGTGCGGGAGATTGCCAGGCAGGTAGGATTTTCGGATGTGACGTACTTTATCAGCGCTTTCGGCAAAGGGATTGGCGAGACGCCGCTACAGTATCGTAAGCGGCATAAAACGTGCGTCAGACCCGCCAGAGAGCAAGGCCTGACATAAGACGTATCAGCCTTCGATATCGGCTAAATCGCCTTTTTCCTGTAGCCAGTTGCGGCGATCTTCAGAACGTTTTTTCGCTAGCAGCATATCCATCATAGCATTAGTACGCTGATCGTCTTCGTCGCTTATTACCAGCTGCACCAGACGGCGCGTGTTAGGATCGAGCGTCGTTTCACGCAGCTGCATCGGGTTCATTTCACCCAGCCCTTTAAAGCGCTGAACGTTAGGTTTCCCCTTCTTGCGCTTAAGCTGTTCCAGGACGCCCGCTTTTTCTTCTTCCGTCAGGGCGTAATAGACCTCTTTACCCAGATCGATACGGTAGAGCGGCGGCAGCGCAACGTGGACGTGTCCATGCTTTACCAGGGTACGGAAATGCTTCACAAACAGGGCGCATAGCAGCGTTGCGATGTGCAGGCCATCGGAGTCAGCATCCGCGAGGATACAAATCTTACCGTAACGCAGCTGGCTCAGATCTTCGCTGTCCGGGTCGATACCAATAGCCACCGAAATATCGTGTACTTCCTGCGAGGCCAGTACTTCGTCAGAAGAGACTTCCCAGGTGTTAAGGATTTTTCCCTTCAGCGGCATGATCGCCTGATATTCACGATCCCGCGCCTGTTTGGCAGAGCCGCCCGCCGAGTCACCCTCGACCAGGAACAGCTCGGTGCGGTTAAGATCCTGTGCGGTACAGTCTGCCAGTTTTCCCGGCAGCGCCGGACCGCTGGTCAGCTTTTTACGCACCACTTTTTTGGCCGCACGCAGGCGACGCTGGGCGCTGGAGATGGCCATTTCAGCCAGCATTTCTGCGGCCTGCACGTTCTGATTTAGCCACAGGCTAAACGCATCTTTCACTACACCCGAGACAAATGCGGCGCACTGGCGCGACGAGAGACGTTCTTTAGTCTGCCCGGCAAACTGCGGGTCCTGCATTTTAACCGACAGTACGTACGCACAGCGATCCCAGATATCTTCTGCGGACAGTTTTACCCCACGCGGCAGAATATTGCGGTATTCGCAAAATTCGCGCATTGCATCCAGCAGCCCCTGACGCAGGCCGTTAACGTGCGTACCGCCCTGCATGGTCGGGATCAGGTTAACGTAGCTCTCGGTTAACAGTTCACCGCCTTCCGGTAACCACAGCAGCGCCCACTCGACGGCTTCGGTCTCGCCAGACAGATTGCCAACGAACGGTTTTTCCGGCAGTACCGGCAGGCCGTTTACTGCTTCACAGAGATAGTCGTTAAGGCCATCTTCGTAGCACCAGCGCTGCTCGGTATTATTGACGTTATCTTTAAAGTTGATTTCAACCCCCGGACAAAGCACCGCTTTAGCTTTCAGCAGGTGGCTCATGCGGGAGACGGAAAAACGCGGGCTGTCGAAAAAGCTTTCATCCGGCCAGAAATGGACGCTGGTGCCGGTATTGCGTTTTCCGCAGGTACCGATCACTTTCAGTTCCTCAACCTTTTCGCCATTTTCAAACGCAATCCGGTACACTTGACCGTCGCGGCGAACCGTGACTTCCACGCGCTTCGACAGGGCGTTAACGACGGAAATGCCGACGCCGTGCAGGCCACCGGAGAACTGATAGTTTTTATTGGAAAACTTGCCGCCCGCGTGCAGGCGACAAAGGATCAGTTCGACTGCCGGAACACCCTCTTCCGGGTGAATATCCACCGGCATACCGCGGCCATCATCAATGACCTCCAGCGACTGATCGGCATGGAGAATGACATCCACGCGTTTAGCGTGGCCTGCCAGTGCTTCATCCACACTGTTATCAATGACTTCCTGGCCCAGGTGGTTAGGCCGTGTTGTATCAGTGTACATTCCCGGACGGCGGCGAACCGGCTCAAGCCCGGTAAGTACCTCAATGGCATCAGCGTTATATGATTGCGTCATGGTGTTTTCGTAGGTCGCTCTGGCTGCTTAGCGCAGGCCCAGAAAATTGATAATCTGTGTGAAATGATCTTCAAAGCCCACAAAGGCATGATTGCCGCCCTCTTCAACGGTCTGGCGGCAGGCGTCAAAATAGTCAACCGCCTGACGGTAATCAAGAACCTCGTCCCCGGTCTGTTGCAGCAGCCAGATAAGGTCCGGCGCTTCGAGCGGGTCAATTT
Organism: Klebsiella sp. RIT-PI-d; assembly: GCF_001187865.1. Taxonomy (NCBI): domain Bacteria; kingdom Pseudomonadati; phylum Pseudomonadota; class Gammaproteobacteria; order Enterobacterales; family Enterobacteriaceae; genus Klebsiella; species Klebsiella sp. RIT-PI-d. The sequence continues at coordinate 313,546 of NZ_LGIT01000003.1, forward strand.
GCATGACTTTAAGATCGTAAATATGGCGTGACTCTAGCACATATTGCTGGCCGGTGTAGGGATTCTCGTTATGCCCCAGGTAATCCGTTAACAGTTCAAAAGGACGAACCGCAGGGTTAACCACAACGGCAGGCACCATAAAACATTGCGACAGCCAGGTAGCGTAGTAGCCACCGAGCGAAGAACCTACAATGCCCAGCGGCTCACCACCCAGTTCCAGCACCAGGGATTCCAGCAGTTCCGCCGCCTGCGCCGGAAACGCGGGCAGTTGCGGCGTCACCATCTCAATGTCCGGATAGTGTTCGGCCAGCCAGTGCTGTAGCGCCGTGGCCTTTGCGGAACGCGGCGAGCTATTAAACCCGTGCAGATAGAGAAGCGTAGACATCAATATCCTTCAGAAGCGGTATCGGGGCTAAATTGCGTGCTCTGTAAACGGCACACGTCCGTTACCAGAGAACCATCATCGTGTAATTCAAGCCAGCGCCAGCCGGGCGCAGCCGTGTCCAGGGTGAAGTTGGAGCAGTGCGGCTTAAACTGGACGCAGGTAGAGGGCGTTGCCATCATGCGGCGGCCGTTCCAGTCGAGATCCAGCTCCTGATGAATATGACCGCACAGCATGGACTTCACTCCGGGGAACCGCGCCAGAACGTTATCCAGCTCCTGCGCGTTGCGTAAGCTGTGCTGATCGAGCCAGCCGCATCCTGCCGGCAGCGGATGATGATGAAGCAGCAGCAGGGTATGCCGGTCGGTGGATTCAGCTAATTTACGCTCCAGCCACTCAAGCTGAAACTCGCTCAACTCCCCGTGCGGCACGCCGAACACCTGGCTGTCGAGCAGCAGGATTTGCCAGCGATCGCCGATCCATACCCGTTTTGCGGGCGAAATCCCGGACTCCTGAAGCGCGCTGTACATGGCAGGCTGGAAGTCATGGTTGCCGGGTAGCCAGACGCAGGGCGCAGCAAAACTTGCGATACCCTCAGCAAAGTGCTGATAGGCCGCAGCGGACTGATCCTGTGCTAAATCGCCTGTCGCTACGATGAGATCGCATTCACGCTGCTCAGCGTGGATCGCGTCGAGCACCGCCTGATAACTGTCCCAGGTGTTTACACCCAGTAACGTCTCATGCTTTTCAGCAAACAGGTGAGTATCAGTAATTTGCAGTATCTTCACTTTGGCCCCACCAGCCAGAGGAAGAGTTAACAGGCTTTCCAAATGGTGTCCTTAGGTTTAACGACGCTATAAAACCGGAATCGCCATCGCTCCATGTGCTAAACAATATCGTAGCCAGTCGGCTAAAAACTGATTAATTTGATGCTTTTCGTCGCGTTGATGCAACTTTTTATTCGGGTAATCATACCGCGCTTTGAAGCGAAAGATCTGCTGAGTTGAACACACTTCCGCGACCATGGCGTCATGATATAGCCGAACCGACATGGAGGGCAGGCTCCAGTAACTGATGGCAGGAGCCGTTTGCTCGATGGCCACCAGCGTCGTGTAACGGGTAGATTCTTGTATGGTTAACCGGTACTGCGCGTTGGCCACCTGATAACATGCGATTTCACCCGGCGCGTCATTACGCGGCAACAGGCGGCGGAGCTGGGCAAAATTCGTTTCGCACAGGCGCATCATTTCGGGAAAGTCAGGTGTATAACGCTTCATTTTTTCCACTCATTAATTAACTCTTGATAATGTAGCTGTAGCCATTGCAGCGCAATCACTGACGCCGCGTTGTCGATTTTCCCCTCTTCAACCCATTGATAAGCCTGCTCCCGACTTACCACATGAACCCGAATATCTTCGTTTTCATCAGCCAGACCGTGGATCCCTTCTGCGGTCGTGGCGTCCACTTCCCCTACCATTAAGGAGAGGCGCTCACTGGTGCCACCCGGACTTGCCAGATAGCTCATAAATTTCTTCACCCGCCCGACATCAAGCCCCGCCTCTTCCACCGCTTCGCGACGCGCGACCTGCTCTACGCTTTCACCTTCTTCGATCATTCCGGCGACCAGTTCCAGTAGCCAGGGGCTTTCGCTGGTGTCAAAGGCGGCGATGCGGATCTGTTCAACCAATACCACTTCATCGCGTACCGGGTCAAAGGGTAGCAATACCGCAGCATGGCCGCGCTCAAAAATTTCACGCTGCACTTCACCGCTCATTTCGCCGTTAAAAAGGCGATGGCGGAACCGATAAAGATCGAGTGAAAAAAAACCGCGATATAATGGTTCACGTGCAATAATTTCTACATCATTTTTTGTATAATTTGCCGTCAGTCCATTTTGTGTGGTCATGATTATCTCCGGATGACAATAGTGATGAAATTGTGGATTTCTCACCTGTTTAACTACGGTTTGACGAACTGTATGGTAGATTAGTGCCCATTCACGTCAGATGGCACATAACGCCAACCTTTTAGACTGGCAGATTCTGTTACAATCGGCGATTATTTTTTGAATTTGTTTAGCGATAAAAATGCTTCTCAACAAGGAATGCAAATGAAGAAATTGCTCCCCATCCTTATCGGCCTGAGCCTGACCGGCTTCAGCGCAGTAAGCCAGGCAGAGAACCTGCTACAGGTTTATCAGCAGGCCCGTTTAAGCAACCCGGACCTGCGTAAATCAGCAGCCGATCGCGATGCGGCATTCGAAAAAATCAATGAAGCGCGCAGCCCTTTGTTGCCACAGCTCGGTCTGGGCGCAGACTATAACTACAACAATGGTTTTCGCGACAGCAACGGTCTTGATACCACGTCAAAAAGCGCCTCATTACAGTTAACGCAAACCATTTTTGATATGTCGAAATGGCGTGCTCTGACGCTCCAGGAAAAATCAGCGGGTATTCAGGATGTAACCTGGCAGGCCGATCAGCAATCGCTGATCCTGAACACGGCTACCGCCTATTTTAACGTATTAAGCGCCATTGATGCACTCTCCTATACCGAAGCGCAGAAACAGGCTGTTTATCGCCAGTTAGATCAGACCACGCAGCGTTTTAATGTCGGCCTGGTCGCCATTACGGACGTGCAGAACGCCCGTTCACAGTACGACACCGTGCTGGCAAATGAAGTGACGGCCCGTAATAACCTTGATAATGCCGTTGAATCTCTGCGTCAGGTGACGGGTAATTACTACCCTGAGCTGGCATCGCTGAATGTTGATACCTTTAAAACGACGCGTCCGTCGGCGGTGAATGGCCTGTTGAAAGAAGCAGAAAATCGTAACCTGACGCTGTTACAGGCTCGTCTGAGTCAGGATCTGGCCCGCGAGCAGATTCGCCAGGCGCAGGATGGTCATCTGCCTACGCTGAATCTGACCGCCTCATCGGGCGTATCGGACACGTCATATCACGGTTCAAAAACGCGCGGTGTAAACGGCGCGCAGTATGAAGATAATAACGCAGGCCAGAATCAGGTCGGTCTAAGTTTCTCCCTGCCACTTTATCAGGGCGGAATGGTTAACTCGCAGGTAAAACAGGCGCAGTACAACTTCGTCGGTTCCAGCGAGCAGCTTGAAAGTGCGCATCGCAGCGTTGTGCAAAATGTTCGTTCTTCTTATAACAACATCAATGCCTCAATCAGCAGCATCAATGCGTATAAGCAAGCCGTAATATCCGCACAAAGTTCTCTGGATGCCTCAGAAGCAGGTTACACCGTGGGTACCCGTACGATTGTTGATGTACTGGATGCGACCACCACGTTGTATAACGCCAAACAGCAACTTTCCAGCGCCCGTTATAACTATTTGATCAATCAGCTCAACGTCAAAAATGCGCTGGGTACGCTGAATGAACAGGATCTGGCTGCGCTTAACAGCGCTCTGGGCAAAAATGTGCCTACGACCCCAGAAAGCGTCGCGCCAGAAGACGCTTCTCAGGTGGCCAGTGCAGACGGTTACTCCGGCACGGCAGTTCAACCTGCTTCTGTCCGCCGTTAAGCTATTCTGTCAGGCGGGGAGACCAGTCCCCGCCTGAACGTAAGGCAACGTAAAGATCCCCTGCTAATCCGCCCTTCTTGCTTCATTTTCGACCGCCTATCCTCTATCCTGAGCACTATTCACTACTTAAATACCACTGGTCCAGGAAGACAAATATGAAACGGACAAAAACGATTAATCATGCCACGTTCCGCAAAAGCTGGAACGCGCGTCATCTTACCCCTGTAGCCTTTGCGGTAACGGCCGTCTTTATGCTGGCCGGCTGCGAGAAAAGTGACGAAACAGTTTCTACCTATATGAATGCTGACGACTGTTCTTCGGCCAATCCGGGCAAGAGCGCGGAATGTACGACCGCGTATAATAATGCGCTAAAAGAAGCAGAACGTACCGCGCCTAAATACGCGACGCGAGAAGATTGCGTGGCTGAATTCGGGGAAGGTCAGTGCCAGCAGGCTCCGGCCCAGGCGGGTATGGCACCGGAGAACCAGGCGCAGGCTCAGTCCAGCGGCGGGATCTGGATGCCGCTGATGGCGGGCTATATGATGGGTCGTCTGATGGGCGGCGGTGCCGGCTTTGCGCAGCAGCCGCTGTTCAGCTCACGCAACCCGTCCAGCCCGGCATACGGAAAATACACCGACGCCAGCGGTAAAAATTACGGCGCAGCGCAACCGGGCCGCAGCATGACGGTGCCTAAAACGGCGATGGCACCAAAACCGGCAACCACCTCTACGGTCACCCGCGGCGGCTTTGGTGAGTCGGTCGCTAAACAGTCTACAATGCAGCGCAGCAGCGCAACAGGCAGCTCCTCTCGATCAATGGGAGGTTAATCGCCATGGAAAGGATCAGCATTACTGAACGCCCGAACTGGCGTGAAAAAGCCACCGAATTTGGCTTTAACTTTCACACTATGTATGGGGAACCGTACTGGAGCGAAGAAGCGTATTACAAACTGACGCTGGCTCAGGTCGACAAGCTGGAAGACGTTACGGCAGAGCTACACCAGCTGTGCCTGAAAGTGGTCGACAAGGTCATCGCCAGCGATGCGCTGATGACCAAATTCCGCATTCCGAAACACACATGGGGTTTTGTACGCCAGTCCTGGCAAACGCATCAGCCCTCGCTCTACTCACGCCTCGATCTGGCGTGGGACGGTACCGGTGAGCCTAAGCTGCTGGAAAATAATGCCGACACGCCTACCTCGCTGTATGAAGCCGCATTTTTCCAGTGGCTGTGGCTGGAAGACCAGCTTCAGGCAGGCCAGTTGCCGCCGGGCAGCGATCAGTTCAACAGTCTTCAGGAAAAACTGATCGAACGCTTTGGTGAACTGCGTGAGCAGCACGGTTTTCAGCTTCTGCACCTGACCTGCTGTCGCGATACGGTTGAAGATCGCGGTACGGTACAGTATCTCCAGGACTGCGCCGCCGAAGCGGGTATCGCCACCGATTTTCTGTATATCGAAGATATCGGCCTCGGCGAAAAAGGCCAGTTTACCGATTTGCAGGATCAGGTCATCGGCAATCTATTTAAGCTCTATCCGTGGGAATATATGCTGCGCGAGGTGTTTTCTACCAAGCTGGAAGATGCTGGCGTGCGCTGGCTGGAACCGGCGTGGAAAAGCATTATTTCCAATAAGGCGCTGCTACCGATGCTGTGGGAAATGTTCCCGGATCATCCTAACTTGCTGCCTGCTTACTTTGCCGAAGACGATCATCCGCCAATGGAAAAATTCGTGGTTAAACCCATTTTTTCGCGCGAAGGGGCTAACGTTTCGATTGTCGAAAATGGCAAAACCGTCGAGCAGGTTGAAGGACCGTACGGTGAAGAAGGTATGATCGTCCAGCAGTTTTACCCGCTGCCAAAGTTTGCTGACAGCTATATGGTAATTGGTAGCTGGCTCATTAACGATCGGCCTGCCGGCATCGGTATTCGCGAAGATCGCGCCCTGATCACTCAGGATCTGTCACGCTTTTATCCGCATATTTTTGTCGAGTGAGTGGCCGTTTCTCCCTCACCCTCTCCTCAGGGAGAGGGGATTGTCCGGTATCCGGTTCAGGTGTGTAATCGAGCTCTCCCCTTCCCGCCCGTCGAATAAACCAGCGTAACGTTATCCCACCTGCACCGACAGCATACTCAAACTGCCCATCTCAAGCCCGTCAACCGGGATTGTCACCGGCTCTTCTCCATCCCATGCGCCCAGAACATAAAGCAGCGGTAAGTAATGATCTGCGGTCGGATTCGACAGCGATCCGCCTTCGTGATCCAGATAATTAACCAGCGGATGATCCTCTGGCGTTCCTTTCCAGGTAAGATTCGTCTTCACGTACTCATTAAATGACGATGCCCACGGATACGGCGTGTTTTCGCCATGCCAGCGCGCCGTACGCAAGTTATGCACCACGTTGCCGCTGGCAATCAGCATAATGCCTTCGTCGCGAAGCGCAGCCAGCTTACGGCCCATTTCAAAATGCCAGGCCGCAGGTTTGGTACTGTCGACGCTCAGCTGCACCATCGGGATATCCGCCTGCGGGTACATTTTGATCAATACGCCCCATGAGCCATGATCGAACCCCCAGGCTTCGCGATCGAGTGCCACCGGCACGGGCGAAAGCAGTTCTACCAGCCGTTGCGCCAGCTCAGGCGATCCCGGCGCCGGATAGTGCGTGTCGTATAATGCCTGCGGAAAGCCACCAAAATCATGGATCGTTTTCGGGGCTTCCATCGCCGTGACGCCGATGCCGCGCGTGAACCAGTGAGCGGAAACCACTACGATAGCTTTCGGGCGAGGCAGGGTTTCACCCAGATACTGCCAGGCACGAGTGTATTTGTTGTCTTCCAGCACGTTCATAGGACTACCATGGCCTAAAAAAAGAGCTGGCATACGGGAACGGGACATGATGATATCCTTACAAAGCGTATAATTTGATAACACCACATTACGCTCTTTTTACATCCGATAAACTCAGATAACCATGATGATGATCGTCAGAAAATTTGAATGTAAGGATTATTAAAGGCCGGGTATGCCCTCTCGAACATTATGGAAGATACCTCTATTATGAATGAGAATCATTATCAAAGGAGTAGCAAATGTCAGTCCCTCTTATTCTGACCGTGCTGGCCGGCGCAGCCACCTTTATTGGAGCGATCCTCGGCGTGCTGGGTCAGAAGCCATCAAACCGCTTACTGGCGTTTTCGCTCGGCTTTGCTGCCGGGATCATGCTGCTTATTTCGCTAATGGAGATGTTACCCGCTGCGCTGTCAACACAGGACATGTCGCCAGTGCTGGGCTACGGCATGTTTATCGCCGGTTTGCTGGGTTACTACGGCCTGGACCGTCTTCTTCCCCATTCCCATCCGCAGGACCTGATGCAGGGCGGCTCCCTGCCGCCCACGCACAAAATCCGCCGCACTGCCATTTTGCTGACGCTGGGCATCAGCCTGCATAATTTCCCGGAAGGCGTTGCCACGTACGTGACGGCAAGTAACAACCTGGAGCTGGGCTTTGGTATTGCCCTGGCCGTCGCGCTGCATAATATTCCGGAAGGTCTGGCAGTTGCCGGCCCGGTGTATGCGGCGACGGGCTCGCGGGGCAAAGCGGTTTTTTGGGCAGGGATCTCGGGGCTGGCCGAAATTTTAGGCGGCATGCTGGCATGGTTGATTCTGGGCAGCATGATGTCACCGATAGTGATGGCGGCGATTATGGCTGCTGTCGCAGGAATTATGGTGGCGCTGTCAGTGGATGAGTTAATGCCGCTGGCAAAAGAGATAGACCCGAATAACAATCCGAGTTACGGCGTGCTGTGCGGAATGTCGGTGATGGGATTAAGCCTGGTGTTACTGCAGGCCATTGGATTTGGCTGACAGATTTTATCTTAAATGAGGCGATATGCCGGGCGGCGATTGCCCGGCCTCTATTTGCGACAGTTTGTACGCCCGGTAAGCGAAACGCCACCGGGCACGACAAACCGGCTGAACCGCGCTTAACCCGCTTTACGCTCGTGTTCCTGACGATATGCCACCAGGTCTTCAATGGTCACCACGGCCATATTGTGCTCGCGGGCAAATTTGATGCACTCCGGCGCACGCGCCATTGAACCATCGTCATTGGTCAGTTCGCACAGTACGCCGGTCGGTTTAAAGCCTGCCAGCGTCACCAAATCGATAGTCGCTTCGGTATGGCCGCCACGGGTTAATACGCCACCCGCCTGCGCGCGCAGAGGAAAAACGTGGCCGGGGCGATTGAGGTCGGACGGTTTGGCGTTGTCAGCACTTGCCGCACGGACAGTAGTAATACGGTCAGCGGCAGAGACGCCGGTAGTGACGCCCTCAGCAGCTTCGATGGTCACGGTGAAACCGGTGCCGTAAGCGCTGGTGTTGTTTTCAACCATCATTGGCAGATCAAGCTGCTGGCGACGTTCTTCCGTAATGCACAGGCACACAATCCCGCTGCCGTGACGGATAGTCAGGGCCATTTGTTCGGTGGTCATCGTTTCTGCGGCGAAGATCATGTCACCTTCGTTTTCACGACTTTCGTCGTCCAGCACCATCACACCACGGCCTTCGCGCAGCGCAGCAACAGCCTGTTCTACACGCTCAAATGCGTTACCAAAAGAAGAAAAAAGAGTCTGATTCATGGTAAAAAAACCTCATTAACATTATGGTTACCAGAATCAGGGCAGACTTAGGAGTCAAAAAAATAACGTGCGCAGGCCATTGCCTTTTGGATCGTCACTCTCTCCCATCCGGACTTTAACCGTCGGCCCCGGAATTACACCGGATCTGCTGACCTTCCGGCACCGCCGGAAGCGCTCGCGGGCTTTCGACAACAGTCGATTTACCGCCGGTGGGGAATCACACCCCGCCCTGAGAATAATCACAGCAACTATAACGCCGTTAACTACTTTGGGCAATCCATTCAATTCAAACAATTGTTTATAGAGTGGCGTTCTCAAACTACAATAAAGAGAGCCTATCAAATCAGGAAACGACAATGATTGACCCGAAAAAAATTGAACAACTTGCCCGCCAGGTCCATGAATCGATGCCGAAGGGGATCCGGGACTTCGGGGATGATGTAGAAAAGAAAATCCGCCAGGTGCTGCAGTCGCAGTTAACTCGCCTGGATTTAATCAGTCGTGAAGAGTTTGATGTACAGACCCAGGTATTACTGCGCACGCGTGAGAAACTGGCGCTGCTTGAACAGCGACTGACCGAACTGGAAAACCGTTCGTCCGGCGAAGCGGTAGCGGTGAAACCTGCTCCGGCTATTCCGCCGGTTAATCCACAAGAGTAAATCCGCTAAAAAAATGGCCCGGTCAGTACCGGGCCATGATGCTTATTCACATACCGCCTGACGTTGATAAAACTCGTAGCGCTGACGAAACCAGCTACGATGCTCTTCATCCATATTTCCGGTAACGTTACTGATATCAATATGGCGTCCTTCGCTTTGCATTCTGGCAAAACTGCGCGCCAGAAAATCAAAGTTCTGTACCGAGTACAAATCCTGTTCGTTCATCTTTACTGCATCTCCTGTCCATTTTTTTAAGCTTAGGTCAAATCTGGACGGGTACAGGGCTGAGTGAGGAAAAGTTGATCTGAATGGGTAAAAAACGCGCAAGTCACCCTGGCGCGGTAGTCAGGTGCCGGACAGCGTTGCGCTTATCCGACACCTTTTCGCATTACTGGCGGCTGTCTTTCTGGATCTTACGGATAATATTGGTGGTCGAGCAGCCGTCTTCAAAGTTAAGCACCAGCACGTCGCCGCCGTTAGCCCAGACTTCCTTGCTGCCTGCGATATCTTCCGGCTGATAGTCGCCGCCTTTCACCAGCAGATCGGGTAATACACCTGCGATCAGACGCTGCGGGGTATCCTCTTCAAATGAGACAACCCAGTCTACCGCTTCCAGCGCCCCCAGAACGATCATCCGCTGCTCCAGCGGATTAACCGGTCGTGAATCGCCTTTTAAACGCTTAGTGGAGGCGTCGCTGTTAACGGCAACAATCAGCCGATCGCCCAGCTTGCGTGCGTTGGCAAGGTAGGAGACGTGACCGGCGTGAAGGATATCAAACACGCCGTTGGTCATGACCACTTTCTCACCGCGCTTGCGGGCGGCGGCAACGGCCTGCTGCAACTCCGCTTCATCCATAACGCCAAAACCGGTTTCCGCGCGACCGCGTACCGCATTTTCCAGCTCTACAGGCGAAACAGTTGAGGTTCCCAGTTTGCCCACCACGACGCCAGCGGCGGCGTTGGCGAAGTAACAGGCTTCTTCCAGCGAGTTACCCGCGGCAAGCGTCGCCGCCAGCACGCCAATCACCGTGTCGCCGGCACCCGTGACGTCGTAGACTTCCTGCGCCTGCGTCGGCATATGCAGCGGCGCTTTACCCGGCTGTAATAGCGTCATGCCCTGCTCGGAACGGGTCACCAGCAGCGCCGAAAGTTCGAAATCAGCAATAATCTTCATGCCGCGCTCCACCAGCTCTTCTTCGCTCTGGCTTTTCCCGGCCACCGCTTCAAACTCGGAGAGGTTTGGCGTCAGCAGCGTGGCCCCGCGATAGCGCTCAAAATCAGTGCCTTTCGGATCAATCAATACCGGTACCCCGGCCTGACGCGCCAGGGCAATCATTTGCTGAACGCTCTCTAACGCGCCTTTCGCATAATCGGAAAGCACCAGTGCGCCGATATGTTCCAGCGCCTGCTGAATGCGATCGTGCAGGGGTTGTGGATCAACCCCGGCAAAACCTTCTTCAAAATCCAGGCGGATTAACTGCTGATTACGCGACAGCACGCGCAGTTTAGTGATGGTGGGATGGGTCGGCACGGAGACAAAATCACACTTTACCTTGACGTCTGCCAGCGATTTACTCAAGGCGCGGGCGGCGTCATCAATTCCGGTGAGGCCAACCAGACGCGAGGCTGCGCCCAGCGAGGCAATGTTCATCGCCACGTTTGCCGCGCCGCCAGGACGCTCCTCAATGGTATCGACTTTCACTACCGGCACCGGCGCTTCCGGTGAAATACGGCTGGTTGGGCCATACCAGTAGCGATCCAGCATGACATCACCGACCACCATGACTTCTGCACGTGTAAATTCTGGCAGCGTTACTTTCATTCCTGTCTCCTGAGAGATTCATCAGTCATACATTCTGTTGCGCGCGATAATATCATACCTGCCCGGATGTGTACGGCTCCATCAGCCACTTCTGCCAGCTGGCGCTGACCTGCGTACGCTCGGCGATGAAGGCATCCGTCGGTAAATTTCCCGGCTGTTCCTGAAGTGCCAGATGGTGTAATTCGTCGCGCAGGGTGGTGTAAGCCTGAGTCAGCGCCCGGGCTTCCTGCTCATCCATAATCGCGTACTGCGCCAGCAGTTCGAGGATGCGCACGTTATCTGACCAGCGGGTCAGTTTGGGCTGGAGAGGCGCGTAACGTAGCACCAGATACTGGGTAATAAATTCAATATCCGTAATACCACCGGCATCGGTTTTAATATCAAACCGATCCCGACGTTTATGCCCGAGATGCGCACGCATTTTCTCGCGCATCTCGCGGACCTCGGTTTGCAGTTTTTCGCCCTCGCGCGGGAGGCTTAAAATCTCGCGACGGATGGTATCAAACTGGCGGTTCAGCTGCGGATCGCCATACACCGGGCGGGCGCGCACCAGCGCCTGATGTTCCCATGTCCATGCTTCATTTTTCTGGTAGTCGGCGAACGCGTCAGCGGTGGTTACTAACATGCCTGCCGCGCCAGAAGGCCGCAGCCGGGCATCTACTTCGTACAGGATGCCGGAGGAGGTGCGCGTGCTGAACAGGTGCATAATGCGCTGCGCCAGTCGCAAATAGAACTGACGACCGTCAATTTCTCGTTCCCCATCGGTGATCACCTCGGCCGGGCAATCGTGCAGAAACACTAAATCCAGGTCCGAACTGTAGCCCAGCTCCCAGCCGCCAAGTTTGCCATAGCCAATGACGGCAAATCCGCGCCCTTCTCGCTCGCGCAGATGAGCAGGCTGCCCGTAGCGAGCCACCATCTGCGTCCAGGCCTGCTGAACAACGGCATCAATAATGGCCTCCGCCAGCCAGGTTAAGTGATCGCTCACTTTCATCACCGGCAGCGTGCCGACAATATCCGCTGCCGCAATACGCAACAGTTGCGCCTGTTTGAACTGGCGCAGCGCTTCAAGCTGCTGCTCTTCATCCCCTTCCGGTACCCGCAGCAGATACTGCCGCAGTTCATCGCGGTAGGCATCGGTTGCGGTAGGCTGATACAGGGTGCTGGGATCGAGCAGTTCATCAAGCAGTAACGGATAACGTGCCAGCTGGCTGGCGACCATCGGCGAGGCCGCACAAAGCGTTATAAGGTGTTTGAGCGCGCCGGGAAATTCGCTCAGCAATTCGATATAGGTTGTACGGGTAACAATTCCGGTGAGCAGCGGCATCAGCCGGGAAAGCGGCACCGGCGCGTCGTCGCGGGAGCAGACATCGGCCAGCAGGTGCGGCATCAGGTGATCCAGCACCTGTCGACCACGTGGCCCAATAGTCCGCTTATCCAGCTCGTGGCGGAAATCAGCAATCAGCGCGACCACCCGGTGACGATCGGCCTGCGTTAAATGGGCTAAAACAGGCGTAACGTCCTCTTCCTGCAATGCATCCTGCCACAGTTCACGCCACTGCTCGCAAAGCGGATCGGCTTCCGTATCGGCAGTATCATCGCCGATCAGTTCATTAAAGACCTGGCGAACGCGATGCATGTGCCCGGCAAGCACAGCCTCCAGCGTCGACCAGTCATCAACGCGCATGCCCCACGCCAGCCGCGCGCGATTAAGATCGTCACCCGGCAGGGTCTGGGTCTGCTCATCGTTAATGCTTTGCAGTAAATTTTCCAGCCGCCGCAAAAACAGATACGCCTCGCGCAAGGCATTCGCATCGTCGTCTGACAACAAATGCAGTTCCGCAATCGCGGACAGCGTGGGCAGCAGCGAACGGCGCTGTAAGGATCGTTCACGCCCGCCGCGGATCAGCTGGAATACCTGCACGATAAACTCGATTTCGCGAATGCCGCCCGCCCCGAGTTTAATATTATCTTTGAGTCCCCGACGCCTGACTTCCCGGGCAATCATCCCTTTCATATTGCGCAGAGACTGAATGACGCTGAAATCAATATAGCGACGGAAAACGAATGGACGCAGCATGGCGCGCAGGTCGCTGGCATAAACGCCGTCGTTGTCACCCATAATGCGCGCCTTGACCATCGCATAGCGCTCCCAGTCGCGCCCCTGCTCCTGGTAGTAATCTTCAAGCGCGGCGAAACTTAACACCAGCGGACCGCTATCGCCGAACGGCCGCAGACGCATATCGACGCGATAGACAAAACCGTCCTGCGTCGGCTGGTCCAGAGCCTTAATCAACCGCTGCCCGAGACGGGTAAAAAACTGGGTGTTATCAAGCTCACGCCGCCCACCCTGGGTTGTGCCCTTTTCCGGCCAGGCAAAAATCAGATCGATGTCGGAGGAGAAATTAAGTTCGCCGCCGCCCAGCTTGCCCATACCAAGAATGAGCAGCGGCTGTGCCTCGCCCTGCGCATTGCACGGCGTGCCCCATTCGCGGCAGCAGGCGGCATACAGCCAGTCGCGTGCGGCCACAATCAGCGTTTCCGCCAGCACGCTTAGCTGCTGAAGCGTGCTTTCTTCACGCATCAGCATCAGCGCCTGCGCCCACGCAATACGCACCATAATGCGCCGACGGAACAGACGCAGAGCGTGCATTAACGCCGCTTCATCGTGTACCGATGCCAGGGTCTCCTGCAACCACGCCGCATAGTGCTGCCATTCGTCTTCTTCAGGCGGCGCGTTTTCCAGTGCCGTCAGCCATTCAGGATATGCCGCCACGCTCTGTTGCACAAAATCACTGAACGTGAGCACTGACTGTGCCTGTTCGCTGAACGTTTGCACCGGAAAATCCTCCGGCAGACGTCCTGGCACGGTTTGCCAGTGCTGCTGTAAGCGTGAGGAAAGCGGCATCATCGCGAATATCCTTGACCTGAATTAACGTTTACCGCTGTGCAACCAGAAGGGTTCCATCGCCAGCGCTTCATTACGGAAATGTTCAATTTCAATGTGCTGGCGTTTTTTGATCGCATACAGCAGACCCTGCCAGTTTTCCAGCCACGCCTGAGCGACAACATGATCGTAATTGCCTGCCAGCATGGCAATGCTGTCGATATCACGGCTCAGGCGCGGGATCTGATCGCCATAGCTGTCTACCAGCGGATAGGCGAATGTTTTACGCAGTTCAGCCGCATGGCGGGAGAGTGAGATATCGGCATAGCGCTTAAAGGAGTCGGCAAATTTCGCCTGCGCCTTATCATCCAGAAAAGCCTGCCAGCCGCGGGCGATCAGCCATTCCGTCAGGGTCAGTTTCGCCAGCGCGATAGTCGCGCTGCTGGCAGCCGTTTGCGCTGAGACATCCGAGGCCAGCGTCGTTTCTGACTGCGTTAACAGATCGCGTAAGCGAGCGCTCGCTTTCCGCGGTACGATGCCACCAAACAGGGTGAGGGTGTGGCGAATCAGAGCGATCGCATCCACTACCTCTGCTTTGGCCGCCTTATTGCCGCGCACCCATAATTCTTCGTGATACAGCCACCGGGAAAGCGCGTTCTCCAGCGCCGCTTCGAACGCCTGCTCAACGCTGGCTTTGCGCGGCACGCTTAAAATAGTCAGCGGTTTAAGTGGGCGCTCTGCGTTGCCCTGCGCCAGATGATATCCGCGCGCTGCTTTGCTCAGGCTGCCCTGGCGTAACACCTCAAGGTTAACCAGCTGACGCGCCAGCTTGAGAATATCCTGCGTATCGCCGGACAGCAGTTCCAGCTCAAGCTCGCCAATTTGCTCTTGCCACTCGCCGGCTTTGATTTCACCGCAGTCAAGAGCAATTTCGATGCGGCTTGCCCCGACGTTGACCAGCCATTTTTCACGCTGGAAATCGGTGCTGAACAGCGGCTGCACCTGTTCTGCAAGTCCGGCAGGCATTTCGCCTTGCGGCCATACGTCGGCGGGGAACCGCGCCAGATCCAGTTCCGGCTGACTCAGTTCAATATTGTATTCCGGGCGCTGATGCAGTCCACCAATCACCCGTCCACCGGTTTTGATGGTCATTTCATAATGGCCATTATTGCCGCGAATACGCAGTCCCATATCGTGCTGACGCAGCCAGTTGTCCGGCGTCTCGTAATAGATGTTGAGCAATGGGCTGGCCGGGATATGCTCCGCCGACAGCGTGTTCAGATGATTTTGCAGCGTGCCGACGCCATCGTGATTAATAATAAACTTCAATTCGATTTCTTGAGCCATAGCGGAATTCTTAAGGTTACGTTGTTACGAAAGACAATTAGCGCGAACTTACACGCATCTTTTTTGTCAGTAGATAGTATTTTGCGGCAAAATACCACGAACTGTGCGTGTTGAAAGCAGAAAAGTTTGGCTTCCCGACCCGGATGATTCCGATTGCTGCTTACGCCATTACGTCGTCAGACTGTTGCCACGACATTCGTTCCACTTCTATGACAATAACGATGATCTAATGCCTAAATTACGCTTGATTGCCTTAACTTTACTTACCCTTAGCGTTTCTACCGTTTCTCATGGTGAAGAAAAACGGTATGTTTCAGATGAACTCAATACCTGGGTCCGCAGCGGCCCCGGCGATAATTATCGCCTCGTTGGCACCGTAAATGCCGGCGAGGAAGTTACCCTGCTTCAGACGGATGCCAGCACCAATTATGGTCAGGTGCGTGACAGCAGCGGTCGTAGCGTCTGGATCCCACTGAAAGAGTTAAATACTGAGCCGAGCCTGCGCTCACGCGTACCGGAACTTGAAAACCAGGTTAAAACGCTGACGGATAAGCTGAACGGTATTGATACCACCTGGAACCAGCGCACCGCTGAAATGCAGAAAAAAGTCGCGCAGAGCGACAGCGTGATTAACGGTCTGAAAGACGAAAATCAGAAGCTCAAAAATGAGCTTATTGTTGCTCAGAAAAAAGTCAGCGCCGCCAATTTGCAGCTTGATGACAAGCAGCGCACCATCATTATGCAGTGGTTTATGTACGGCGGCGGCGTGCTGGGTATCGGGCTTCTCCTGGGACTGGTGCTGCCGCATATGATCCCAAGCCGCAAGCGTAAAGACCGCTGGATGAATTAAGCCGGATTCGCCTTCTCCTCTACACTTACGTATGATTCGGCGATAGACGATAGGTGAGGAGAGGTGCAGTGAAGAGTTATCTGGTCGGTGGCGCAGTCAGGGACAAATTATTAGGGCTACCGATTAAAGACCAGGATTGGGTCGTGGTTGGCGCAACACCGCAGCAAATGCTTGACGCGGGCTATCTTCAGGTAGGCCGCGATTTCCCCGTGTTTATTCATCCTGAAAGTCGCCAGGAATACGCGCTGGCGCGTACCGAACGTAAATCTGGCGTCGGCTATACCGGTTTTACCTGCCACGCGGCACCGGACGTGACGCTGGAAGAGGATTTACAGCGTCGCGACCTCACTGTTAACGCCCTGGCTCAGGATACCGACGGCAAGATTATCGATCCCTGGCACGGGCAGGCAGATTTGCGAAATCGCCTTCTGCGCCATGTCTCTCCCGCCTTCAGCGAAGATCCGCTGCGCGTACTGCGCGTGGCGCGCTTTGCCGCTCGTTACGCACATTTAAGTTTTCGCATTGCCGATGAAACACTGGCGCTGATGCGTGGGATGACGGCCGCCGGAGAACTGGAGCATCTGACGCCCGAGCGGGTCTGGAAAGAGACTGAAAGCGCACTTGGCACGCGAAATCCGCAGGTTTATTTTCAGGTATTACGCGACTGTGGCGCGCTAAAGGTTCTGTTTCCCGAGCTGGATGCGCTGTTTGGCGTTCCGGCACCGGCAAAGTGGCACCCGGAAATCGATACCGGTATTCATACGTTAATGACCCTGTCGATGGCGGCGATGCTCAGCCCGGAAATCGACGTGCGTTTTGCCACGCTGTGTCACGATCTCGGCAAAGGGTTAACCCCTCCTGAGCTATGGCCACGGCATCATGGCCACGGTCCGGCCGGCGTTCGTCTGGTCAATAACGTCTGTACCCGCCTGCGCGTACCTAATGAAATTCGCGATCTGGCAAAGCTGGTGGCTGAGTTCCACGATCTCATCCATACCTTTCCGCTGCTCCAGCCTAAGACCATCGTCAAACTGTTCGATTCCATCGATGCGTGGCGCAAACCGCAGCGTGTAGAGCAAATCGCGTTAACCAGCGAAGCCGACGTGCGTGGACGTGCCGGGTTTGAAGCCAATGATTATCCGCAGGGTCGCCAGCTGCGCGCCGCCTGGGAAGTGGCGAAAGCCGTGCCGGTCAGTGAGGTTGTGGCAGCCGGATTTCAGGGACCGAAGATCCGCGAGGAGTTAACCCGACGCCGCGTGCGGGCGGTGGCGCAGTGGAAAGATAAAAACTGCCCTCAGCCGGAAAGCTGAGGGCAGCATCTTACATAAAGACGGCGTAGACCACCGCCGCCACGATAAAACGGTAGATGGCGAACGGAATGAACGAAATACGCTTGATAATATGCAGGAAGGTTTTGATGGCGATTAGCGCGACCACGAACGCGGTAACGAAACCGACTGCAAACATCGGGATGTCGGCTACCGTCAGAAAATCGATGCTTTTATAGAGATCCAGCGCGGTGGCTCCCATCATCATCGGCACTGCCAGCAGGAACGAGAATTCTGACGCCGCATAGCGACTCACGCCCATCAGCATTCCGCCGGAAATGGTCGCGCCGGAGCGTGAAAAACCCGGCCACAGCGCCAGACACTGGAAGCAGCCAATCATAAAGGCCTGGCGATAGGTGATATCGTCCACGCCCTCAGCACGCGGCTTTTTCGGCTTCAGGCATTCGGCCACAATCAGCAGCACACCGCCCACCACCAGCGCATACATCACATTGATTGGATTAAACAGCGACTTGATCATGTCGTGCAGCAACAGGCCCAGCACGACCGCAGGAAACATCCCCAGCAGGATGTGGATAAGCGACAGACGGCCTTTCCCGGTGCCTTCATGATCGGGCTTACGGCCAAAATGAATGCCAATCAGGCCAAACAGACGACGCCAGAACATCACCACGACAGCCAGAATAGAACCCAGCTGGATCACCACCTCAAAGGTCTTTGCCGTTTCGTCTTCAAAACCCAGCAGGTGACCGACGATGATCATGTGTCCGGTACTGGAAACAGGCAAGAATTCCGTCAATCCTTCGACCACACCCAATATCGCTGCAATCACCAGCGAGTGCATATCGCTCATCAAGTAAACCCTTAAAAGATAAATGAATAAAATTTATAGCCTGACTGCAACATCCAGTATGGCGGCGATAAAATAATCCTGCATTATGACCAGCGTTCTTACGCTGCGTTTAATAATAATTTATTTAAATGTTTTCTTTAGGAAAATTGCCACGCTCAATGATTACACCGACGCTGGTCGCCCGGGCCACGGCACCCGGCTTGCTGACTTTAATACGTACCCACGGCGAGGGGAAGCGTGCCAGCAGCAGCGTTGCAATCTCTTCCGCGACGCGTTCCACCAGCGCAAAACGGCCACCTTCTACGTGGCTGACCACCAGTTCGCTGACATCGGCATAGCTCAGGCAGTCAGCAACATCGTCACTGGCTGCCGCCTTGCGGTTGTCCCACGCCATTTCGATATCGAACATTAGCTTCTGTTCGATAGTTTGCTCCCAGTCATACACGCCAATAGTGGTGATTACCGAAAGTTGCTCTATAAATACAATATCCATCATGACCTGCCTGCTTTTTGGCTAAACCGGATACCACTTCCGGCGAATTATGCGTATTATCCACAGATGCAGAGAATAAACCGATTTTTTCTAAACGGAACAGCGTTATGAGTGCAATCGCGGCTGGAATGATTATCCTCGCCTACCTTTGCGGCTCAATTTCCAGCGCCATTCTGGTCTGCCGTATCGCAGGTTTACCCGATCCGCGCGAAAGTGGCTCAGGTAATCCAGGGGCGACCAACGTCTTAAGAATTGGCGGTAAGACAGCAGCCGTAGCAGTCCTGATTTTTGATGTGTTAAAAGGTATGCTGCCCGTCTGGGGAGCGTATGCGTTAGGCCTCGCGCCATTCTGGCTGGGGCTGATTGCTATCGCCGCCTGTCTCGGGCATATCTGGCCCGTCTTCTTTCATTTTCGTGGCGGTAAGGGTGTGGCAACGGCATTTGGTGCCATTGCGCCTATCGGCTGGGATCTCACCGGCGTGATGGCCGGGACCTGGCTATTGACCATTTTGCTCAGCGGCTACTCTTCGCTCGGCGCGATTGTCAGCGCGCTGATCGCGCCGTTTTATGTCTGGTGGTTTATGCCGCAGTTCACCTTCCCGGTGTCGATGCTTTCCTGTCTGATCCTGCTGCGTCATCACGATAATATTCAGCGCCTCTGGCGTCGGCAGGAAACAAAAATCTGGGCGCGGCTGAAAAAGAAAAAACCCAACAATCCGCAGTAGCGCAGCGCTACCTGCTCCTTCAATGCCTGATGGCGCTTCGCGTATCAGGCCTGCACGTCTCCACTACCGCCCCATCTTCCTTTCTGTCTACGACGTTTCTCTGCGTATGCCATTCATTGTTTATCCATAAGCGACTCATATGACCGGGTTGATTTCTGCCAGGGCATACTGAAAGCGGAGATGGCAAGTGGATGGATGCAGCATGGTCGTAAACCCGATCCCCGACAAAACCTATAAAGGCTGGCAGGCTTCGCTTGCGTTGCAGTTTTGTCATTCCGTGGAAAAGACGCGACTGCATTCGGCCTGTCATACCGGTCCGCTTACCGTACAGCGGCCTTTTTATCCTGAAGGTAATACCTGTCATCTCTATTTACTGCATCCCCCCGGCGGGATTGTTGGTGGCGATGAGCTGGATATTTCCGTCACCCTGGATGCACAAAGTCATGTGCTGCTGACCATGCCCGGCGCCAGCAAATTTTATCGCAGCAGTGGCCCGACGGCCCGCCTGCGTCAGCACTTTCATCTGGCCCCTGAGGCGACGCTGGAATGGTTGCCGCAGGATGCCATTTTCTTCCCCGGCGCGCAGGCGCGTGTTGACTCCGTTTTCCATATCAGTACCGGCTCTCGCCTGCTGGCGTGGGATTTACTGTGTCTGGGACGCCCGGTTATCAACGAAACATTTCACCGCGGCTGCCTGAATAATCGGATCGAAGTCTGGAAAGATGATGTGCCGCTGTTAATTGAACGCTTATATCTGGCCGATGGCGATTTGTCTGCGGTGGCCGAACACCCCTGGGTCGGCACGCTGCTGTTTTACCCGGCAGATGACGCGCAGCTGGAAGGCGTGCGTGAAAGGCTTGAACCGCTGGGAGCGTACGCAGGTGCAACGCTTATCGACCAGCTACTGACGGTACGCTTTCTCAGTCACGATAACCTGATCTGCCTGCGGGCCATGCGCGAGATATGGCGCTACATGCGTCCCCGAATGCTGCAAAAATCACCCGTATTTCCCCGCATCTGGCATACCTGAGAGACTCCTATGGAATTAACGCCGAGAGAAAAAGACAAACTGCTGCTGTTTACCGCGGCGCTCGTTGCGGAGAGACGACTGGCCCGCGGCCTGAAGCTTAACTATCCGGAAGCCGTCGCGCTCATCAGCGCATTCATTATGGAAGGTGCGCGCGACGGCAAAAGCGTGGCCGCATTAATGGAGGATGGGCGTCACGTGTTAACCCGCGATCAGGTGATGGAGGGCATTGCGGAAATGATCCCCGACATTCAGGTCGAGGCGACATTTCCCGACGGTTCAAAACTGGTCACTGTCCATCATCCGATTATCTGAGGAGGCATTATGATCCCAGGCGAATACCAGATCCAGCCCGGCGAGATCGCAATCAATACCGGTCGTCAGACCTTAACTATTGTGGTTGAAAACCATGGCGATCGTCCTGTTCAGGTCGGATCGCACTATCACTTTTATGAGGTCAACCCGGCGCTGAAGTTCGACCGTGCACGCTGCAAAGGTTATCGACTGAATATTGCTGCCGGCACCGCAGTACGCTTTGAACCGGGGCAGAAACGGGAAGTGATGCTGGTTGCGGTAGCCGGCGCGCGGCGCATTTTCGGTTTTCGCGGCGAGGTGATGAATTCGCTGGAGGCACACGATGACTAAGGTTTCCCGCCAGGCGTGGGCCGATATGTTTGGCCCGACGACCGGCGATAAAGTACGGCTGGCCGATAGCGAATTGTGGATCGAAGTAGAAAACGATTTTACCACCTATGGCGAAGAGGTGAAGTTCGGCGGCGGTAAAGTGATCCGCGATGGTATGGGCCAGGGGCAAATGCCGGCCAGCGAGTGCGTGGATCTGGTGCTGACCAACGCGCTGATTATCGATCACTGGGGGATCGTTAAAGCCGATATCGGGGTAAAAAATGGCAGGATCTTCGCGGTCGGCAAAGCGGGTAATCCGGATATTCAACCCGATGTAACGATCCCGATAGGCGTTGGGACCGAAGTGATCGCCGCCGAAGGTAAGATCGTTACCGCAGGCGGTGTAGATACGCATATTCACTGGATCTGCCCGCAGCAGGCTGAAGAAGCGCTGGTCTCCGGCGTGACGACAATGATTGGCGGCGGCACCGGCCCGGCGGCAGGGACCAATGCCACGACCTGTACGCCCGGCCCGTGGTATATCGCCCGTATGCTTCAGGCCGCCGATACCCTGCCCGTCAATATTGGCCTGCTCGGCAAAGGCAATGGCTCAAATCCGGCCACCCTGCGCGAACAGGTAGCGGCCGGCGCTATCGGCCTGAAAATTCATGAAGACTGGGGCGCAACGCCTGCCGCCATTGATTGTTCGCTGACGGTCGCCGATGAGATGGATATTCAGGTGGCCCTGCACAGCGATACGCTCAATGAGTCTGGTTTTGTCGAAGATACCCTGGCGGCCATTGGCGATCGCACTATTCATACCTTTCATACTGAAGGTGCCGGCGGCGGCCACGCGCCGGATATTATTACGGCCTGCAAACATCCCAATATATTACCGTCGTCAACCAACCCGACGCTGCCCTACACCGTGAACACGATTGATGAGCATCTGGATATGCTGATGGTGTGTCATCATCTTGATCCGGATATCGCCGAAGACGTCGCATTTGCCGAATCCCGCATTCGCCGGGAGACGATCGCCGCAGAAGATGTGCTGCACGATATCGGCGCATTTTCACTGACCTCTTCGGACTCGCAGGCCATGGGACGCGTTGGCGAAGTGATCCTGAGAACCTGGCAGGTGGCGCACCGGATGAAAGTTCAGCGCGGCGCGCTACCGGAAGAGACGGGCGATAACGATAATTTTCGCGTGAAGCGCTATATCACCAAATACACCATTAATCCAGCGCTGACTCACGGCATCGCTCACGAAGTTGGCTCGATTGAGGCCGGGAAACTGGCAGATTTAGTGGTCTGGTCGCCGGCCTTTTTCGGCGTCAAACCGGCGACCGTGGTGAAAGGCGGCATGATTGCTACGGCACCAATGGGCGATATTAACGCGTCCATTCCTACGCCACAGCCAGTGCACTACCGGCCAATGTTTGGCGCACTGGGCGCGGCCCGTCATGCCTGCCGGATGACCTTTCTTTCTCAGGCGGCACAGGCGGGTAATATCGCGCAGCAGCTCAATCTTCAGAGCATTATCGGCGTGGTCAAAGGCTGTCGGACGGTGAAAAAGTGCCACATGATCCACAACCATCTGCAACCCAACATTACCGTTGACGCCCAGACCTATGAAGTACGCATCGACGGCGAAACAATCGCCAGCGAACCCGCTGACATCCTGCCGATGGCACAGCGTTATTTTCTGTTTTAAGGAGGTATGATGCTCTATCTGACTCAGCGAATTGACACCCCTGGCCAGGTGACCGCCACGCTAACGCTGCCTGTCGACGTGCGGGTAAAAAGCCGCGCCAAAGTGACTCTCAGCGACGGCCGCGAAGCCGGACTGATGTTACCGCGAGGGCTGCTGTTGCGCGGCGGTGATGTGTTAAGTAGCGCAGACGGTCTGGAAATCGTCAGGATCGTTGCCGCTGATGAATCGGTATCCGTCGTACGCTGCGACGATCCCTTTCTGCTCGCCAAAGCCTGTTATCACCTTGGTAATCGCCATGTGCCCCTCCAGATCCTGCCAGGAGAATTGCGCTATCACCACGATCATGTGCTGGACGATATGCTGCGCCAGCTGGCGCTGGAGGTGACGTTCGCCCATCTGCCGTTTGAGCCAGAGGCCGGAGCTTACTCCGGAGAAACCCACGCTCATGCACATGCGCATTAAATGACCGACTCAGTTCAACTGATGCGCCTGATGCAGCTTGCCAGCAGCAGCCTGCCCGTTGGCTCTTTTACATGGTCACAGGGTCTGGAATGGGCAACGGAAGCGGGCTGGGTAACAGACAGCGCCGCGTTTAAGCGCTGGCAGACTCAGCAGATGGAGCACAGCTTTTTCAGCGTGGATCTGCCTGTTTTTGCCCGTCTGTATCAGGCTTGCATCCATGATGACCTCCACGAAGCCCAACACTGGACCGCCTGGCTACTGGCCTGCCGGGAAACGCGTGAACTCCGCGAAGAAGAGCGTAATCGCGGGGCGGCGTTTACCCGTCTGGTTACTGACTGGGAGCCGGATTGCCCCCCGGCCTGGCGCACGCTATTTGCGCAAAGCCAGCTTTGCGGCATGGCCTGGCTCGGCGTGCGCTGGCAGATTGCCCTGCCCGCGCTGGCGTTGAGTCTTGGCTACAGCTGGATCGAAAGTGCGGTAATGGCCGGGGTCAAGCTGGTGCCTTTTGGTCAGAAAGCGGCGCAGCAGCTGATCCTTTCCCTGTCTGAACAGTATGCAGCAGGCATGGATCGGGCGCTGTGCTGCGATGAGCGTGATATTGGCTCCGCCACGCCGCTCGCCGCCATCGCCTCGGCCCGTCATGAAACTCAATATTCGCGTTTGTTCCGTTCCTGAGGAGAGAATATGTCACACATTACACATCCACTGCGCGTTGGCGTCGGCGGACCGGTTGGATCGGGGAAAACAGCCCTGCTGGAGGCGTTGTGTAAAGCGATGCGCAATACGTACCAGCTTGCGGTGGTGACTAACGATATTTATACCAAAGAGGATCAGCGCATCCTGACTGAAGCGGGCGCGCTGGAGCCGGATCGCATTGTCGGCGTGGAGACCGGCGGCTGCCCGCATACGGCGATCCGTGAGGACGCGTCTATGAATCTGGCGGCAGTTGAAGCACTCAGCGAAAAATTCGGCAACCTGGCATTAATTTTCGTCGAAAGCGGCGGTGATAATCTCAGCGCCACCTTCAGCCCGGAACTGGCCGACCTGACGATCTACGTTATTGATGTAGCAGAAGGCGAAAAAATTCCGCGCAAAGGCGGACCCGGGATCACAAAATCTGACTTTCTGGTGATCAATAAAATCGATCTCGCGCCCTATGTCGGCGCCTCGCTGGAGGTTATGGAGCGCGACACATTACGTATGCGCGGTGAACGCCCGTGGACGTTTACCAATCTGAAGACCGGTGAGGGTCTGGAGAAGATCATTGCGTTTCTGGAAGATAAAGGGATGTTGAAAGGATAAAACCGGCAATACCGGACCGCATGAGTCCGGAAGTGCGGTGGCGTACGTATTCGGCTCTCCCCCTCCCTCTCAGGGAGAGGGAGAGAGTAGCTCAGGCCGCAGGCAGTTCCGCCAGCGGCCAGCGGGGACGAACGGTGACGCCCAGATCCGCTGTTGCGCCAGCTTTAAAACGCACCATTCCTGCATAGGCGATCATTGCGCCGTTATCGGTACAAAACTCCGGACGTGCGTAGAAAACCTCACCCCGGCGTTTTTGCATCATCTCAGCCAGCTTTGTGCGCAGAGTACGGTTGGCACTGACGCCGCCTGCCATTACCAGACGGCTAAATCCGGTTTGATCCAGCGCGCGTTTGCATTTGATCATCAGCGTATCAACGACGGCATCTTCAAACGCGCGAGCGATATCTGCCCGGGTCTGGTCATCTGCCTCATTATTACGAATGGTATTGGCAGCAAACGTTTTCAGGCCCGAAAAACTGAAATCCAGCCCCGGACGATCGGTCATTGGACGCGGGAACACAAAACGCCCTTCTGTACCCTGGGCCGCCATTTTCGACAACATCGGACCACCGGGATAATCCAGCCCCAGCAGTTTGGCGGTTTTATCGAACGCCTCACCGGCGGCATCGTCAATTGACTCGCCGAGCAACGTATACTGACCAATACCGGTAACGCTGATAAGCTGGGTATGGCCGCCGGAAACCAGCAGCGCGACAAAAGGATACTCCGGCGGATTATCTTCCAGCATCGGTGCCAGCAAGTGCCCTTCCATGTGATGTACCGCAATCGCCGGAACGTCCCATGCAAACGCCAGAGAGCGCCCTACCGTTGCACCGACCAGCAGCGCGCCAACCAGTCCCGGACCTGCCGTATAGGCTACCGCATCAATATCTTTCGCCGTCAGACTGGCCTCTTTTAGCGCCGCCTGGATCAGTGGAACGGTTTTACGGACATGGTCGCGGGAAGCCAGCTCAGGCACCACGCCGCCGTAGTCAGCATGTAATTTCACCTGACTATACAATTGGTTGGCTAACAGACCCTTTTCGTCATCGTAAATGGCGATTCCGGTCTCATCGCAGGATGTTTCAATACCCAGTACACGCATGGTTTGCTTTACCTCATTTCAATACCGCGCAGTGTAGGACCAATGCGGGATGATGTAAAACTTTGTTCGCCGCAGGCACGGGCCTCGTGTATACTCCTCTTCCTTATAAAAGTCCCTTTCAAATACGCGTCGGTGCTTTACAAAGCAGCAGCAATTGCAGTAAAATTCCGCACCATTTTGAAATAAGCTGGCGTGATGCCAGCGGCAAACCGAATTTATTAAAGGTGAGAGTTACATGCCGGTAATTAAAGTACGTGAAAACGAGCCGTTCGACGTTGCACTGCGTCGCTTCAAGCGTTCCTGCGAAAAAGCAGGTGTTTTAGCCGAAGTTCGTCGTCGTGAGTTCTATGAAAAACCGACTACCGAACGTAAACGCGCTAAAGCTTCTGCTGTGAAACGTCACGCGAAGAAACTGGCTCGCGAAAACGCACGCCGTACTCGTCTGTACTAATGATTTGAGGGCCAACGCCCTCATCTGGCAGACCGAGTTGTAGTTGTAAGGCCGTGCTTCCGGAAGGAATGCGCGGCTTATTTTCGTTTACGAGTTGGTAAAAATTGTACGGGGCTTATGGCTGGACGAATCCCACGCGTATTTATCAATGACCTGCTGGCGCGCACCGACATCGTCGATTTAATCGACGCGCGGGTGAAGCTTAAAAAGCAGGGCAAAAATTTTCATGCGTGCTGTCCGTTTCATAACGAAAAAACCCCTTCTTTCACCGTTAACGGTGATAAGCAGTTTTACCACTGCTTCGGTTGTGGTGCGCACGGCAATGCCATCGACTTTTTAATGAACTACGACAAGCTCGAGTTCGTTGAAACCGTTGAAGAAATGGCGGCCATGCACAACCTGGACATTCCGTATGAAGCAGGCAGTGGGCCAACGCAGATCGAGCGCCATCAGCGGCAAACGCTTTATCAGCTGATGGAAGGTCTGAATACGTTTTATCAGCAATCCCTTAAGAATCCCGCCGCAGAACCCGCGCGCCAGTATCTGGAAAAACGTGGTTTAAGCAGTGACATCATTGCTCGATTCGCCGTTGGCTTTGCACCGCCCGGCTGGGATAACGCGCTAAAACGGTTTGGCGGCAACAACGAAGATCGCCAGTCATTAACCGATGCGGGGATGCTGGTCACTAACGATCAGGGCCGCAGTTACGACCGCTTCCGCGATCGGGTGATGTTCCCTATTCGCGACAAGCGCGGCCGGGTCATTGGTTTTGGTGGTCGCGTATTAGGTAATGATACGCCGAAGTATCTGAACTCCCCGGAAACCGATATTTTCCATAAGGGCCGCCAGCTATATGGCCTTTATGAAGCGTTGCAGAATGCGGCGGAACCCCAGCGACTACTGGTGGTCGAAGGATATATGGACGTTGTCGCGCTGGCGCAATATGGCATTAATTATGCCGTTGCGTCACTGGGGACTTCAACCACCGCCGACCACATTCAGCTGCTGTTCCGCTCTACGCAGAATGTGATTTGCTGCTATGACGGCGATCGTGCCGGACGTGACGCAGCATGGCGCGCGCTTGAAACCGCGATGCCCTATATGACTGATGGCCGTCAGCTACGCTTTATGTTTCTGCCTGATGGTGAAGACCCGGATACGCTGGTACGTCAGGAAGGCAAAGACGCATTTGAAGCGCGTATGGAGCACGCTCAACCGCTGTCGATGTTTTTATTTAACAGCCTGCTGCCGCAAGTCGATTTAAGCACGCCGGATGGCAGCACGCAGCTTGCTGCACTTGCGCTACCGCTGATTAATCAGGTACCTGGCGACGCGCATCGTATTCAGCTGCGCCAGACGCTGGGACTGAAACTGGGCATCTTCGACGACAGCCAGCTTGATCGTTTAATGCCAAAACAGGCAGAAAGTGGCGCGGTACGCCCACCTCCTCAGCTAAAACGCACGACCATGCGTATACTGATAGGACTGCTGCTGCAAAACCCGGACTTAGTTCCACTGGTGCCGCCGCTGGCAGGACTGGATCAGAGCAAGCTGCCGGGGCTTGGCTTATTTGCTGAACTGGTCGACACGTGTTTGTCACAGCCTGGCCTGACCACCGGACAACTTTTAGAGCATTATCGTGGCACAAATGAAGCGCCTACCCTTGAAAAGTTGTCGATGTGGGACGATATAGCAGATAAAGAGATTGCAGAAAAAACGTTTACCGATTCGCTCAACCATATGTTTGATTCGTTGCTCAAACTGCGTCAGGAAGAGTTAATCGCTCGCGATCGCACGCACGGTTTGAATAACGAAGAACGCCGGGAGCTCTGGACATTAAACCAGGAACTGGCGAAGAAATAAATTTAACGGCTTAAGTGCCGAATATCGATCGGGTAGATCCCGACAGCCGCACTGAAGGGCAGCGGCAAAAATATAAGCAGGCCCTCATTAGTCATACAGGCCGTCGTTTTACCTGCGTCAGCGCAGGATTAAAGATGAAATGTATATGTTGGCGGTTCGTTTCGCCGACCGACACCAACCTCATGAATTAAGTGTGGATACCGTCTTATGGAGCAAAACCCGCAGTCACAGCTGAAGCTTCTTGTCCAACGTGGTAAGGAGCAAGGCTATCTGACCTATGCCGAGGTCAACGACCATCTGCCGGAAGATATCGTCGACTCAGATCAGATCGAAGACATCATCCAGATGATTAACGATATGGGTATTCAGGTGATGGAAGAAGCACCGGATGCCGACGATCTGTTGCTTGCTGAAAACTCAAACAATACCGACGAAGATGCTGAAGAAGCGGCTGCGCAGGTACTCTCCAGCGTTGAATCCGAAATCGGGCGCACCACTGACCCGGTGCGCATGTACATGCGTGAAATGGGTACCGTTGAACTTCTGACGCGTGAAGGCGAAATTGACATCGCTAAACGTATTGAAGACGGTATCAACCAGGTACAGTGCTCCGTTGCGGAATATCCGGAAGCCATCACCTATCTGCTGGAACAGTACGATCGCGTTGAAGCTGAAGAAGCACGTCTTTCCGACCTGATAACCGGTTTTGTCGATCCCAACGCTGAAGAAGATTTAGCGCCTACCGCAACGCACGTAGGTTCTGAACTCTCGTCAGAAGAAATGGAAGACGAGGACGAAGATGAAGACGAAGAAGACGACAGCAGCGACGATGACAACAGCATAGATCCGGAACTGGCGCGTGAGAAATTCGGTGAGCTGCGTACGCAGTACATCGTTACTCGTGACACCATTAAGGCGAAAGGCCGCAGCAATGCCGCGTCCCAGGAAGAGATCCTGAAACTGTCCGAAGTCTTCAAACAGTTCCGCCTGGTGCCAAAACAGTTCGATTACCTGGT
Organism: Klebsiella sp. RIT-PI-d; assembly: GCF_001187865.1. NCBI lineage: Bacteria > Pseudomonadati > Pseudomonadota > Gammaproteobacteria > Enterobacterales > Enterobacteriaceae > Klebsiella > Klebsiella sp. RIT-PI-d. The sequence goes on from NZ_LGIT01000003.1 coordinate 342,601, forward strand.
CAACAGCATGCGCGTAATGATGGATCGCGTGCGTACCCAGGAACGTCTCATCATGAAGATGTGCGTTGAGCAGTGCAAAATGCCGAAGAAAAACTTCATCACCTTGTTCACCGGCAACGAAACCAGCGAGACCTGGTTCAACGCGGCCATCGCTATGAACAAGCCGTGGTCTGAGAAGCTGCACGATGTGTCTGACGAAGTACATCGCAGCCTGCAGAAACTGCACATGATCGAAGAAGAAACCGGCCTGACCATTGAACAGGTGAAGGATATCAACCGTCGCATGTCTATTGGTGAAGCGAAAGCGCGCCGTGCGAAGAAAGAGATGGTTGAAGCGAACTTGCGTCTGGTTATTTCTATCGCCAAAAAATACACCAACCGTGGCCTGCAGTTCCTCGATCTGATCCAGGAAGGCAACATCGGTCTGATGAAAGCGGTAGATAAGTTTGAATACCGCCGCGGTTACAAGTTCTCCACCTATGCAACCTGGTGGATCCGTCAGGCAATCACCCGCTCCATCGCGGATCAGGCGCGCACCATCCGTATTCCGGTGCATATGATTGAGACGATTAACAAGCTCAACCGTATTTCTCGTCAGATGCTGCAGGAGATGGGCCGCGAACCGACGCCGGAAGAACTGGCCGAACGTATGCTGATGCCGGAAGACAAAATCCGCAAAGTGCTGAAGATTGCGAAAGAGCCTATCTCCATGGAAACGCCGATTGGCGACGATGAAGATTCGCATCTGGGTGATTTCATCGAGGATACCACCCTCGAGCTGCCGCTGGATTCTGCCACGACTGAGAGTCTGCGTGCTGCTACCCACGACGTTCTGGCGGGTCTGACCGCTCGTGAAGCGAAAGTCCTGCGTATGCGTTTCGGTATCGATATGAATACCGACCACACGCTGGAAGAAGTGGGTAAACAGTTTGACGTTACCCGCGAACGTATCCGTCAGATTGAAGCGAAGGCGCTGCGTAAACTGCGCCACCCAAGCCGCTCTGAAGTGTTGCGTAGCTTCCTCGACGATTAATAACCTCTGTTCTCGAAAAGCTCCCTGCGGGGAGCTTTTTTTTTGCGTGTTTTATGATAGATACCAAAAATGGCAGGATGCAGCGTGTAAAGATGCAATTGCAAATGATATTTATTTTCATTATCATTTTTCTTTTCGTAAGCACCTGTAAAGAAAAATTATATGAACTTCACAATATTAAAAAAACAATCCCTCTGCGCGCTAATCGTTGGTATCGCCCTTCACGCTGGCTCCGCTTCTGCAAAGGAATTTACCGAGGCACAGTTCTCGTCGCAACCGCTGGGTCATGGCGTTTATGAGCTGGCTCTCGACGGCGGGCAACAAACCCTGTATGCGGCATCAGCGCCCTCTTTCGATAAAGACAAAACCGCCGGAGATGTATTTCGACTTTCCCCTGACACGCTGAAGATTGAACAACGTATGGTCACTCAGCGTCGTCCTTTTGCCGTTTCTCTCGATGAACCTAACCACATTTTGTGGCTGGGCAATGCGCTGGACGGCTCCGTCACCCTGCTGGACACCCGTAGCGGTAAAGAAGTAAAGATAATCCAGCTTACCAACGCTGAAACTAATGCTCACGTTCGTGAAGTGGTTCTCGACAAGAAAAATCATCGCCTGTATGTCTCCGGTATCGGCAGTAAAGGTAAAGGTGTAACGTGGATAATCGACACGCAAAACCAGACGCTGTTAGATACTCAAAATTCACTCAACGCCGTCGGTTTTGCGGTCGACGAGGCGGCTGATAAAGTCTATGCCGTTACCGGCCAGGGCGAGCTCATTACGCTGGAAGGTAAAACCTCACGGGTCCTTTCGCGTGTAAAAGTTGATCCTTCCGAGCCTGAACACTATTTCCTGAACATGGCTGTGAACCCGGCTAAAGGCGTCGGATTTATCGCTGATACCAATACTGCCGATGTGCTGGTGGTAGAACTCTCTTCCGGGAAGATCGTTCACCGTGTTCCCACCCCTAACTCGATTGCCGCTATCTATAACGCTGCCCGTAATGAAGTTTATGTTACTCATCGAAATGCCCGTCAGATCAGCGTTATCGATGCCAGTACATACAGCCTGAAACACACCATTAAAACGGCAGCCATGCCCAATAGCATGGTGCTTTCGCCTGACAGCAACACGCTCTTCGTCAGCGTAAAGCAGGATGAAAAAACGCCCGAGGCTGACTACGTACTGAAAATCGATTTAACCCAATTCTGAGGATAGCGTCATGATAATCCGGACTCGTATGGCGCTGGCGATTTCACTCGCCCTCGCCAGCCTTCCTGCGGCCGTTTTTGCCGAAGAGACTGCGCCTGATAATGAAGAATTACTTGTAGTCACCGCTACCGGCTTCGCTCAGGAACGCCGCGAAGCCCCCGCCACCATCTCCGTGGTCGGCGAAAAGGAGCTGAATACCCGCTCTAATCAGAACGTCACCGAAGCGTTGCGCGAGATGCCCGGCGTACTGGTGGGTAACGGTAACGGCAGCCTGGCGACTGGCGACATCCAGATGCGCGGTATGGATTCGACCTATACCTCTTATATGGTCAACGGTATCAAGCAAGCCACTCGCGAATCCCGCCCTTATGGGCACCATATTGGAACCGAAGCGGCCTTCATGCCGCCCATTGCCGCTATCGAACGCATTGAGGTGATCCGCGGACCGATGTCCTCATTATATGGTTCTGACTCCATCGGTGGCGTCGTTAATGTGATCACCAAAAAAGCCTGGAATCTCGATAAATGGACAGGCGTGCTGGAAGATAACTACTTTCTGCAGGAGAAGAGTGAGTATGGTAATACCAATCAGACCAATGCTTTCTTAATGGGCCCCATCATTCCTGGCAAGCTCGGCATGAGCCTTGCGGCAGATTATCTTGACCGCCGTGATGACGATAGCCCGGATGATGAACGCTTTGTCAAACATCAGGCCGGCAACCTCGACGCGACAATTAATATGTCGCCAACGGATACCCAGCTATGGGATTTGAACGCCGTCAAAGGCCATCAGGAGAAATCGCATAACGATAAGGCGTGGTACTGGGGCTTTGACCGCGATGCCGCGTCGCTTTCTCAGAATGCCTGGTACGGTGATGATCTGCTGGAAGTGAAGAACTTCATCAGCTATGAGAAGGCTAAAACCGAATATCGTGTTCCGGGTTTACGTTCACAGTTTATCAAACAGCGTAATTATGAAGCCAACAGTGCCAATACTTTTTCGCTTGGCGATCATAAGCTAACGATGGGGGTTAATTTTACCCGTAATGAGCTGGACGATACCTTCGGCATTGAAAATAAAGAGGTACCGGGCGTAACGCCGGTCAGTAAAATCTCGCGTAATGGCTGGGCAGTATTCGCTGAAGATGCCTGGATGATGGACCCGGATTTCACCCTGACCACCTCCGCCCGTCTTGATCACGATAGCTACTTTGGCTACCACGTTACGCCGAAGCTCTATGGAAACTGGACGATAGATGAAAGCTGGGCGCTGAAAGGTGGCGTATCGGCAGGCTATAAAAAACCCGATCTACGTGAGAACAACGAGGGCTTCACCAGCGTCTACGGGGCATATCCCTACTCCTTCATTGGCATCGGTAATGACGATCTGAAGCCGGAGCAAAGCGTCAATACCGAGCTTGGCGTGTACTGGCAGCAGGATGCGCTGGCGCTGGATGCCACCGTCTTCTTCACCAAATTTAAGGATAAGATCAGCGACTATACGATCTGTACTGCAACCGCCACGCAGAAGTGTATTTATAACGGTTATCAGGCAGAAGAAGTCTCTCAGTATTTCAACGTCAGCGACGCTGAAATTTACGGCATGGAGCTGAATGGTGACTGGCAGGTTACGGCATCACTAAAAGCGAACGCGAACTACACCTATACGCACAGCGAACAAAAAAGCGGTCAGTATAAGGGCGATGCGCTAAGCGGATACCCGGAGAGTATGGTCAACCTGTCTTTGACGTGGAATGCGCGTGACGCACTGGAGCTGTGGACGAAAACCAGCTGGCGCAGCAATACGCCAGACACGGGCAAGTCGACATCAACCGAGGCGTATGCACTGGTTGATTCAGGAGCACGCTATCATCTCAACAAAAATACCACGTTGATGGCCGGAGTCTATAACCTGTTCGACGCGAATCCGATTTACACGACCACCTATAACCAGTCGTCCCTGCTGGAGGGTCGTCGCTATAATATGGGCGCGCGCATCGAGTTTTAATCGTTTCGCCGGGGCCTCTGGCTCCGGCTATTACCGCCCGCGCGCCACGAGCGCCCGATCGAGTTCACGATACGACTCAACCAGCTTATCCAGCGTCGCGCGATTCAGTCCGCTCGGATTAGGCAGTACCCAGACCTGCGTCGCGCCAATAGTAAGCTGCTGCTTACCCCACGCCGCTCCCCGCTGGCTGAATGCCTGCTCAAACGCATTCTTTCCGAGAACGGCCAGAACGTCAGGCTGATAATCCTCTATCTTTTTCACCAGCTCTCGCCCGCCCGTGCGCAATTCATGCAAATTCACTTCGCTGGCCTGTACCGTTGGCCTTTCAACCAACATGGTAATGCCACAACGCGTATCTAACAGATGCTGTTCTTCTTCCGGCTTTAGCAGTCGCTCGGTAAATCCTGCCTGATGGATCACCTTCCAGAAACGGTTACCCGGATGCGCAAAATGAAATCCGGTATGTGCCGATGACTTCCCCGGATTGATGCCACAAAACACCACCCGCAGTCCCGGAGCCAGAATATCGCCGATCATACTTACTCCTGATGAATGATTCGAATAGAAAGTATAAGGGATTGAAAATCCATTGTTTACAAAAACAGCAAGCAGTCGTTTATGGCTGGATCGCATTGCCGAGTTACTTTATAATTCACCGCCACGGCCCCTTAGCTCAGTGGTTAGAGCAGGCGACTCATAATCGCTTGGTCGCTGGTTCAAGTCCAGCAGGGGCCACCAAATTTTAGCTTTAAAATCATATAAAAAAGCCACTCACGCGAGTGGCTTTTTTGTTACCTCGTTTTTGATTATCGGTAAAATGTCGATGGATTTTTACCGACATATTCCTGAGCACAGAGTTATAACGGGCACCCCTGACGCATGCTCAGCTGAAAAACGGGGAGGTTGCAGGAAAATCGCAGAATACAACCGGCCTTCAGGGGGAGGGTTTGTATTGCGCTTTAGTACGTTGCCCGCTCATTCCAGGAGTCACTATAAATGACATTGCCTTCACAATATTTCCAGGTGATTTTCTCATAGCGCACGAGTACTGTTTCAAGATGCTTTCCGGTACTTGCGCCTGGGTACATGTCGGGAGTGATAGAGGTTATCTTCACACCTTCCATTATGATATTAAAATACTCCTGCTCTAAACCAGCATCATTAATTTCATACATCTTTATTGTGGCTGATTGAAGCATTCTTCCTGTACTCAGTGCCTGAAATAAAAGCGGGGTTACACGGTCAAATTCCTTCTGGAACATAACAGGCATGTGGACACGCGTGCCTGTCAATTTCCCGGTATTTCCGTCGACAGGAATATTGACGTTATGCGTAAATGATTTAAGTTCAATTGCCCTTCACGCCCGTACACGAGGGATGGGCCAGTCACAGGGGAACCATTTTCATCAATAAGAAATAAATAATCCGGATTTGACATAAAACTCCTTGTAAATCATTTATCGTATTTATCAAAGCGACCAAATATAATCGGGTGAACAATAACAAACACGATGATTGCCATAAACGTTAATAATACCCAGTGCCCGGGAACCAGCCACAGGAATAAAGAGGCGCACGCAAAATATAAACGGGAAATATAATATCCGCAAATAGAATTGATAGCAGGCTCTTAAACATATCACCCGCCCTTTAAGTCGTCATAAATCGCATCGAAATCCTTATAGTACTTTATTTGCACCTTCTTGATGAGATCATCTATGAACGGCTCCACAAAATAGTAAAGCATTTCCAGTTGGGCGGCATACAGAATAGCGTAATACTTCGGGTCCAGCGTCCTCAGGCGACGGGCAGCAAGGGTGCACTTCTGGTCGGTGCCAATCAGTTGAAGTGCCATGACAGCGGTATCGGGCAATCAACTTTTATTGATGTAATCACTTTCATCAACAGATTACTGATGTTATGCTTTACATCAACAAGGAGAGACACACTATGTCTGCTGTTGAGTTGATGAATCGGAGGATTCAAATTGCGGATAATGCGTTTGCCACTATTCGTATTTTGCAGGTTGATCCTGCTCTTATAGGTAGTGAGCATCTATATAAATACAGTCTGGCGTATATTGTGGATGGTGTCTGCGTGATGCGTTATGACAATGAACGCGGCAAGGGCGACCATAAACATATTGGCGATCGTGAATATCCGGTTACGTTTACCGACATACAACATCTGATAGCCAGTTTTCAGGAAGATATCAACCATCTGAGGAGATGACAGTATGAGAATATTATCCGTCAGGATCATGTCCATCGCCGATGCTTTTCAGGCAACGATGGAAGATGCTACTCGTGCCATGTCCGGCGTGGCCACCGGCTCTGAGTTGATATTTCCCAGCGTTGAGCAGCTTGCTAAAACTATGCTTGCGCCAAATCGCTGGCAGATCATCAGGGTCATGAAAGGTGCAAAACCTGTTTCTATTCGCGAGCTTTCACGACGGGTGGATCGCGATTTTCGCGGCGTGTATAACGATGTTCAGGCACTGCTGAACGGCGGCGTTCTCGACAAGGATGGCGATAAGATCGTTTTGCCGTATGATCGTATCGATATCGAGTTCAATTCGGATGATGCTGTAGCGTAAAGGTACGATTGATCCATCAGGGCGCGGCCGCGAAGCGCGCCTTTTAGTTTTTTTATTCCCTCTAATGCGCGCTTCGTTATGACGTATAAAGATACCGTGCTGATTGCGTCTGGCAACAAGTCAGGGGATGAGACGATAAGTCAGCCCATCCTCTCTTGAACCCACCTTAACACAATGTTAACCTCGAATATTAAAGACGCTTAGACGTCCAGATGACCTACATTTCTGCGTTACGTTTATAAGGCGTAACGCTCACTCTGGAGAGACCATGATCCGCGCTATTGTGACCGACATTGAAGGCACCACCAGCGACATCCGCTTTGTGCATGATGTCCTGTTCCCCTATGCGCGCGAGCGGCTGGCGGCGCTGGTGAAATCGCAGCAATATGCCGAACCGGTGAAAACCATTCTTGATAATTTGCGCGAAGAGATAGACCAGCCTGCGGCAACGGCGCAGGAACTGACTGAAGTCCTGCTGACCTTTATGGATGAAGACCGTAAATCCACGGCGCTAAAAGCGTTGCAGGGAATTATCTGGCAGGAGGGGTATCTGCACGGCGATTTTACCGGTCATCTTTACCCGGACGTCCTGCCCGCGCTGGAAAAATGGAAGTCGCAGTCGATTGATCTGTATGTCTATTCTTCCGGGTCCGTGGCGGCGCAGAAATTGTTGTTTGGTTACAGCGACGAGGGCGATATTACACATTTGTTCAGCGGCTATTTTGATACGCGTACGGGTGCAAAACGTGACGCACAGTCGTATCGTAATATCGCCGGGCAAATCGGGCATTCTCCGGCATCGATTCTGTTTCTCTCCGATATTCATCAGGAGCTGGATGCCGCAGAAGAGGCCGGATTACGCACGCTACAGCTGGTCCGCGGCGATCGCGATGCGGGCAGCCATCATCCCCAGGTTCAACGTTTTGACGACATTCATCCGGAGCAAATCCCTTCATGAGCGCATTAACCGTTTTCTCAGACAACGATGCCCGTCAGCCCGTCTGGCACAGTACCGACGCCGGTGACATTCAGCAGCAGCTTAATGCGAAGGGCGTTCGTTTTGAGCGCTGGCAGGCTGACCGCCAGCTTGGTGAGGCCCCCACGCCGGAAACGGTGATTACGGCGTATCAACACGCCATCGATAAGCTGGTTGCTGAGAAAGGCTATCAGAGCTGGGATGTGATCAGCCTGCGCGCCGACAATCCGCAGAAAGAGGCGCTGCGGGCGAAGTTTCTTAATGAACATACTCACGGGGAAGATGAAGTGCGTTTCTTCGTTGAGGGCGCAGGGCTATTTTGCCTGCATATCGGCAATGAAATTTATCAGGTGCTGTGCGAGAAGAATGACTTGATTTCTGTTCCGGCCGGAACGCCGCACTGGTTTGATATGGGATCAGAACCCAATTTTACTGCGATTCGTATTTTCGATAACCAGGAAGGCTGGATAGCCAATTTTACCGGCGATACCATCGCCGATGCCTATCCTCGCCTGCCCTGACTGTAGCAATACCGCCCGGCGCACTGCCGGGCGTTGAGATCAGGCATAGCGGCGGCGCAACAGTTCGCACTCAAAGAGAAATTCAAGCCCTTCCAGCTGACGTCGCGCCTCATTGATATCCGTTCCCCAGCAGGTCAAACCGTGCCCGCGCAGCAAAAAACCGTAGCGTAATGAACGCGTCTGCGCGTCGGCCTCAATGCGCGCTGCCAGCGCCTGAATATCCTGATCGTTATCAAAAATTGGCATCGATACCGTGTCGAGATGGCTGTGCTGCCCGGTCAGGGTCTTTTGCATCTCATAGCCCTGGAGTGATAACGTCTGATGCGGTTCAATGCGTGACAGGACGGTGGCATTCACCGTATGCACGTGCAGCACCACGTTAGCTTCAGGAAACAGGCGATAAATTAAGGTGTGCAGGCCGGTTTCGGCGGACGGTTTGCGCCCGGACGGGGCAGTATTATCCGCAACAGACACTTGTAAGAAATCGTCGGTCGTCAGACTGCCTTTGTCACGCCCTGACTCGCTAAGCCAGCACCATGCTTCATCCTGACGGATCGACATATTGCCGCCGGTTGCCGGCGCCCAGCCTTTCGCGCCGATCCAGTGACAGGTGGTGACCAGTTGTGCAAGCCTCTCTTGCCACATACTCATTCCTTATTCGCTATGATTTTTTAGCCATCTAAACGGCTATTTTCATGATGATATCATTGCCGCCGCGACTGAACAATATTTGTTATACAATGGTTAAAAGGTGATCATTACTGCGTCAGGTTGGCGATGCAAAACCACGAATAAATCACAGCAAATGGGATACTCTTGCCTGCGCGCTATCAAAACGATGGTGTCAGACAGGTGGCATCGTGTCCCGGGAGAGATAGCCCTATGACAACATCCATTAAGCCTCATCACGGCCAGTGCCACTGTGGGGCAGTAGAATTTGAGGTCACGCTGAGTGAAGGTTTAAGCGGTATTCGTCGCTGTAGCTGTTCGTACTGCCGGATGCGCGGAGCCGTGGTTGCCTCTGCCGCCGCAGGCGGGATCCGGTTTATTCGCGGTGAAGACCTGCTCACCTGCTATCGCTTTAATACCGGCGTGGCACAGCATTTTTTCTGTTCACGCTGCGGAATTTATACTCATCATCAGCGGCGTTCGAACCCGGATCAGTTTGGTATCAATGTTGCCTGCCTTGACGGCGTGAGCCCATTTGATTTTCCGGCGGTCCCGGTATATGACGGTGTTAACCATCCCAGTGACAATAACGGCGTCTCGCTCCTGACGGGCACCTTAATCTTTAAACCGGCAGAAAAAAAGCAAACTGAGCGTTGATCGGTTTATAAGGCGCGGGCAAATATCTCGCTTACCCAGTGGAGAAATACGTCCAGACGCCGGGAAACCCGGCGCTCACCCGCATAAATCGCATTAATCTGTAAGGAGCCGGGAGGATAGGCGGAAAGCACCTCCACCAGCTCACCGCGCCGTAGCTGGTCTTCAAAGCGGTAACGCGGGGCCTGGATCAGACCCAGCCCCTGCACGGCAAGCGCGGCGGCGGTATCCGAATTATCGGTCATGACCTGAGCGGGTAAACGTCGCGATTCCGTTCGCCCGTTACGGATAAAGTTGAGCGGCATCGTGTCGCCGGTTTGCGATGAAATAAAGCCAACCATGGTATGCGAGGCCAGATCCTCGATGCTGTGCGGTATTCCCTTCGCTGCCAAATAGGCCGGGCTGGCACAGGTAATTTCTGGCAAATGCCCGAGCCGACGCAGCCGTAAACTGCTGTCTTCGGGCACGCCGACGCGGATCACGCAGTCAATACCTTCACGTACCAGATTCACCAGCCGATCGGTTTGCCCGAAGGTCACGGTGATATCCGGGTACTGGCGGAGAAATTCAGTGAGTTGCGGAACCAGAAAGGTACGCGTCAGTAAACCCGGCGCATTAATGCGCAAATGCCCGCCCGGCGTGGTCTGACGAAACGCGGTCCAGGTTTCGTCGATATCCTCCAGCACGGCGTTGGCCCGGCGATAAAATGCGTCGCCCTCCGGCGTCGGCTTTACCGCCCGCGTGGTGCGCGCCAGCAGCTGGACACCGATTTCTTGCTCCAGCTGTTTAATCGCGTAGGTGGCGGTAGACCGGGCAATTCCCAGCGCCTGCGCCGCCTGCAAAAAGCTTCCGCCCTCTACAATGCGGACGAAAAGCTGGAGCTGCTGAATTTTGTCCATACGTCCCTCCCGTTAACTACCCTATTATTAGTATCAGATGAATTATCATGTCAATTTCCAGACGATTATTTTTAATAATCCGACAGGTATAGTGCTGGTGAACATTACTCATCATCAGGAGCACAACCTATGCAGAAGACAAAAGTAGCGATTGTAACGGGTGCCTCTCGTGGAATTGGTGCTGAAATCGCCCGTGGCCTTGCGGCTGATGGGCTGGCCGTGGTGATTAACTATGCGCGCAGCAGTGAACAGGCTGAAGACGTGCTGGCTACAATTACTGCCGCAGGCGGGAAAGCCATCATCGTGCAGGCCGATATTACCCAGCCGGATGCGGCAGATAAACTGTTTACTGCCGCAGAAAGTGCGTTCGGAAAAACGGATATCCTGGTCAACAATGCGGGCATCATGACGCTATCGCCACTTTCTGCCACCGACGATGCCAGTTTTGAACGTCAGGTAGCGACCAATCTCACCGCACCTTTTCGCCTGATGCGCGAAGCAGCCAACCGGCTTAATGCGGGTGGGCGGATTATTAATTTTTCATCCAGCGTAGTCGGACTCTATCAACCACAGTACGGCGTCTATGCCGCCACCAAAGCGGCCATTGAAGCGATGACGCATGTGTTGTCTAAGGAACTGGGTTCACGCGCGATCGCGGTGAACGCCATCGCTCCCGGACCGGTGGCGACGGATCTGTTTCTTAATGGCAAGAGTGAGGAACTGGTAGCGCAAATTAAAAAGATGAACCCGCTGGGTCGCCTTGGCGAACCGCAGGACATCATGCAGGTGGTGCGCTTTCTGGCGGGCGAAGAAAGCGGCTGGATTAATGGTCAGGTGATCCGCGTCAACGGCGGCGCGATTTGATGTAGTTGAGGAGACGATTATGCCTTTTGTTAATATCAAAACCCCGGAAGCAGCATTAAGCGCGGAGCAGAAAGCCGAAATTGGCCATCGGATCACAGACCTGCTGGTCGAGTATTTTTCCGAACATGCCCGGGCGCATACCATGGTACTGATTGAGGAAGTGAAAGACGGCGGTTATTACCGTGCTGATGAGCCTTTCAGCATCCCACAAGAATACAGAGTCCGTTAAATCATGCTCCTGGCTACGGATTAGCCGGGAGCATTTTGCCTTACTATTCCCCGCTCACCACCCGGTTGCGGCCCTGCTTTTTAGCCTTGTAAAGGGCAGTGTCCGCCTGATAAATCAGCTCGCTGGCAATACTGTGCAGCGGCCGGTCGTCGGGCAGAGCTTTCGCATCGTAAAGGGTCGCTACCCCGATGCTGATGGTCAGAAAGCCTGTTGGACTCGAAATATGCGGGATATGCAGTGCGGTAATACTTTCACGCAGCCGTTCGGCGACAATCAGCGCACCGGCCATATCGGTACGCGGCAGGATCACTAAAAATTCTTCGCCACCGTAGCGGCTGATATTATCTTCGGGTCGCAGGCTGGCTGAAACCAGCGCTTTGGTCACCGCACGCAGGCACTCATCACCGGACTGATGCCCCTGGTTGTCATTAAAATTTTTGAAAAAGTCGATATCCGCGAGGCAAATAGACAGCGGTAGCCCTTGTTCAAGGGCATGGGCAATTTGCGTGACCAGAAACTCATCCATATGACGACGATTAAACAGCCCGGTCAAATGATCTAACTGCGCAAATTGCTGCAGTACCAGATTAGCGCTGGCCAGCTTCTCTTCTGCCAGACGACGGGCGGTAATATCTACCCAGGTGACCGACAAGCCGACCACATTCTCCATGGCATCATAAACTGGCACCGGCTGAGTGTAATAATAGCGCCCGGAGTAGATGACCTCCCGGCTGGGGATCTCTGCGCTGCTGCTTGCAACGGTGAAATCCTGCAAAAACTGCTGCCAGCATTCAGGCATCACATCGGGAAAATAGTGGCTGCTGGTGTCGGCAGGCGCGCTGGCTAACAGACGGGTCATCGCTTTATTCGACATCACGATACGTCCGCTTAAGTCAATCATGCATAGCGCAACCGGCGTGGTGTCGTAGATGGTTTCCAGTTGTAGTACGCGTTCACCCAGCGTGGAGATATTACGATCGATGCCCCGATAGCCCCTGAGTTCTCCCTGCTCATCAAACAGCGGTATGCCGCTGGTCTCAAGCACGACTATTGAACCGTCCGCCCGGCGGTTACGGTTTACCAGGCCGGAAAATGCCCTTTTAGCCGTCACAATCTCGGCAAAAGCCAGCCCTACCCGTTGCGCCTCTTCGGGCAGCATAAAATCAAATGGCGTTCGCCCGAGAACATATTCCGGGGGATAACCTAACAGTTCATTAACGACGTCGGACACCCAGGTATAGCGCCCTTCAGCATCCACTTCCCATAACCAGTCAGAATTATGATTGAGAAGCTCAAACAGATGCCTCTCATCAGCCTCAAGAAAATAAGGACAGGTTTTTTCATTGGTCATGAATATGCTCAAATTGCGTTAAACGGTAGTCGGATCGGGGCAACAAACGTTATCAAGATACAGGTAAGCGCAAACAGTGAATAGCAATCATTGATGTGATGAATATAAATATTATTTATATAAAACAGCCCCTGCACGCTATCATCGTATAGACGGCGCTAAAAGGCCGTCATCCTTTGGCATTAGCCGTCCGGCTATTTATTTTTGATGCCAGTAGGCCACACTCCGCACCCGCTGCTGATCCTGATTGTTAAACACTGCTGATATGTTTTTCACCGTATCGCCTTCGCCGGTCAGCCAGATAAAATAGTCATCCTCCGGCACAGTAAGCTGTGCCAGCCGTGCGGCAAGCGCCTGCTGATCATGGCCGATAATCCAGTCGATAGTAAAATCGGTTAGCGGGGCCAGGTAATCTTTTACCGCGGGATTGGTCACGCTGACAATGGCCTTTACCTCCGGCCGCGATGTCAGACGTTGTAATCCTTCCAGCCGCCGACGCAGTGCGGGCATACCTGACTCATCACAGATGTAGAGCTGCCAGGCGTAATCCTCCGGCACCACCAGCGAACCGCGTGGTCCACCGATAGTCAGCGTATCCCCTGCACGAGCATTTATGGCCCAGCGGCTGGCGACGCCGCCGTCGTGAATAAAGAAGTCCAGCGCCAGCTCATGGCGTACCGCGTCATACAGCGGGGTGTAATCACGCGCCTGAGGGCGCACACCGTCGGTCCAGATAATCCCGTCCTCAGTGACCTCGGGAGGGATCACCCGTGTCCCTGTCTCGGGGAAAAAAACTTTGGTATGGTCGTCAAAACCTTGTGAAGAAAATCCTTCCAGCGCGTCGCCGCCCAGAACGATGCGCTGAAAGCCGGCGCTAATACGCTCAACGCGTAATACGTCCAGTTCGCGGAAGCGTAATTCATTACGGACTTTACGCGGATAAGGCGATTTATCGCTCATTATGTAACCTCTGCTCGCTATGATATATCTGATTTTCAACTCAAATGATAATGATTGTTAGTTATAAAAAGATCAAGCATTTTTAGATATATCTAAATATAGGGAAGGCATGATTAAAATAACCTTTAAAAACATATAGTAAATATATATGAAAGGTAGTAATTGCAGTTTAGACACCATTAGATATAGAGTAGATATAGCAATGTAATGAGGTGTTTCTATGCAACAGCATCATCAGCCGGAGGGTGAACACTCCCTTCATCTTCGCGGTAGTCGGCGTCAGCGCTTTTTTGCCCACGGCGAACTGCGGTTGGTCATTCTCGATCAATTACGTCATCACGCCAGCCACGGGTATGAAATTATTAAAGAAATTGAGTCACTGACGCTGGGTAATTATATTCCCAGCCCCGGGGTGATTTATCCCACACTTGAGCTTTTGCAGGACCAGCAGCTGATCACCGTCACTGATGAAGACGGCGGACGTAAAAAAATCGCTATTACCAAAATAGGATTGCACTGGCTGGAAGAGAATCAGGATACGCTGGATCACATTTATGTGCGGATCAAAGCGCGTTGCGTCGGCTATGCGCTACGTAAAGATCCCCAGATGAAACGTGCGATTGAAAACTTTAAAACGGTGCTGGATTTAAAAATTAACCAGCAAGAACTGAGTGCCGCGCAGCTTAAGCAGATTATCGGCATTATTGACCGCGCGGCGCTGGAGATTGGCCAGCTGGATTAATGCAGTACGGTCACCGCCTCTTCAAGGCGGCTGGCCCGCTGTTTAACCATCGCAGAAACCGCGGCATTCTTTTCTACCAGCCCGGCATTTTTCTGCGTGATGACATCCAGTTCAGCCACAGCCCGCGTTAAATCAGCCAGCCCTGCCGCCTGTTCAGCGGTAGAACTGCTGATTTCGCCAAGCAGCCGGGTAACATTTTGTACCTGCACCACAATATCGTCCATCGTCTGTCCGGCGGCATGGACCTGTCCCGAGCCAGACTGAACTTTACTGGCACTGGCATCGATCAGCTTACGAATATCGTTGGCCGCACTGGCGCTGCGGCTGGCCAGATGACGAACCTCCCCGGCGACTACGGCAAATCCTTTACCCTGCTCCCCTGCACGGGCGGCTTCAACGGCAGCATTAAGAGCAAGAATATTAGTCTGAAAAGCAATGTCATTGATTAACGTGGTGATGGAGCCAATGCGCTGAGTGCTGCTGGCAATCTCATCCATGGTTTTTATTACGGTTTCCATCGCCCTTCCACCGTGTGTTGCCGCACTGCTGGCGGCGCTGGAGAGTTTATCGGCCGCCGCGGCCGTGACGGAGTTATTTTGTACTGATACCGCCATCTGGCTCATGGTGGCAACCGTTTGTTGAACGTTGACCACCGTTTGCCGGGTACGCTCATTAAGATCGTCGTTGCCTTTCGCCAGCGCAACGCTGCCGTCGCGCACGCGGGCGACCTGGCTTGCAACATCGTTCATCAGCCAGCGGCTCATCAGACCCAGTTGCCCGACAGCCCGCAGCGTTAACCCCAGTTCATCACTACGGTGAAACGGCTCAACCTGGCTCTTTTCACCGGTCGCCACGCTGAGGGCCTCACGCGCCACCTGTTCTACCGGTCGAACAATTTGCCACTCCAGACAGGCACATCCCAGTAACAGCGGTAGCGAACTGAAGAGTATTGCTGCTGGCGGCGCACCGCTTAGCCCCAATGCTGCTGCGAGCATTACAAAAAGCAGTATCATGATGTTCCGCACGCGCCAGCGTAGCGGCAGAGCATTGAGCCAGCCGCTAATGCCGGGGCGAACGACTCTCCCTTTGTGCAGCCGCTGACGGCATTTTCCGGCATTCAGCGCCTGATACAGCGGCGTTACGGCAGCCACTTCATCAGCGCGGGCTTTAGTACGAATTGACATATAACCGGTGATTTTGCCCTCGCGCACCATCGGTGCTACGTTCGCCCGCACCCAGTAGTGGTCGCCATTTTTACAGCGATTTTTGACAATGCCGGTCCACGGCTCACCCTTCTGTAGGGTATACCACATATCGGCAAACGCGGCTTTTGGCATGTCCGGATGCCGCACCAGATTGTGTGGCTGGCCTGACAGTTCCTGAAGTGAATAGCCGCTGACATCCACAAACGTATCATTCGCGTGGGTAATGATGCTGCGTAAATCGGTGGTCGACATTAATGTCGTATTGTCGTCCAGAAGGTGCTCACGTTGGGTAACAACAGAAGAGGTAGGCATAACTGCATCCTTTGCGCGTTATTTGGATGTTAATTTTTTGGTGTAATGTTATGTCGGCGATAATTTATTTATCTTTAGTTGTTAAATTTGACTTAGATCGCAATTTGCGATTAAACCGCATAATTTGCAGGATTATTTAATTCATTGATTTTTAATATTTTCGTCATGAAATAGTTCAATAGTCAGCTCAATAAGCGTGCAGGCCTGCTCCTTTTTGGCGCAACTGGCTGATTCTGCTTGTTTCCCTCTCCGCCGTATTCAGGCGTTCGCTTTTCCTCAGCCCTGACAACGTGATTAAATATTGTTCAAATCGGGTTTTGCCTGGTGTTTATCCTGATTTGTGTTAAGTGCGTCGAACTGGCGCAATCCCTGCAATACTTAATTCAGTATCACGTGATACGCGCGCCCCTGGAGCTTATTTTGAACAGACTACCTTCCAGCGCATCGGCGTTAGCCTGTACTGCGCACGCATTGAATCTCATTGAAAAGCGCACGCTTGATCATGAGGAGATGAAAGAGCTTAATCGCGAGGTGATCGACTACTTCAAAGAGCATGTAAATCCTGGTTTTTTGCAATATCGAAAATCTGTTACCGCTGGCGGGGATTACGGAGCCGTAGAGTGGCAGGCGGGCAGTCTGAATACGCTTGTCGACACCCAGGGGCAGGAATTTATTGATTGCCTGGGCGGTTTTGGCATTTTTAACGTGGGGCACCGTAATCCGGTTGTTGTTTCCGCCGTACAGAATCAGCTTGCTAAACAACCCCTTCACAGCCAGGAGCTGCTCGATCCTTTAAGGGCGATGCTGGCAAAAACGCTGGCGGCACTTACGCCGGGCAAACTGAAATACAGTTTCTTTAGCAACAGCGGCACCGAATCTATTGAGGCGGCGCTCAAACTGGCTAAAGCCTACCAGTCGCCGCGCGGCAAATTTACCTTTATTGCCGCCAGCGGTGCCTTCCACGGTAAGTCTCTCGGCGCGCTATCGGCAACGGCGAAATCTGACTTTCGCAAACCGTTTATGCCGCTGCTGCCAGGCTTTCGCCACGTTCCGTTTGGTGATATTGATGCGATGCATTTGATGCTCAGTGAATGCCAGAAAACGGGTGACGATGTGGCCGCGGTGATCCTCGAACCCATCCAGGGCGAAGGCGGTGTGATCCTGCCGCCATCCGGCTACTTATCCGCAGTCCGTAAACTGTGCGATACGTTTGGCGCATTACTGATCCTCGATGAGGTCCAGACCGGGATGGGCCGAACCGGCAAAATGTTTGCCTGCGAGCATGAGAACGTACAGCCAGATATTTTGTGCCTGGCAAAAGCATTGGGCGGCGGTGTCATGCCCATTGGGGCCACTATTGCGACTGAAGAAGTCTTTTCAGTGCTGTTTGATAATCCGTTTCTGCATACCACCACCTTTGGCGGCAATCCGCTGGCCTGCGCTGCGGCGCTGGCTACCATTAATGTGCTGCTGGAGGAAAATCTTCCGGCGCAGGCAGAGCAGAAAGGCGACATGCTGTTGGACGGCTTTAGGCTTCTGGCACGCCAGTATCCTGAATTAATTAAGGATGCACGCGGTAAAGGTATGCTGATGGCTATTGAGTTTGTGGACGGCGACACCGGGTATCGGTTTGCCAGCCAGATGTTCTGCCAGCATATTCTGGTGGCGGGAACATTAAATAACGCGAAAACCATCCGCATTGAACCACCGCTGACGTTGAGTATTGAGCAGTGTGAGAGTGTATTAAAAGCCGCTGCTCAGGCGTTGATGGCTCTGCAAGCTATCCAGCAGGAGCCTGAAGCGGAGCTATAAGCGACTGCTGACTGACTCACTGCCCGGTGGCGCGATGCTTACCGGGCCAGTGAATGACATGCGGAATCCCCCTACTCTCAGATTCATTCTCTGCCGACCAGCATCACTTTGCCGGTGCGCCTCCATCTTTCGATCTTTGAATCCCATCACAATCACCACACGGATCTTTTCCCTTTTTGGCGGCAGCCGCTAAATTAGTAACTCATCCGACCACATAACAATAATTTTACATACTGGACACGATTATGAGCTATCCGTCGCTGTTTGCTCCGCTTAACCTGGGTTTTACCACCCTGAAAAATCGGGTACTAATGGGCTCAATGCATACCGGACTGGAGGAGCGTCCCGACGGTGCAGAGAGGCTGGCAGCATTTTATGCGGAACGGGCGCGCCACGGCGTGGCGCTGATTGTCACCGGCGGCGTAGCGCCCTGCCACTCCGGCGTGACGATGGAAGGCGCGGCGGTATTAATCAATGTTAGCCAGCTGGCGCAGCACCGGCTGATAACCGATGCGGTACATCATGAAGGCGGTAAAATTGCCCTGCAAATCCTGCATACCGGGCGCTACAGCTATCAACCACAGCTGGTTGCCCCCTCCCCGCTTCAGGCGCCCATCAACCGCTTTACGCCGCGTGAATTAACTCACGGCGAGATACTGACGCTGATAGACGATTTTGCCCGCTGTGCGGCGCTGGCGCGTGAAGCCGGTTATGACGGCGTTGAGATAATGGGTTCCGAAGGTTACTTAATTAACGAATTCCTGACGGCGCGAACTAACCAGCGTGATGACGAATGGGGTGGCGATTACACTCGCCGCATGCGTTTTGCGATTGAGATTGTGCGTGCCGTACGTGCACGTATCGGTGATGACTTTATTATTATTTACCGCCTGTCGATGCTCGATCTGGTTGAAAACGGCGGCATGCTGGCGGAAACCATTGCGCTGGCGCAGGCGATTGAAGCGGCGGGCGCAACGCTTATCAATAGCGGGATCGGCTGGCATGAAGCCCGTATCCCCACCATTGCGACGCCCGTGCCGCGCGGTGCGTTTAGTTGGGTGACGCGTAAGCTTAAAGGTCAGGTGACGATCCCGCTGATCGCCACTAACCGGATTAACGATCCGCAGGTCGCAGAAGAGATCCTCTCGCGTGGCGATGCGGATATGGTTTCTATGGCCCGTCCGTTCCTGGCCGATGCGGAAATTCTTTCAAAAGCCGAAAGCGGGCGGGCAGATGAAATTAACACCTGTATCGGCTGTAATCAGGCCTGCCTGGATCAGATTTTCGCCGGCAAAGTGACCTCCTGCCTGGTCAATCCCCGGGCCTGCCACGAAACAAAAATGCCCGTCACGCCGGCGATTAAAAAGAAAAATCTGGCGGTTATCGGTGCCGGTCCGGCGGGCCTTGCTTTCGCCATTAATGCCGCTGCACGCGGCCACAGCGGGACGCTTTTTGATGCCCAGGCGGAGATCGGTGGACAGTTTACTGTCGCCAGGCAGATCCCCGGCAAAGAGGAGTTTTATGAAACGCTGCGCTATTACCGGCGAATGATTGACGTCACCGGCGTGGCCCTTCAACTCAATCACTTTGTTAGCGCAGATCAGCTACATCTTTTTGATGAGGTGATCATGGCCTGCGGCATCGAACCTCGACTACCGCTGATTAACGGTATTGATCATCCGAAAGTGCTGACCTATCTCGACGTACTGCGTGATAAAACCCCGGTTGGCGCGCGGGTAGCCATCATCGGCTGCGGCGGTATCGGTTTTGACACTGCGATGTACCTGAGCCAGCCCGGCGATCCCACCAGCCAGAATATAGCTGAATTCTGTGTCGAATGGGGTATCGATACCAGCCTGAATCAACCCGGCGGCCTGCGTCCTGAAGGCCCGCAACTGCCGAAAAGCCCGCGGCGAATCGTGATGCTTCAGCGCAAAGCCAGTAAGCCTGGCGACGGTCTGGGGAAAACCACAGGCTGGATCCACCGGGCCACGCTGCTGTCCCGCGGCGTGGAAATGATCCCGGCGGTCAGCTATCAAAAGATCGACGACGCCGGATTACATATTCTGATCGGCGGCGAACCGCAGGTACTGGACGTGGATCATGTGGTGATCTGTGCCGGACAGGAGCCACGGCGCGATCTGGCCGGGGCATTACGCGCGGCAGGGAAGACGGTACATTTGATTGGCGGTTGTGACGTGGCGCTGGAACTGGATGCCCGACGCGCGATTACGCAGGGCACCCGGTTAGCGCTGGCAATTTAGCGGCGGCGGCCCAGTTTCACTGCCTTCAGCACTACAAACTTGCTGTTGGTGGCGATAGTCTCGCAGTTGCCGAAAATCTTCTTCAGCTTGTGGAAGTAGTCGAGGTGACGGTTCGCCACAATATACAGCTCGCCGTTAATTTTCAGGCAGCGGCGTGCATGATGAAACATCTCCCACGCGATGTTATCCGTCAGCGCATGCTGCTGATGGAAAGGCGGGTTGCACAGTACGGCGTTAAAACGGAACGGCTCAACGCCTGAAAGCGCGTTGTTGATCATAAATTCGCAGCGATCTAATGCCTCAGGCATATTGGTTTCGACGTTGAGACGACTTGAGGCCACTGCCATCGGAGATTCATCAACAAACACCACCGTGGCTTCAGGGTTCTTATCCAGCAGCGTCAGGCCAATCACGCCGTTACCGCAGCCTAAATCAACGATTTCGCCTTCCAGATTACCCGGCAGATGTTCCATAAAGAAACGTGCGCCGATATCCAGCCCGGTACGGGAGAACACGTTAGCATGGTTGTGGATGGTCCACGGTGTCCCTTCCAGCGCCCAGCTCAGAGTTTGTGGCGCGTCAGCTAACGCCGGTGCGGTAAACGTACACTGAATAAGGCGCGCTTTTTTCCACGCCAGCGTGGTTTTGGTCGGCCCAAGAATTTTTTCGAACAGCGCCAGCGTGGAGTTATGAATATCCCGCGCTTTCGCCCCGGCGATGATCCGCGTTTCAGCGGTTGCCACCTCACGCAGGGCACGGAGCTGCTGTTCCAGCAACGCCAGTGTTTTTGGAATTTTAATCAGCACCACGCCCGGCGTCTGCGGGTATGGCGCCGTGCTGTCGAGAAAGGTGACGTCGCCTTCTGCAAGCTCGTTATGGCGTAAATTTTCACGCGTGCCCAGCTCGCTTAAATAAGAGTCACCAATGCTGTACGGCTTATGTTCAGCCAGCGCACAGCTTAATGCACCGAACGTGTCGTTAAAAATCAGGACCGGGCCGGTGATGGCGGTATCGTCCAACTGTTGCAGCAGATACTCATCCGCCGCTTCCCACGCCTGTAGCGGGTTAACGTCATCCGTTTCAGGGAAACGTTTAAGATCCAGTGAACGGAAACCGTTGTCTATGTGGCTCATCGGCCCTCCAGAATGGTAAAATTTCGGTGTTATCCCTAAAAGGGTGCGTGAGTATACTCTTTTTTACCGTCAGCGTGGGGCATCAATGAGCAATCTTAACTATCTACAGGGCTATCCGGAACACCTGCTTTCTCAGGTTCGCACGCTGATTGCTGAACAGCGGCTCGGCGACGTGCTGCAAAAGCGCTATCCGGGTACGCACGATATCACCACCGATAAGGCTCTCTGGCAGTATACGCAGGATCTGAAAAGTCAGTTTCTGCGTAACGGCGCGCCGATTAATAAAGTGATGTATGACAATAAGATCCACGTGTTGAAAAACGCGCTGGGCCTGCATACCGCGATTTCACGCGTCCAGGGTGGCAAGCTGAAAGCTAAAGCTGAAATTCGCGTCGCAACGGTATTTCGCAGTGCGCCAGAACCGTTTCTGCGGATGATCGTTGTGCATGAACTGGCGCACCTGAAAGAGAAAGAACATAGCAAAGCGTTTTATCAGCTCTGCTGCCATATGGAGCCGCAGTATCACCAGCTCGAGTTTGATACCCGACTGTGGCTGACGCATCTGGCCCAGGGATGAGTCCGAAAGCAGAATCGTTTTCCATCTTGTGCGTGTATTTTGTTTATTCCGGTTTATGCTCTGTCATCACTCGTCACAAGGAATGAACAATGCAGGTTAAACGGATATTCACAGCATTATTTCATCTTATTTTTAATCGCTATGTTTTCATCCTGCTGTTACTGGCGATTATCGCAGGGGCAGGACTGATCCTCTATGCAGGCCATACCATCACGGCAGCTTCGCAAGGCCGGCTATACCATAGTCTGGACGATCTGCCGGTACGCAAAGTGGCTTTGGTACTCGGCGCAAAACCGGGTAATCGTTACTTCAACCGGCGTATTGACGCGGCGGCGGAGCTTTATCAGGCGGGAAAGGTCACGTGGCTTCTGGTCAGCGGTGACAACGGCAACGCGCATTACGATGAACCTTCCGCCATGCGCAAGGCGTTGATCGCTCGCGGCGTTCCGTCAGATGCGATTTATTGCGATTATGCCGGTTTTTCCACGCTGGATTCCGTCGTACGTACGCAAAAAGTCTTTGGTGAAAACCGTTTTACCATCGTTTCTCAGGCCTTTCATAATCAGCGAGCGATTTGGCTGGCGCAGCAGTACGGTATTGATGCCATCGGCTTTAACGCGGAAGATTTATCCGGTAAGCACGGCCGCTATACGCAAATTCGGGAAAAACTGGCGCGGGTGAGCGCGGTGCTGGACGCCAGGATCCTGCACCGCCAGCCTAAATACCTTGGCCCACTGGTGACGCTCAGGGCCAATGGTAAAAGCGGCTGTCCTGTACAGTAAAGCGCGACCTGCATAACGTTATACACGCCAGAGCGCTGGTTTTGTCATGACGCCATGCTACATTGGCAGCACGTTCATTTAACGGAGTAGACACGCATCTATGATACGCTTCGCAGTCATTGGCACAAACTGGATCACCCGTCAGTTTGTCGATGCCGCCCATGAAACCGGTAAATACACCTTAACCGCCGTTTACTCACGCAGCCTTGAGCAGGCCCGGCATTTCGCCAGCGATTATCCGGTAGAGCATCTCTTTACCTCGCTCGAAGATATGGCCAGCAGCGACGCGTTTGACGCCGTGTATATCGCCAGTCCTAATTCTCTGCATTTTCCGCAAACGCGTCTGTTTCTCAGCCATAAAAAACATGTGATTTGTGAGAAACCGCTGGCATCAAACCTGCGAGAGGTTGAAGAGGCTATCGCGCTGGCGCGTGAAAATCAGGTCGTGCTGTTTGAAGCGTTTAAAACCGCCAGCCTGCCAAACTTTCTGCTGCTACAGCAAACCCTGCCGAAATTAGGCAAAATCCGCAAAGCGTTTATTAATTATTGCCAGTACTCTTCCCGCTACCAGCGCTATCTGGACGGGGAAAATCCGAACACTTTTAATCCGGCATTTTCTAACGGCTCGATTATGGATATCGGTTTTTACTGTCTGGCATCAGCAGTGGCATTATGGGGCGAGCCGCACAGCGTTCAGGCCTCTGCTGGCCTGCTGGCAAGCGGCGTGGATGCCCACGGTACGGTAGTATTACACTACGGCGATTTTGACGTCACGCTGCATCACTCGAAAGTCAGCGACTCAGTGCTGGCAAGTGAAATTCAGGGTGAGGATGGCTCGCTGGTGATTGAAAAAATTTCCGAGTGCCAGAACCTGGCCCTGGTGCCGCGCGGCGGAAAAGCACAGGATCTGACTCAACCTCAGCATATTAATACCATGCTGTATGAAGCCAACGTCTTTGCGCGGCTGGTAGAAACCGGCGAAGTTAATCATCCGGGGCTGGCAGTCAGTCGTACGACGGCCAAATTGCAGACTGAAATCCGCCGCCAGATCGGTGTGGTTTTCCCGGCAGATGATATAAGCGCCCAGGCCCTCGCGTAAAACTGTGTAAAAGCATGGTTTCAGGACATTGACCCGATGAATGCCCTGTCATACTTTGTTACCTGCAAAGGGGAGTAACTTCATAACTGCCGGTAGATCGTCATTACGATGTGGATAACACTGCATCCGGTCGCCGGGCAACACCATCGACGTTGATGTCTGCCGGGTAGCGAAACGCTATCCGCCACGCTACAGCATAGAGAAGTGTTGTAAGTGAGACCTTGCCGGAAGGCGAGGTCTATGCATAAACACGTAGCGGCTGACGTCTTCTGACCTCAGCCGTTTTGTTTTTTATGCGTAAGGAGTGGCTCTATGAATACTGTCGGCACACCACTATTGTGGGGCGGATTTGCGGTTGTCGTCGTGATTATGCTGGCTATCGATCTCCTGCTCCAGGGGCGTCGCGGCTCGCATACCATGAGCATGAAGCAGGCCGCCGTCTGGTCTCTGGTCTGGGTCAGTCTCTCCCTTATCTTTAACGCAGCTTTCTGGTGGTATCTTACTACCACCCAGGGGCGCGCCGTTGCCGATCCTCAGGCACTGGCTTTTCTCACCGGTTATCTGATTGAAAAAGCGCTGGCCGTAGATAACGTTTTTGTCTGGCTGATGCTATTTAGCTACTTTGCGGTTCCCGCCGCGTTACAGCGTCGCGTGCTGATCTATGGCGTTTTGGGGGCGATCGTGCTCAGAACAATCATGATCTTCGCGGGTAGCTGGCTTATCACCCAGTTTGAATGGCTACTATATGTGTTCGGCGCGTTCCTGCTGTTTACCGGCGTGAAGATGGCGCTGGCAAAAGAAGATGAAGGCGGCATCGGCGACAAACCGGTGGTGCGCTGGCTGCGCAGCCATTTACGCATGACGGATAAAATCGAAAGCGAGCATTTTTTCATTCGCAAAAACGGTGTGCTGTTTGCGACGCCGCTGCTGCTGGTGCTGATTCTGGTGGAACTGAGCGACGTAATTTTCGCGGTAGACAGTATTCCGGCTATCTTTGCGGTGACTACCGATCCGTTTATCGTTTTGACTTCAAACCTGTTTGCGATCCTCGGTCTGCGTGCGATGTACTTCCTGCTGGCGGGTGTTGCAGAGCGTTTCTCAATGCTCAAATACGGCTTGTCGATTATCCTGGTGTTTATCGGTATTAAGATGCTGATCGTGGATTTTTACCATATTCCGATCGCCATCTCGCTCGGCATTGTATTTGGTATTCTGGTCGCCACACTGCTAATTAACCTGTGGGTGAACCATCAGAACGACAAGAAGCGGCGGGCGTAGCCCATCTTTTATTCGCCTTAACAGGTGAAAGCCCGCGAGCGTTCGCTGCGCGGGCATTCTGCTTAACATGTCACAAAATAGTTAATTTTAAGTTAAAGAATATGAGCAGAGCGTAAAATCCAGCATATTTTGCTTTTCGCACTCCTTTTGTTACCTGATACTCACTCAGGCAAACACTTTGTAACATCCTGAAAGATGCGTCATCAGAACGCACTACGGATGAGCAACAACACAATGAAAGGATCATGAAATGACAACACAACGCACACCGGGGCTATTTCGGCGTCTGGCTGGAGGCAGTCTGGTTAAACAAATTTTAGTCGGCCTGGTGCTGGGGATTTTAATAGCCTGGATTTCAACGCCGGCGGCGATTGCCGTGGGATTGCTGGGCACGCTGTTCGTTGGCGCACTTAAGGCCGTCGCGCCCTTGCTGGTGTTAATGCTGGTTATGGCGTCTATCGCTAACCATCAGCACGGGCAAAAAACCACCATTCGTCCGATTTTATTTCTCTATCTGCTGGGTACCTTCTCCGCCGCGCTGGCAGCAGTTGTTTTCAGTTTTGCCTTCCCGTCTACCCTGCACCTGACCAGCAGCGCTAATGATATTGTGCCGCCATCCGGCATTATTGAGGTTTTGCGCGGTCTGCTGTTAAGCATGGTAGCCAACCCAATTGATGCTCTGCTTAATGCCAACTATATCGGTATTCTGGTCTGGGCCGTCGGTCTGGGCTTTGCTCTGCGCCACGGGAACGACACCACTAAAAATCTGGTTAACGATATGTCCCATGCGGTGACCTTTATGGTGAGACTGGTGATCCGTTTTGCCCCGATCGGCATTTTTGGTTTGGTCGCGTCAACGCTGGCAACGACCGGTTTTGCCACTCTATGGGGCTATGCGCAGCTGCTGGTCGTGCTGATCGGCTGTATGTTGCTGGTTGCGCTGGTGATTAACCCTCTACTGGTGTGGTGGAAAATACGTCGTAACCCGTTCCCGCTGGTATTCACCTGCCTGCGTGAAAGTGGTGTTTACGCGTTCTTCACCCGCAGCTCCGCGGCCAATATTCCGGTGAATATGGCGCTGTGTGAAAAATTGAATCTGGACAAAAACACTTATTCGGTTTCCATTCCGCTGGGCGCGACCATCAATATGGCTGGTGCGGCAATTACGATTACCGTACTGACCCTGGCAGCCGTAAACACGCTGGGCATTCCGGTGGATTTACCAACGGCGCTTTTATTAAGCGTGGTTGCCTCTCTGTGCGCCTGTGGTGCATCCGGTGTGGCAGGCGGCTCGCTGCTGCTTATCCCGCTGGCATGCAACATGTTTGGCATTCCGAACGATATCGCCATGCAGGTCGTGGCAGTAGGCTTTATCATCGGCGTATTACAGGACTCTTGTGAGACGGCCCTCAACTCCTCTACCGACGTGCTGTTTACCGCAGCTGCCTGTCAGGCTGAAGATGACCGACTGGCGCACAACGCGCTACGCAACTAAGCATTACGCCCCTCGGCTAGCGGGCTGAGGGGTTCTCTTCCTGTACTGCTTTCTCAATTTTAAACGGGTCAATACCGCGGCGCTGCATACGCCAGAAACGAATGATATTCAGGCCGTTCATCAGTAAAAAACTGCCCTCAATCAACGTGCCGCCAATTGAACCCAGCCAGAAGTTATGCGCTACCCAGCACACGGTTGAGCACCACATGACGCAGCGTGTGGTCAATCCCCTACAGCGAAACAGCGCCCAGGTACTGACGGTAGTGCCAATAATCGGCAGCAGTTCCATGGCGTGATCCAGTTTGCTCAGGCCAAGCACCAGCGTCAAAACGATAAAAACGCTCATCACCCACAATCTGCGCGTGCGCAGAGAAATCACGGTACGAATGGCATTGAGTTCCGCACTCATGCCCGCAGGCCATGCTCCCATCAGGAAAAAATGCAGTCCGATAACGGCGCTATAGAC
The DNA here is from genome assembly GCF_001187865.1 of Klebsiella sp. RIT-PI-d. Taxonomy (NCBI): domain Bacteria; kingdom Pseudomonadati; phylum Pseudomonadota; class Gammaproteobacteria; order Enterobacterales; family Enterobacteriaceae; genus Klebsiella; species Klebsiella sp. RIT-PI-d. The sequence goes on from NZ_LGIT01000003.1 coordinate 369,738, forward strand.
GGCCAGCTGAAGTTTGAAACGTCGCTCGTCGCGATTAATGAAGGTTGTGATCCCAATCAGAAAGGCAACAACACCCACTCCCTGGGCCAGCCAGTATGCAGTCATGCTTGATCCTTAGCGTGCAGTACAAATAGAAACGGCGCTTCATTATATGAAACGCCGTTTTAAAATTACAATGGCAACGTTACAGCGTTACGCCACTTTTGAAAATCGCCAGCTCGCGGAAATCATTCAGTTCATTACAGGATTTTTTACCGCTGGCAATGTCCACGATGACATCAACAAACTCGCTCAGTAACTGCGGCATGGGTTTACCGTGAATCAGCTGTCCGGCATCAAAATCGATCCAGCTTTTCTTCTTCGCGGCCAGCTCGCTGTTAGTGGCAATTTTCACCGTCGGGACGAAACCGCCGTAAGGCGTGCCGCGCCCGGTACTGAACAGCACCATGTGGCAACCTGCTCCGGCCAGCGCGCTGGTGGCGACGGCATCATTGCCTGGCGCGCTCAGCAGGTTCAGACCCGGCGTTTTCAGGCGCTCGCCGTAACGTAATACGTCAACCACCTGACTGGAACCGGCTTTCTGCGTACACCCTAACGATTTATCTTCAAGCGTCGTGATGCCACCGGCTTTGTTACCCGGCGACGGGTTCTCATAAATCGGCTGATTATGCGCAATGAAGTACTGTTTGAAATCGTTGACCATGGTTACCAGCTTTTCAAACGTTTCTTCATCGCGGCAGTGGCTCATTAACAACTGTTCAGCGCCAAACATTTCCGGGACTTCAGTCAGTACGGTCGTCCCACCGTTGGCAATCACATAATCAGAAAAGCGACCGAGCATCGGGTTCGCGGTGATCCCGGAGAGCCCGTCTGAACCGCCGCACTCAAGACCAAATTTCAGCTCGCCCAGTCTGCCCGGCTCACGCTTATCATGACGCATCACGTTGTACAGCTGGTGTAAATGCTCAAGTCCGGCTTCGATTTCATCGTCCTGATGTTGCAGAACCATAAAGTGAACGCGCTCGGGATCGAAATCGCCCAGCGTCTCCCGGAACGCATCGACCTGGTTGTTTTCACAACCCAGACCAATCACCAGCACCGCCCCCGCATTGGGATGACGGACCATATTTTGCAGCATGGTACGGGTGTTGATGTGATCGTCGCCAAGCTGTGAACATCCAAAGGTGTGGCTGAAGAGGAAGACACCATCGGTGCCTTCCGCATCGTTGGTTTCCTTCAGGAAACGATTCTGGATCTGGCGGGCGATGCCGTTGACGCAGCCAACGGTTGGCAGGATCCACAGCTCGTTACGTACGCCAACGTCACCATTGGCGCGGCGATAGAGCTGCACTTCACGATCCGCAGGCTGTACTTCTTCAGCCTGAAATTCAGGTTGATAGCTATACTCGTCCAGATCGCTGAGGTTAGTGCGCGTGTTGTGGGCATGGATATGTTCCCCTGGCGCAATATCCGTCAGCGCATGACCAATAGGCAGACCATATTTTGTGACGTTTTCCCCTTTCGCAATGGCGCAAAGCGCGAACTTATGCCCGCGCACTACGTCCTGACGCAGTTCGACGGTCTGACCCTCAACGGTCACTTGCGTACCGATGGCGAGATCGGCCAGCGCGACGGCAACGTTGTCCTGCGAATGGATCTTAATGTATTGCATATCAACCAACCTCGAGGCTTAGTTCAGTTCAATGGCGAAGTAATCACGCGCATTGTTAAAGCAGATATTTTTTACCATCTCGCCCAGCAGTTGGATGTCGGCCGGCGCTTCGCCCGCTTCAACCCAACGGCCAATCATCTGGCACAGAATGCGACGGAAATATTCGTGACGCGTGTAGGAGAGGAAGCTGCGACTGTCGGTCAGCATACCGACGAAGCGACTTAACAGGCCAAGTTGCGCCAGCTGAGTCATCTGACGTTCCATGCCGTCTTTCTGATCGTTAAACCACCAGCCGGAACCGAATTGCATTTTGCCCGGCATCCCTTCGCCCTGGAAGTTACCAATCATGGTGCCCAGCACTTCGTTATCACGCGGGTTCAGACAGTACAGAATGGTTTTCGGCAGCAGATTCTGCTCGTTCTGCTTGCTCAGCAGTTTGGATAACTCTTCTGCCAGCGGGCGATCGTTGATGGAGTCGAAACCGACGTCCGGCCCCAGCAATTTAAACTGACGCTGGTTGTTATTACGCAGAGCACCAATGTGGTACTGCTGTACCCAGCCGCGACGCGCGTATTCTGCGCCGAGGAAAACCAGCACGGCGGTTTTGAACTGGGCCACTTCTTGCTCATTCAGGCTCTCACCCGCGAGACGACGCGCCAGAATACTGTCCAGTTCAGCATCGCTGGCTTCAGCAAACAGCACGACGTCCAGCGCGTGATCGGAGACTTTACAGCCGTGAGCGGCAAAGTGATCCAGACGTTTGGTCAGCGCGGTTTGCAGATCGGTAAAACGGCGGATATCGGTGTCAGAAACTTCACCCAGTTTTGCCATATAGTCGTTAAACGTCGCCTGCTCAATGTTGAACGCCTTATCCGGTCGCCAGCTCGGCAGTACTTTAACGGTGAAACTGGTATCTTTCGCCACGCTGGCATGATGCTCCAGAGAGTCGATCGGATCGTCAGTCGTCCCTACCATTTTCACATTCATCTGCTGCATGATCCCACGGGCAGAGAAGCGATCCTGCGCCAGCAGTTCATTACCACGCTCCCAGATCTCATCCGCAGTCGAGGGCGAAAGTAGCTTACCTGTAATACCAAACGGACGACGAAGCTCCAGGTGGGTCCAGTGGTATAACGGGTTACCAATGGTATGCGGAACAGTAGCCGCCCACGCATCAAACTTCTCACGATCGCTGGCATCGCCGGTACACAGGCGTTCGGCCACGCCGTTGGTGCGCATGGCGCGCCATTTGTAATGATCGCCTTTCAGCCAGATGTCATACAAGTTTTTGAAGCGGTAATCTTCAGCGATCTGCTGCGGCGGTAAATGGCAGTGGAAATCGAAAATAGGCTGGTCTTTCGCGTAATCATGATAGAGACGGCGGGCAAATTCGGTATCCAGCAGGAAATCTTCAGTCATAAACGGGGTCATTTCATCTTCCTCTCAGAGAGTGCGTCTGATGCATATGGTCAATGCTGACAAAGTTATCACACCAATTTCTACAGTCCGAGCATATTTTCGTGAGATAGATCAATAATAAATAATAAAAAAACTACCCACTATAGAGTAAATGGTTATTAAGATATTGTTAAATAACAGATTTACGCTAAAAAACAATACCCATACAAATATTCACACTTTTGTGACGGCTCTCACCTTTTAAAGTTGTATGACAAGTTATCTTTTCCGCCGTTCCAAAGATAGTTTCAATGAATGCATTTTTGATGAACGTGTTCATCAGATTTACCGGTATGGACGCCGATGACTTATGAAGTCTTTACATAGCAAGGAGTAGGTCGTAACGGTTTATACGTCGTTACGCCCCTCCGTTACTAGCACATCCCCTGACAATGGCTGAGATGTGACCGCGTCAAACGCGGACATACCATAACGAAGAGGTTTTAAATGCGTAAAATTAAAGGTTTACGTTGGTATATGATTGCCCTGGTGACAATGGGCACCGTGCTGGGCTACCTGACCCGTAATACCGTGGCCGCCGCTGCCCCGACACTGATGGAAGAGCTGAATATTTCCACTCAGCAGTACTCTTACATTATCGCGGCGTATTCAGCAGCGTATACCGTCATGCAGCCGGTTGCCGGTTATGTCCTGGACATTCTGGGCACCAAAATTGGCTATGCGTTCTTCGCCATCGCCTGGGCTGTGTTCTGCGGTGCAACGGCACTGGCCGGTAGCTGGGGCGGTCTGGCTCTGGCCCGTGGTGCTGTAGGCGCAGCGGAAGCCGCAATGATCCCTGCGGGACTGAAAGCCAGCTCCGAATGGTTTCCGGCAAAAGAACGTTCGATTGCCGTGGGCTACTTTAACGTTGGCTCGTCCATCGGTGCGATGATTGCTCCGCCGCTGGTGGTGTGGGCTATCGTGATGCATAGCTGGCAGATGGCGTTTATTATCTCTGGTGTCCTGAGCTTTGTGTGGGCGATTGCCTGGCTGATCTTCTACAAACACCCGCGCGATCAGAAAAAATTAACCGAAGAAGAACGCGACTATATTATTGGCGGTCAGGAAGCACAGCATCAGACCAACAACGGCAAAAAAATGACTGTCTGGCAGATCCTGGGCACCCGTCAGTTCTGGGGTATCGCGCTGCCACGTTTCCTGGCAGAACCGGCGTGGGGAACATTCAACGCGTGGATCCCGCTGTTCATGTTTAAAGTGTATGGCTTTAACCTGAAAGAAATCGCCATGTTCGCCTGGATGCCAATGCTGTTTGCCGACCTCGGCTGTATCGTTGGGGGCTACCTGCCGCCACTGTTCCAGCGCTGGTTCGGGGTGAATCTGATCGTATCGCGTAAAATGGTTGTCACCATGGGCGCACTGCTGATGATTGGCCCAGGCATGATTGGTCTGTTTACCAGCCCATACGTGGCCATTGGCCTGCTGTGCATCGGCGGCTTTGCTCACCAGTCTCTGTCTGGTGCGCTGATTACACTTTCTTCCGACGTTTTTGGTCGTAATGAAGTGGCGACCGCGAACGGTCTGACCGGTATGGCAGCCTGGATGGCAAGTACCATGTTTGCCCTGGTGGTTGGTGCGCTGGCGGATACCATCGGCTTTAGCCCACTGTTCGCAGTGCTGGCGGTGTTTGATGTGTTGGGTGCTATCGTTATCTGGACGGTACTGAAAAATCAGCCGGCCGCAGAGATTGTTCAGGCCCCACCGAGTAAAGATCCGGCGACGCAGAGCTAACGTTCCCGTCTCCCGATGTAAACCAGAAAAGCCGCCTGTTACAGGGCGGCTTTTTTGTCTGTCGGTGGTGCCAGGATGCCAAAAGTGGTATAACAAATAAAGGTGCCTTATTCCGTCCGGAGCACAAATGGAAATTACCGAAACACGTCGTTTATACCAGCAGCTTGCCGCCGATCTTAAGCAGCGCATTGAGCAAGGTGTCTATTTAGTGGGAGATAAACTGCCCGCCGAGCGTTTTATTGCCGATGAAAAAAATGTCAGCCGCACCGTCGTCCGTGAGGCCATTATTATGCTGGAGGTTGAAGGCTACGTTGAGGTCCGTAAAGGTTCCGGTATCCACGTTATTTCGAATCAGGCAAAGCACCATCATCTTCCGGACGAAACGAAAGAGTTTGCCAACTACGGTCCGTTTGAACTGTTACAGGCCCGTCAGCTTATCGAGAGTAATATTGCCGAGTTTGCCGCCACTCAGGTGACCAAGCAGGACATCATGAAGCTGATGGAAATTCAGGAGATGGCGCGTAAAGAGAAGTGCTTCCGCGATTCTGAATGGGATCTCCAGTTCCATGTGCAGGTGGCGCTGGCGACACAAAACACCGCGCTGGCCGCCATCGTCGAGAAAATGTGGACGCAGCGAGTGCATAACCCGTACTGGAAAAAACTGCACGACCATATTGATTTGCGCACGGTTGATAACTGGTGCGACGATCACGACCAAATTCTTAAAGCGCTCATCCGTAAAGATCCACATGCGGCAAAACTGGCTATGTGGCAGCATCTCGAGAACACAAAGCAAATGTTGTTCAACGAAACCAGCGACGACTTTGAGTTTAACGCCGATCGCTATCTTTTTGCCGAAAACCCGGTAGTTCATCTTGATACCGCCGTCGGCAGCGTAAAATAAAGCCCTCTCCGCGCAGGTCGTCAATGGCCTGCGGCACCCTTTTCCGGTAAGCAAATCGCATATTGTGTCAGAGAGTGTAAAACTCCTCGCCTCAAACCTTTCCAGGCAGCAAAATCGACTTTTAACGCACTGTAATTACTGTGACGAAATTCCGGACCTTTGTTACAATTAGATGCATTTGCAATTTTAGTGAGTGAGTTATTGCTCACCTCGCTCTACGACAGGGAATCGTCAGAACGGGTTTGCCGCGACCATGCTTACCATAATTAAAAGTCGCCCTGTAGTTAAACCGCGTTCCGTCGCGACGTTAACCGATGTACCAGGAATATTGAATGGAACTTTTTACTCAATTGATGCAAGCCCTCTGGAGCCAGGATTATGACACGCTGGCGAATCCTTCCATGATTGGGATGCTCTATTTCGTCTTATTTATGATCCTTTTCCTCGAAAATGGATTACTTCCGGCTGCGTTTTTACCGGGCGACAGCCTGCTGGTTCTGGTCGGTGTCCTGATTGCCAAAGGCGCAATGGGCTACCCACAAACGATTATTCTGCTGACGATGGCAGCCAGTCTCGGCTGCTGGCTCAGTTATATTCAGGGCCGCTGGCTGGGTAATACCCGGCTGGTGCAAAAGTGGCTTTCACATCTGCCTGCGCACTATCATCAGCGGGCGCATCATCTTTTCCATAAACACGGGCTTTCGGCACTGCTGATTGGCCGCTTTATCGCCTTTGTGCGTACGCTACTGCCCACCATTGCCGGGCTTTCCGGTTTAAGCAGCGCCCGTTTCCAGTTTTTCAACTGGGTGAGCGGCCTGTTATGGGTACTTATTTTGACGACGCTGGGCTATCTGTTGGGCAAAACGCCGGTGTTTCTTAAGTACGAAGAAAAGCTGATGTCCTGCCTGATGCTGCTCCCTGTCGTATTACTGGTCGTTGGTCTGGTTGGCTCACTGGTGGTTCTGTGGAGAAAGAAACATCGTGAGGTTGAGGACAAATAATGGCAATTAACCCCACAATACTGCGTCGAATCAGTTGGTCTTTTGGCGCATTGATTCTGTTTGTCTGTCTGTTTTATGCAGCTGTTACGCTACAGCACCACGAATCCACGCTGGCTATCAGCCCGTCAAGCGAGGGCGTCAGCGTTCCCGACGGGTTCTCGGTCTGGCACCAGCTTGATGCAAACGGTATCCGCTTTAAAAGCATTACGCCACATGCAGATACCCTGCTCATCAAGTTCGATTCCAGCGATCAAAGTGCAGCAGCAAAAGAGGTTCTCGACCGCTCGCTTCCGCACGGGTACATCATTGCCCAGCAGGATGAAGACGAACAGGCCATCATGTGGCTTACCCGATTGCGCGATACGTCACGCCGATTAGGCTAGTTTCTTCCAGCATTCTGAATCTTTTAACTTATTTTTGTGATTTCTCGTTTACTTACTATCCTTAAGTATGCGCAGGGCAATCACCTTTTATTCGCCTGGACGCGCAGGCACAGTCCCTATGCGCCGCAACATAATGGAAGCTTTCATTTATGAAATACTGCATCGTTACCGCTTTTGCTCTTTTATCAATCAGTGCAGGTGCCTGGGCACAGACACCGTGTCAGGAAAAAGAGCAGGATATACAGCGTGAAATAAGCTACGCCGAAAAGCATCACAATCAGAGTCGTATTAACGGCCTGAAAAAAGCCCTCAGCGAAGTTAAAGATCACTGTAGTGACAGCCAATTGCGTGCCGATCATCAGAAAAAAATTGCCGATCAGAAAGAAGAAGTTGCTGAACGACAGGACGATCTGAAAGAAGCCAGACAAAAAGGCGATGCGGAAAAAGTAACGAAACGCGAGAATAAACTCAAGGAAGCGCAGGACGAACTGAAAGCGCTGGAATCGCGGGATTATTGAGTTTACGGAAATATAACTTACTCACCTGGAGAGAACATTTATGTCTAAAGACAACAATACAGATCATCTGCGCGCCGAGTTGAAATCCCTTACGGATACGCTGGAAGAAGTGCTGAGTTCTTCAGGCGACAAATCAAAAGAAGAAATGAGCAAATTGCGCAGCAAAGCGGAACGTGCGCTGAAAGACAGCCGCAGAAGTCTGGGTGAGACCGGTGATGCACTGGCTAAACAGACCCGCGTTGCCGCTGAACGTACCGACGAGTACGTTCGCGAAAATCCGTGGGCAAGCGTGGGCATCGGTGCCGCCATTGGCGTGGTACTGGGTGTTCTCGTGGCGCGTCGATAATTATGGCTGATTATCGTCAAGCACAGGGGCCCGGAAAAAGCGTGCTGGGGATCGGGCAGCGGATCGTCTCAATCATTATCGAGATGGTGGAAACGCGGCTTAGGCTGGCGGTAGTTGAACTGGAAGAAGAGAAAGCGAATCTCTTCCAGCTCTTGCTGCTGCTGGGACTGACCATGCTTTTCGCCGCCTTTGGCCTGATGAGTCTGATGGTATTAATCATTTGGGCTGTCGATCCGCAATATCGGTTGAATGTCATGATTGGCACAACGGCCGTTCTTTTGCTGCTGGCTGTAACGGGTGGCATCTGGACGCTGGTTAAAGCGCGCCGCACGACATTTTTACGTCACACCCGTCAGGAACTGGCCAACGACCGTTCCTTACTGGAGGAGGATAAGTCTTGAGTAGCAAGCTTGAACGCCAACAGCGTAAAGCCTGGCTGCTCAGTCAGATCCAACAGCAGCGGCTGGATTTATCGTCCAGCCGTCGCGACTGGCTGGACGTGACCGGGGGATACGACCGGGGCTGGAATACGCTACTTAACCTCCGCGCCTGGGCGCTGGTCGGCAGTAGCGTCATGGCCGTCTGGGGCGTGCGCAATCCCAGCTTCTTAGTACGCTGGGGTAAACGCGGTTTCGGCATGTGGAGCGCATGGCGTCTGATGCAGACGACTATACGCAACCAGCGCCTGCGCTAATTCCTGTCTGCAAAACAAGCTCGCCTGCGGCAACGCACGCGGGCTTTTTTTACCTCTCAAGCTTTTACTCATATTTTTTGATGAAGATTGACAGTTTTCCTTGCTAACAATTGTTATCCCTCCCGTTTATGATTCTCTCTATCGACAGCAACATCGCGAACACCGCCTGTGCCGCTGGCTAACAACACTATTGACCGCATATGGTTACCCGGAGAGAAAAATGAAAAAATTAGAAGATGTTGGTATTTTGGTTGCGCGTATCCTGATGCCAATCCTGTTTATTTATGCAGGCTGGGGTAAAATTACGGGCTACGCCGGTACTCAGCAATACATGGAAGCGATGGGCGTGCCGGGGTTTTTCCTGCCGCTGACCATTTTGCTGGAGTTTGGCGGCGGTCTGGCCATTCTGTTTGGTTTCCTGACCCGCACTACCGCCTTGTTTACCGCAGGCTTTACTCTGCTGACCGCGTTTATCTTTCATAATAACTTTGCGGAAGGCGTGAACTCGCTGATGTTTATGAAAAACCTGACCATTGCAGGTGGCTACCTGCTGCTGGCAATCACCGGTCCTGGGGCACTGAGTATCGACCGCCTGCTGAATAAAAAATGGTAAGCGCTCTATAATAAGTAAACATGCCGCTGACCATTAACGTTGGCGGCGTGTCTTAGAATGCCGGGTGGTACGTTACCTGCCAGGCTTCTCCTGTTTTTATACCGGGCAGGCTCCAGGCCGCTTTTAACGATATGAAGGTGAACATGGGACAACTTGTAGACGGTGTCTGGCAAGATACCTGGTATGACACGAAATCGACCGGGGGAAAATTTAAACGCTCCACTTCCGCTTATCGCAACTGGCTTACTGCCGACGGCGCACCGGGTCCCTCGGGAGAAGGCGGTTTTGCCGCGGAAAAAGATCGCTACCATCTGTATGTTTCTCTCGCCTGCCCGTGGGCGCACCGCACGCTGATCGTTCGTAAACTTAAGGGGCTGGAGAAGTTTATTCCTGTCTCCGTTGTTCATCCGCTGATGCTGGAAAATGGCTGGACCTTTGGCGATGATTTCCCCGACGCAACCGGCGATATGCTGTATCAACATGATTTTCTCTATCAGCTCTATCTCCATGCCGATCCGCATTACTCCGGGCGAGTAACTATTCCGATACTGTGGGATAAAAAAAATCAGACTATCGTCAGCAATGAATCGTCAGAGATCATCCGCATGTTTAACACCGCGTTTGATGCGCTGGGAGCCAGAGCGGGTGATTACTATCCGGCGGCACTGCGTGAGCAGATCGATGAGCTGAACAGTTGGATCTATGACGATCTCAATAACGGCGTCTATAAAGCGGGTTTTGCCACCAGCCAGCAGGCGTATGACGAGGCGGTGGAAAAGGTTTTTACTTCCCTGAGCCGTCTGGAGCAGATCCTCGGCCAGCATCGATACCTGACCGGCGACCAGCTGACCGAGGCAGATATTCGTTTGTGGACCACCCTAATACGCTTTGATCCGGTCTACGTAACGCATTTCAAATGCGATAAACACCGGATTAGCGATTTCCTTAATCTTTACGGTTTTCTGCGCGATCTTTATCAAACGCCAGGAGTTGCGGAAACAGTGAATTTCGCACATATCCGTCATCATTATTATTGCAGCCACAAAATGGTTAACCCGACGGGTATTATTTCCATCGGGCCATGGCAGGATCTGGATGAGCCTCACGGACGCGATGCCCGTTTCGCATAACGTATCTGTCAGCGCGGCGATAGTTGGTCGCCGCGCACAGCTGGCTTAAGCTCGAGCCAGCCTTTGAACCTCCGCCCAGACACCCTCATCAGCCGGAATGCCCTCCGCTCTGTGTCGCGCCCGGCGGCTGACTTCGCGTTCTCCCGGATAGAACACGTCACCATTATCATCGGCAGGCTCTGACGATTTGACATAATCAGCAATGCTGGCGGCCAGGTCTTCGCTGAAGGCTTTACCGCCGAAGTGTTGAGGATCAAAGATCATAAAGACCTGACTTGCGCCGGTACAGCTCCCCTGCTGGATCTTATCAATTTCATTGGTTGGCGCGCCGGCGGTCAGAAACGCGGCCATAGCGTCCAGTAAAATGGCCATACCGGACCCTTTCCAGTAGCCGGTCGGCAGGATACGCATCGACTCCTCAATCAGCCCAGGCTCATCGGTCAGGTTACCGTTTTTATCGAACCCGCCGGGAAACGGCAATTTCTCTCCGTTCAGACGGGTGACCTGCAGTTTGCCATAGGCATATTGTGACATCGCCATATCAAGGATTAGCGCGCCCTCTTCTTTCATCGGGACCGCCATCACGTACGGATTATTCCCCAGCCGGGTATTCTTCGCTCCCCAGGCGGGCATACAGGATTCGGTATTGGTCCAGCAAATCGTCGCAAACCCTTGTTTAGCGGCGCGCCAGCCATAGGTTCCTCCGCGCATCCAGTGTGAAGTATTACGCATTCCGACCAGCCCAATCCCCTGCTCTCTGGCCAGTTCCATGGCCCGGTCAACTGCAAACAGCGCGTTGATGATGCCGATGCCACGCTGCCCGTCATATACTTCAATACTCCCTGACGATTTCACCCGCACCGGTTCGGCATTGATATTGATCCACCCCTTTTGCACATAATCGACAAACCTGGCGACCCGGTTGAGGCCGTGCGAAAAAATGCCGTCGCAGCTGGTTTCAGTATGGATTTGCGCGCAGGTATCAGCCTGCGTTTCGGACAGCCCTGCGTTCAGGAAAGCCTGTTTAACGGTCTGCTTCATTTCGTCGAAAGGAACTAATGGCATAGTCGATCCTTATGTACCGGGTGGATTTTTCGCCATGCCAGCGTCTGCAATAAAACGTGTCATGACCCTGAAAGATGAGATCGTATGACACCAGGCTACCGCCGCATTAACTACCATACAAGTATATATAAGCTAAAATACGTTTTACTTCACAAAATTAGCCTCGAAGAAAGCAGCCTTTCAGCGCTACGGGTCGTTATGCCGGTAAGCCTGATTCAGTCCGGGCCTCTGCCCCTGCCCCGTTGAGCCTCCCGGACACGACTCATCATTCATCTAAATAGTTTCACCATTTCCATAAAAACGATTAATATTACATTAGTGCTTATAAAACAAACGATTGATAGCTAATTGAGGGTTGAAATGGACTGGTATCTGAAAGCGCTAAAGAATTACATTGGTTTTGGCGGCCGGGCACGGCGGAAAGAGTACTGGATGTTCGTGCTGGTCAATATCATTCTTACTTTTGTGCTGGGCATACTCGACAAGCTGCTGGGCTGGCAGCGCGCCGGCGGTGAGGGCGTGTTGACCACGCTTTACGGGATCCTGATTTTTTTACCGTGGTGGGCGCTCCAGTTCCGTCGGCTGCATGATACTGACCGTTCGGCATGGTGGCTGCTACTGCTGCTTATCCCGCTGGTCGGCTGGCTGGTAATCCTGGTTTTCAACTGCCAGGACGGGACGAAAGGCAATAACCGTTTCGGACCTGATCCAAAACGTACTGTCGAGTAGTTACCAGGCTCCTTCTGATGAAGGAGCCTTCTTATTTTTATCTGACCGTCTTTCAAGCAATGCTATCATGAACCCCCATTAGCGGGATCCTGCTGCCAGTCATATTACCTGACGGCCCATAAATAATTTCGGGATCTCACGCAGGCACCACGCCTTCGCTTCTCCCATACTGTCGCGTCGCCAGGCCATAATAATATCAATTTCGCTGGTATATTCAGGACTGACCACGCGCAAGCGACCTTCAGCAATATCGTTTTCTACCAGCGCATACGGCATCGTGGCAACACCCAGCCCCGCCAGTAAGGCCTGCCGCTTATCTTCAATAGAACTCACGGTCAGACGCGGCTGCTTATCAAGAAGCTGTACCGTCAGTACCGGCCGCTCACGGGCGGTATCCGCAACCGCAATGCCGCGATATTTCACCCGCGTTACTTCTGATAACGGTTCCGCTTCACTGTGGATCGGGTGATCCGGTGCGGCAACATAGACATTGAGCACCTTATAGAGTTTGCGTGAGTTAATTTCAGATGAGGAGCGGAAATGCATATCCGGCGCAATCACAATATCGGCGCGCCCCTGTTCAAGACGTTCCCATGCGCCAGCCAGCACTTCGGTAATAATAGAGAGCTGGGTAGTGGATTTTGTCGCCAGCTTATCTACCAGCGGGAAGATGTCGCGCGTGGGGACCAGCGCCTCAGTGACCAGCGTCAGATGCGTTTCCCAGCCGCGTGCCAGCGCTTCGGCATCGGTTGTTAGCTTATCGGCGGCTTCCAGCAGAACGCGGCCGCGTTCAAGCAACATTCGCCCCACGTTGGTAAATTTGGTACGGTGGCCGGAGCGGTCGAACAGGATCACATCCAGTTCTTCCTCCAGTTTTTGCATGGTATAGCTCAGGGCCGAGGGAACACGCCCCAGTTCATCGGCGGCGGCGGCAAAGCTCCCGCGGCGGTCGATGGCATCCATGACGCGCAGGGCTTCCAGGGTTAATGCTCTATCTTTGGCCATTTCGCTCTCGTTCAGGAAATTTGAACATACCGGGCAGAATATCTGGCTTACATTGAAGCGTCCATCGCTTTAACATTGTTTCAGTGTAAAAAGAGGTCAAGAATTATGATTACTACCCGAACCGCTAAACAGTGTGGGCAAGCAGATTTCGGATGGCTACAGGCTCGCTACACGTTTTCTTTTGGACACTACTTCGACCCAAAACTGCTGGGCTACGCATCCCTGCGCGTCCTGAACCAGGAAGTGCTGGCCCCTGGCGCCTCCTTTCAGCCGCGTACCTATCCAAAAGTCGATATTCTGAATCTGATCCTGGAGGGCACGGCTGAATACCGCGACAGTGAAGGCAACCATATTCAGGCGAAAACGGGCGAAGCACTGCTGATCGCCACCCAACCCGGTGTGAGTTACAGCGAGCATAATCTGAGTAAGGATGCCTCACTCACCCGAATGCAACTTTGGCTGGACGCCTGTCCGGAGCGCGAAAACCCGCCGCTGCAAAAGATAGTGATTACCGATACGGCTCAGCAATTACTGGCCTCCCCGGAAGGAAGCAATAACAGTCTGCAACTGCGCCAGCAGGTATGGATACATCATATCGAATTGCAGAAAGGTGAGCAGACCAGCGTCCAGATCCACGGCCCTCGCGCCTATTTACAATCTATTCATGGCACGATCGCTGCGCAGACGAATCAACAGGATAAACAGGTTTTGACCTGCGGGGATGGCGCTTTCATTCGCGATGAGGATACTATAACGCTGGTTGCCGGTACGCCACTGCGCGCGTTACTGATCGATTTACCGGTATAATTCTCATCAACAATGTGTGTATGTCCATGAGCAAAAAAAAGCTAAAAAAACGATCTGCCGTTAATCATATTCCTACCACACAACCAGCTGTGGTGGCGCCTTCCGCGTTTGGTTATGAAGACATGCTGGCCGAACTGGAAGCTATCGTAACCGATGCCGAAGTCAGGCTGACCGGCGAAGACGTTATTCCGGACAGCACGGCGCTAAGCCAGGCGTTGTAGCTCGCCTTTCAGAGATCTGCGGGCTGGAGTAAGGCACAGCCCACAGATTTCATCATTACAGTGCCTGCGTAAAGGTTCGCGAAATCACATCCTGCTGTTGTTCGCGGGTCAGGGCATTAAATCGCACGGCGTAGCCCGAAACGCGAATGGTTAAGTTTGGATACGCTTCCGGGTGTTCAATGGCCGCCAGTAGCATATCGCGGTTCATCACATTAACATTGAGATGCTGCCCGCCCTCCACATTCGCCTCGTGATGAAAGTAACCGTCCAGCAGACCCACCAGGTTGGTTTTGCGCACGATCTCATCCTTGCCCAGCGCCGCTGGCACAATAGAGAAAGTGTAAGAAATACCATCTTTGGCATAGGTAAACGGCAATTTAGCCACTGAGGTCAATGACGCTACCGCGCCCTTACGATCGCGCCCGTGCATCGGGTTAGCACCTGGCGCAAATGGCGTTCCCCCCCGGCGACCGTCCGGCGTGTTACCGGTTTTTTGCCCGTATACCACGTTAGAGGTGATGGTCAGTATCGACTGCGTAGGCACCGCATTACGATAGGTCGGCAGTACTTTAATTTTTTTCATAAAGCGCTCGACCAGATCGCAGGCAATACTGTCCACGCGCTCATCGTTATTACCATATTGCGGATAGTCACCCTCAATCACAAAATCCACCGCCAGCCCGGTATGGTCGCGCACCGGTTTGACCGTCGCATATTTGATGGCCGACAAAGAATCCGCTGCAACGGATAATCCGGCGATACCGCAAGCCATTGTGCGATAGACATCGCGATCGTGTAGCGCCATTAACGCGGCTTCGTAACTGTATTTATCATGCATAAAGTGGATGATATTCAGCGCGCTGATGTACTGCACCGCCAGCCAGTCCATAAAGTGATCCAGACTTTGCATAACCGTGTCATAGTCCAGAACCTCATCCAGCAGCGGTGCGGTTTTTGGCCCCACCTGAATTTTTAGCTTCTCATCGACACCGCCATTGATCGCGTACAGCAGCGTTTTCGCGAGATTGGCGCGTGCGCCAAAGAACTGCATCTGTTTACCAATGATCATCGGACTTACGCAGCAGGCAATGGCATAGTCATCGCTGTTGAAATCGGTACGCATTAAATCATCGTTTTCATATTGCAGGGACGAGGTGATGATAGACACCTGTGCCGCATATTTCTTGAAAGCAATGGGCAGTCCGTCAGACCAGAGAATGGTCAGGTTCGGCTCCGGGGCGGGTCCCATCGTGTGTAGCGTATGCAAATAACGGAAGGCATTTTTGGTCACCAGCGTGCGACCGTCCAGCCCCATGCCGCCAATGACTTCCGTCGCCCAAATCGGATCGCCGGAAAAGAGCGAGTCGAATTCCGGCGTGCGCAGGAAACGCACCATCCGGATCTTCATAATAAAGTGGTCGATAAGCTCCTGCGCCTGCTGCTCTGTTAACCGCCCGTCGCGCATATCGCGTTCAATATAGATATCGAGGAAGGTTGCAGTACGTCCCAGCGACATAGCACCGCCGTTCTGTGATTTCACCGCTGCCAGATAGGCAAAATAGAGCCACTGTACGGCCTCCTGTGCATTGCTCGCCGGACGGGAAATATCACAGCCGTACTTCGCTGCCATCTCCTGAATTTGCAGCAGCGCCCGGCGATGCTCGGCCAGTTCTTCACGTTGACGAAGCGTGGCGTCGAGATCTTCCCCCCACTCCATTTTCGTTTGTAAATCGGCGAATTGCAGTTCGCGCTCGCGAACCAGGTAGTCAATACCATACAGCGCCACGCGCCGATAGTCGCCGATAATACGTCCGCGCCCGTAACCATCCGGCAGACCGGTGAGAATGCCGGATTTGCGACAGCGCAGCATATCCGGTGAATACACATCAAACACGCCCTGGTTATGCGTTTTACGCAGTGCCGTATACTGGTATTCAAAATCAGCGTCCATTTTCCGTCCGTAGGCGTCGAATGAACTTTTGATCATATTAATACCGCCAAAAGGATGCAGTGCGCGCTTGAGCGGTTTGTCCGTTTGCAGGCCGACAATCTTTTCCAGCGGCCGATCGATATAACCTGCATCATGGGCAACGATCGTCGTGGCGATATTGGTATCAAAATCGACGGGCGCATGGGTCGCATTTTCAATGCGAATGCCCGCCATCACTTTTTCCCATAATGCCGCAGTCGCAGGCGTGGCATCAGCGAGAAATTTTTCATCGCCTTCATAAGGCGTATAGTTTTGCTGAATAAAATCACGGACGTTAATTTCGCTTTTCCAGTCAGCGCCGTGAAAATTTCGCCATGCATGGGTATAATGCACATTGCGAGTATCAATATTAACCTTCATTAAACGGCTCTCTCTACAGAATAATTAATTAAGCGCAATCTACTGCGGCACCAATATCAGCCAGTTGTAACGCATCCTGTGCAATCATTTTTTCTTCATTAGTGGGAATAACTGCGCACAGGACGCGCGATGTCTCAAGCGAAATAATACGCTCGCCCACAGTGTTGGGGATCATATTTTTATCGTGGTCCAGCTCAGCATTAAATACACTTAAATGCTCTATCACCAGACGACGAATAAGCGCTGAGTTTTCACCGATACCGCCGGTAAAAATAATGCCATCGAGCTTTTTAAGGGCGGCGGCGTGTCCGGCAATATGGCGAGCAATACGGTGGACAAATGCCTTAATCGCCAGCTGCGCCCGATCGTTTCCTTGATGCCAGGCTTTTTCCAGAACACGTAAATCTGCCGAGATACCGGACATTCCCAGCAGTCCGGACTCACTATTAACCACCCGTTCAAGATCACTGAGGGTTTGTCCGGTTTGCCCGGCGATCCACGCCATCGCGCCAAAATCGACATCGCCACAGCGGGTGCCCATGATCAGGCCTTCCAGCGGCGTCATGCCCATGGACGTATCGACGCTTATCCCGTTGCGGACCGCACAAATGGAGGCACCATTACCTAAGTGAGCAATCACTAACCCCGAGTTTTGCGAATCAAGATCCAACAAGGTGTGTGCCTGTAGAGCCACATAACGATGTGACGTACCGTGAAAACCATAGCGCCGCACGCCAAGCTGTTCGTAATACTTCCATGGCAGGCCATAGAGATAGGCTTCAGGTGGTAACGTCTGATGGAAACTGGTATCAAAGACCGCCACCTGCGGTATTCCGGGAAACAATACCTGCGCCGCCATCACGCCGCTTAAATTGGCATAATTATGTAACGGGGCCAGAGATGATACCTGACGAATACGCTCAATGACCTCATCGTTAATAACAACCGAATGTTTAAATACGTCGCCACCGTGAGCGATGCGGTGGCCGACTAACGCCACACTGGTCATTAAATTACGTGTAGCCAGTTCACTGGAAATTGCCTCCAGCGCCCCGTCACAGGTATTATGCGCAAGTTTTTTTGCTTCACCGCCATTCACCGCCAGAAAAGCCCGTTCCGTATTAATACCATCCGCGATACCGGTCAGTAATACTTCACAGGTCGCAGCATCCAGAACAGAAAACTTAACCGATGATGATCCACAGTTAATTACCAGCACTATCGGAAATTCATTCATTGCAGACTCCATTCATTCTGCATCAGTGAATTAAAAAAGTTTATAAACAATATTCAGGATAGTCAGCAGGCCGATTGCGGTAACAAAAACGTTATCCAGTCTGCCTTTATATTTAGCCAGTGCCGGAACTTTACGAATGGCATACATCGGCAGTAAACAAAGCAGTGCGGCAATGATCGGTGCGCCCATCGCTTCAATCAGGTCGAGAATATTCGGGTTGGCATAGGCAACGACCCAGGTTGATCCCATGATAAAGACCATACTCATCAGGTTCAGCTTGCCAACAGAAACTTTGGTTTTGTCACCCTTATAACCAAATTTCAGTATCAGACCGTTTAACCCTTCCAGCGTGCCCAGGTAATGACCAAAGAATGATTTGAAAATGGCGACCAGCGCGATAATCGACGCGCCATATTCCAGCACAGTTGCAAACGTCGATTTAGTACCGGACATGGAGGCGAAGTGGTTCGCCAGATAGGAAAGTACCGGAATATTCTGCGCTTTGGCGTCGGCCATGTTTTGCGGAGAGAGTGCAAACAGGCAGCTAAAGGCAAAAAACATGACGACGGCCACCATCAACATACTGCCACGCGAGATGATCTTTGAGCATTTACGCTCGGTAAAGTCCCGGCCAAATTCCTGCTCATACTCTTCACGTTTCGATACCACAAAGGATGAGACGATCGGCGAGAAGTTAAAGGAGAACACCATGATCGAGATGCCCAGCCAGACCGTAACCAGAATGCCATCATGACCGACAAGTGATATATCGCTAAGATTAACCTGCTCGATCACCGCTGAATTCCAGTAAGGGATTAGCGACAGGGAGATAAGGACCAGACTGGCAATGAACGGGAAAACCAGAAAGCTCATGACTTTGACCATGAGATCTTTGCCGAAATAGATCACAAAGGCCATCAGCAGTAGCAGGAACAGCGCAACAACGCCTCGATTCAGAGGCATCATTTGCAGCTGGTTTTCCCAGAAGGTCATAAACGTATTGGTAATGGTCACGCCGTAGATCCACAGCAGCGGGCAGATCGCAAAGAAATACAGAAAGGTAATCACTACCCCGCCGGTTTTACCAAAGTGCTCTTCTACCGTCTCGGTAATATTGCCTGAAGGATTACTCCCTGACAGGCAGAGTCTGGCGAGTGCCCGGTGGCAAAAGAAAGCGATGGGATAAGCCAGGACCAGCATGATCAGGATCGGGATTAATCCACCAAAACCGGCGCGAATCGGAAAAAACAGCACGCCGGCACCGATGGCCGTTCCGAATAATCCAAGGGTCCACGTGGTATCGGATTTGCGCCATGATGACGAGGTTGTCTGGCCCGTAACAAGACTATCTGTAGTGCTCATGTTATATCCTCAGCAAAAGTAATTAGGCATCAGCTAAACCGGTAATTTGTGAAACGCGTGACAGATCGATATTGCCGCCAGAAATAATACTGACCGTTTTTCTGTTCTGAATATAGCCGTCAAGTTTACCACTCAATAATGCAGCACAGGCCAGCGCACCTGCGCCTTCAGTAATGACTTTATTACGCTGAATAAGCGCAACCATACTTTTACGAATTTCATCTTCACTAACTAAAACAATATCATCAACCAGTTCACGGACTATTTCATAAGTAATCGAGCCTGGACGAGAAACATCGCAACCGTCTGCCAGCGTTCCACTGGTGCGGTGTGAGCTTATTTGTCCTGCATAATAAGATGCCGCCATGCCGTGAACGTTTTCAGACTGAACGCCAATGATTTTAATTGTTGGATTAATTGATTTAATCGCAATAGCGATCCCGGCAATTAAGCCGCCACCGCCGACCGGAACAATAACGTTATCGACGTCATACAGGTCTTCCATAATTTCAAGACCAATGGTTCCCTGGCCTGCAATGACTTTAGGGTCGTCATAAGGCGGAATAAATATTCTTCCTTCAAGCTCGACGATTTCGCTAACTTTGGCGATGGTATCGTTGAAGTTGTCACCGTGCAGGACGACCTCTGCCGAGTAGTCGCATGTTGCCGCAACTTTTGACTTTGGTGCGCCTTTTGGCATCACCACTTTACCGTCAATGCCGAGCATCGCACATGACAGTGAAACGCCCTGCGCATGGTTGCCCGCCGAGCAAGCAACAACGCCTTTGCGCTTTTCTTCATCAGTCAATGAACTGAGCTTGTTAAAAGCGCCGCGAATTTTGAAGGAGCCGGTGCGCTGCATATTTTCAAACTTTAAAAAAATCTCACCTTTACAGCATTCGCTAAAATAGTTGGACCGTGGCATGCCCGTTTTATAAATTTTTCCGGCAAGTCTCTTTTTAGCATCGAGAACGTCGTCGATAGAAACAGGAAGTTCGTAAGTAATATGCATAATGCCCTCTTATAATAAATTCAGGTGTAATATGGCCGTTAATCTGATTAACCAGATATAAAATAAATAGTTATCGCTATAAACATGACCGTCTGCTGATCGGTTTTTATCATCGACAGTAATTAAACGATGACTGTTCCTTCGCTAATTCAACAAGAAAAGAAGCTGATTTTTTCATGGTATAGTTTTTAGACCAGACAGCCGCGTAACGTGCAACCGGAAGCGTATCTTTAATAGCCAGCGTTATAAATTGATCTGAGCCGAAAGGAGCGATCATATCGCAAGGAATAACTGTCAGAAAACCGGCATTCAATACAAGATTATAAATGGTGACAACGGAATCTGTTTTTATAATATGCTCGTTATCAATGCCATTATTTTTTAAGAGGGTAAGAAGTTCGCTGTAGTATCCCATTTCGGTGTGCGGTAATATCCAGCGCTCATTTTTTAATGACCCCAGCGTTGCAGGGCCGCTGCACGTTCGTGATTTACTGGCCACCAGCCGGAATTCTGATTCAAAAAGCGGCTCGACATGCAGGTCCTGCAGTTTCATCTCATCACTCAATGTGCCAATGGCAAAATCCAGTCGTCCGTCACGTAGGGCTGGCAAAAATGAGCAGAGCTGCGCTTCGTACATACAGACCTGCGCTTTAGGAAACACGTTCTGAAATTTCTGGATCATGCTGGACATGATGGTAAAACCAATCAGCGACGGAAAACCGAACGAGACATCGGCCACGCCGTTACTGCTCATGTTGTTCATCTCGCTGACCATGTTTTTCATTTCTCTGGTTATCGACTCAGAGTAAGAAAGAACGACCTGCCCGGCACTGGTCAGCGTAACGCCGGTGTTTTTTCGCACGATTAATTCGATACCGAAATAAGATTCTATATCATTAATAATTTTACTTACTGCCGGTTGAGTTAATCCTAACTGTTTTGCCGCAGAACCGATTGATCCACTGCGAATGACCTCCTGAAATACGACGAGGTGCTGGGTCTTCGGCAAGGTGAAATTTTCCATAATCCTTAACTCATCTCGTTAAATCGTGCGGCCAAGTGTACGAAATTAAGTTGCTAGCGGTATGTGCTGTTACTCACAAAATAGTATTACATTACTTATTCTAATGTATTAAATCATCATTAAAACGAATAAAAACAATAATTTAAAAATATAAATTTTGTATTTTTGATGATTTCAATCAATAAAAAAAGCTAAGATGAATTTATTTTATGGGGATAACTACGTTATGTTACAGTGTACTAGAAATGCCTTATTAATTCTATTTAGACTAATTAACAACCAGTACCTAAGAAATCTATAAAATAAAGTTTAGATAATTAATAAATTATTAATTAGAGCAAATTAATCTGTGATACATCACATCTTTCAATATATTACCACTAAAATCAGCAATAACATTAACCATATTTATTAATCATAAATTAACAAATATTATACATTATTATGCTGAAGAATACTGGAAGGTGCTGCGCGTATCTCGTGCGGCCCACGAACGCAGGCGCAAAAAGCAAAACGCCCGCTGGAAAACCAGCGGGCGTTGTACGTAATGGTTGAAGCTGACCGATAAGCCGGGTTCTGTCGTGGACAGTCATTCATCTAGGCCAGCAATCGCTCACTGGCTCAAGCAGCCTACCCGGGTTCAGTACGGGCCGTACCTTATGAACCCCTATTTGGCCTTGCTCCGGGTGGAGTTTACCGTGCCGCGAACTGTTACCAGCCGCGCGGTGCGCTCTTACCGCACCCTTTCACCCTTACCTGATCCCACTTGCGTGGGCCATCGGCGGTTTGCTCTCTGTTGCACTGGTCGTGGGTTACCCCCCCAGGCGTTACCTGGCACCCTGCCCTATGGAGCCCGGACTTTCCTCCCCTCCGCCCGTCTCCCCCGAAGGAGGACGACGACGAAGCGGCGACTGTCTGGTCAGCTTCGGCGCGAAGTATAAAGTGTTTCTACTTCGCTGTCACCTTTCGGTCAACATTCCCACCTGTAGCGTCGCGGCAATGTTACGAGAAGCGCGATAAATATTATCAAATGCCCCCCTGAAGGCCTCTTCCAGCGTGCTGATACTGGTCAGGACGCTAAAGACAGCATCAATGCCATACTGGTGTACAACACCCACATCATTGGTCAAACTACCAGCAATACCGATCACCGGTTTATGGTATTTTTTCGCGACCTGCGCCACGCCCACCGGAACTTTGCCGTTAATACTCTGGCTATCGATTCGGCCTTCGCCGGTCACGACCCATGTACAATCGTGAATATGCTCTTCAAGGTTAAGTGCCTGGGTCACAATCTCAATGCCGCTACGCAGCTCTGCACCGAGGAACGCCATTAGTGCCGCACCCATACCGCCCGCAGCGCCTGCGCCGGGAACGTTCTTAACGTCAATATCGAGGGATTTTTTAATCATGTCTGCATAATGATCGAGATTACGATCCAGCTCGACAATTAATGCTTCCGTCGCCCCTTTTTGCGGCCCAAATATGCGCGAAGCACCTTTGTCACCGGTCAGAGGATTTGTCACATCACACGCCACGCGGATCGTACATTCGCGCAAGCGCGGATCTAACGCAGTAATATCAATGGCGTTGAGGTTGATTAAACTGCCGCCACCGTTGCCTATTTCAGAACCGTTAGCGTCACACAGTTTTGCGCCCAGCGCCTGGACCATACCGGCACCGCCATCATTGGTGGCACTGCCGCCAATGCCGATGATAATATTTCTTGCACCCTGTTCCAGAGCCTGCAAAATCAGTTCGCCAGTTCCCCGGGAGGTCGTGATTAAAGGATTACGCTGTGCGGGAGGGACCAATGCCAGTCCACTGGCAGCGGCCATTTCAATAAAGGCGGTCTTTCCGTCACCGGAAATGCCCCAGCAGGCATCAACAGGTTCGCCGAGGGGGCCGGTGACCCGAGCGGTATATTCTGTGCCCTGCGTTGCGGCAATCATCGCTTCAACCGTCCCTTCCCCCCCATCAGCGACCGGAACAGAGACATATTGCGCATCAGGAAAGATTTCCCGAAATCCTTTTTCTATCGCCTGAGCTACCTCGCTGGCAGAAAGGCTTTCTTTATAAGAGTCTGGGGCGATTACGATTTTCATAGTGAGTAGCCTGTTACCACGCAATACCGGGAAAGCCTGACCTTCCCGGCCCACAAAGGCGTATTGCTGTAGGCCCGATAACCAACGTTATCGGGCAATACGTTGTTAGCGAGAGACTTCTACTTTCGCCAGTTTTTCGTAGTAGCATGCGATAGCGCTATGATCATCATTACCATGACCGTCAGCACGCAGCGCCTGCATCATTTCCATAACTGCTGCGGTTAGCGGCAGCTGTGCACCAACGCCATGCGAGGTATCCAGCGCATTCGCCAGATCTTTGATATGCAGATCGATACGGAAGCCCGGTTTGAAGTTACGATCCATAACCATTGGCGCTTTCGCATCCAGTACGGTGCTGCCTGCAAGGCCGCCACGGATGGCCTGATAGACCAGATCCGGATTAACGCCTGCCTTGGTTGCCAGCGTCAGCGCTTCGGACATTGCCGCAATATTCAGCGCCACGATGACCTGGTTTGCCAGCTTGGTCACGTTACCTGCGCCGATATCTCCGGTATGAACCACTGAACCGGCCATTGCTTTCATCAGATCGTAATATTTATCAAAAATCGCTTTATCACCGCCAACCATGACAGACAGGGTGCCATCAACCGCTTTCGGCTCGCCGCCGCTCACCGGTGCATCCAGCATATCAATGCCTTTTGCTTTTAACGCTTCGCTAATTTCGCGGCTTGCCAGCGGCGCGATGGAGCTCATATCGATAACGACAGTGCCCGCTTTCGCGCCTTCGATGATCCCGCCTTCACCCAGCGCAACGTCTTTAACGTGCGGTGAGTTTGGCAGCATGGTGATAATCACGTCACACTGCTCCGCGATCGCTTTGGCGGTAGTCGCAGTTTCTGCGCCCGCCGCGACCACTTCGGCTACGGCGTCAGGATTACGGTCGGACACCACCAGCGAGTAACCGGCTTTAATGAGGTTTTTGCTCATTGGTTTGCCCATGATACCCAGGCCAATGAAACCTACTTTAATGGTCATAATTGCTCTCTCTCTTTTTCGGTGATGGTTATTTCTTAAAGGAATCTGCTAATTTCTGCGTCGCACCGCGGAACACGCCTAAATCGCTGCCAACGGCAACAAAGGTCGCGCCCATTTCCAGGTAGCGGCGCGCATCGGCATCTACCGGTGCCAGAATGCCGCACGGCTTACCGTGTGCTTTTGCAGCGGCGAATATATGTTTAATGCATTGCTGCACATCCGGATGTGACGCGTTGCCCAGGTGGCCCAGTGCGGCGGCTAAATCGCTTGGTCCAACGAAAATACCGTCAACGCCGCTGGTCGCTGCGATAGCATCAACGTTATCAACGCCCTGCTGACTTTCGATCTGTACCAGAATGGTGATGTTTTTATTGGACTGGGCAAAGTAATCCGGCACGGTGCCAAACATGTTGGCACGATGAGAAACGGATACGCCGCGAATACCTTCCGGCGGATAACGCGTTGATGCAACAGCCTGCGCGGCTTCTTCCTGCGTTTCAACGAACGGGATCAGGAAGTTATAGAAACCGATATCCAGCAGACGCTTGATGACCACAGGATCGTTAGTTGGCACACGAACGACGGGCGCACTTGGGCTGCCTTTCAGGGCCATCAACTGCGGAATAAAGGTGGTGATATCATTCGGCGCATGTTCGCCGTCCAGAACCAGCCAGTCAAATCCTGCCAGACCGAGTACTTCAGTGCTGATTGGACTGGCCAGCGCGGACCAGCAGCCAATCTGAACTTGCTGCGCGGCCAGCGCAGCTTTGAATTTATTCGGGAAAATATCTTTATTCATCATCTGTACCTTGTAACTTAACCGTGAATTATTTCTGGAGTTCCATACGCTTGATATCGCCAACAATGAACAGATAGCAAATCATCGCCATTAGTGCTGAACAGCCTACGAATATCAGCGCGGCGTTGAATGAGTGCAGTTCACTCACCAGATAACCGATGACCAGCGGAGTCGCGATAGACGCCACGTTGCCAAATACGTTAAATACCCCACCGCACAGGCCGACAATTTCCTTCGGCGCGGTATCGGAAATCACCGGCCATCCCAGCGCACCAAAACCTTTACCAAAGAATGCCAGCGCCATCAGGGCGACAACCAGAGTGGTATTATTGGTGTAATTACAGAGAATAATCGTTGATGCAAGCAGCATTCCAAGCACAATTGGTAACTTTCGCGCCAGAGTAAGCGTTGCGCCGCGCTTGATAAGATGATCAGAGAACACACCGCCTAATACGCCGCCTGCAAAACCGCACAGCGCAGGTATAGACGCGACCAGACCCACTTTCAGAATCGACATGCCTTTATCCTGCACCAGGTAAATCGGGAACCAGGTGAGGAAGAACCAGGTAATGGTATTAATGAAATACTGGCCAAAAAACACGCCCAGCATCATACGGTTAGTCAGCAGTTGCTTGATGTAATGAAGCTTAGGACCTGATTTAGTTTCCCCCGGCTTTTTGTGGTCCATATCAACCACCGCGCCGCCTTTGGTGATGTAATCCAGCTCTTCCGCAGTCATCCGTGGGTGGTCAGTCGGATTATGAATAAACTTCACCCACAGGCCGGTCAGCACAAAACCAATCACGCCCATTACGGTAAAGACGTGCTCCCAGCCCCAG
The DNA here is from genome assembly GCF_001187865.1 of Klebsiella sp. RIT-PI-d. Lineage (NCBI taxonomy): Bacteria > Pseudomonadati > Pseudomonadota > Gammaproteobacteria > Enterobacterales > Enterobacteriaceae > Klebsiella > Klebsiella sp. RIT-PI-d. The sequence goes on from NZ_LGIT01000003.1 coordinate 395,757, forward strand.
GCAAAAGTCAGCCAGCCGAGTAACGGTGAGAAAATAGCCAGGGAGAAGTACTGGGCGGCGTTAAACAGCGCTGAAGCGGTACCACGCTCTTTCGTCGGGAACCAGGCGGCGACGATACGGGCGTTAGCCGGAAAAGAAGGCGCTTCGGAGAAACCGAGCATAAAGCGCATAACAAACATCGACATCCCGGCCCAGGCCAGCGGGAATACATCCACGAACCCTTGCAGGAAAGTAAATAATGACCAGAAGAACAGGCTGTAGGTATAGACTTTCTTCGAGCCGAATTTATCCAGCAGCCAGCCGCCGGGGATTTGCATCAACAGATAGGCCCAGCCGAAAGCAGAGAAGATGTAGCCCATTGAGATGGTGCTAAGATGCAACTCTTCGGCCACCGCACTGCCGGCAATCGACAGCGTTGCACGATCCGCATAGTTAACGGCAGTTACCATAAAGATAATTGACAGTATTATATAGCGGGTCGGAATGACTCTTTTTGATTTAATAGCAGTATCCAGCGACATTATTTATCCTCGGGTACGGAGCGATCTGTTTAATTATTTTTATCAGACAGCGTTACTGATTTTTTATTGATGCAGGCATCTCAATAAACGGATCAGATACAATGTAATTGACGATTAGTATAATCAGCCAGCCGATATTGCACATTGTGCATTTGCATAATTTAAAAGGGGACAACAACTAATATATATGTCAAATGCACATACTTCTGGGCGCTGATGCACAGATTTACGCTTTACCCCCCCGGTGTCAGGGGCTACCGCGAAAATCAGTGATCCAGATCACATTCTAATTTTTGAAGTCAGTGCATTCTTACGTACATAATATTGAGGTTTTATTTTTTATAATTATTTTTAAAACGCTCAGGTTACCCGTTTTTATTATCTACATTTGCTGGAGAATACTGGACAATGGCCGACATCGAAATTAGACAGCAATCGCCTTCGGCGTTCTATATTAAAGTACATGAAACCGATAATGTGGCGATTATTGTTAATGATAACGGTTTAAAGGCGGGAACACGTTTTCCCGACGGGCTGGAACTCATTGAACATATTCCACAGGGACATAAAGTGGCGCTGGTGGATATTCCTGTCCACGGCGAAATCGTGCGCTATGGCGAGGTTATCGGCTATGCCGTGCGCGATGTGGTAAAGGGCAGCTGGATTGATGAATCCACCGTTGAACTGCCAAAAGCGCCGCCGCTGAACACGCTGCCGCTGGCAACCAAAGTGCCGGAACCTCTGCCGCCGCTGGAAGGTTATACCTTTGAGGGTTTTCGTAATCCGGACGGCAGCGTTGGGACCAAGAACCTGCTGGGTATTTCAACCAGCGTCCATTGTGTCGCCGGCGTTGTTGATTATGTGGTCAAAATCATCGAGCGTGATCTCCTGCCGAAATACCCGAATGTAGACGGCGTGGTCGGGTTGAATCATCTGTACGGCTGCGGTGTCGCAATCAATGCGCCGGCAGCAATTGTACCGATTCGTACTATCCACAACATCGCGCTGAACCCGAACTTTGGCGGCGAAGTCATGGTAGTTGGTCTGGGCTGTGAAAAACTCCAGCCGGAGCGCCTGTTAAAAGGCACGGAAGACGTTAAAGCGATCCCGGTTGAGGAAGCCAGCATTGTTCGCCTGCAGGATGAGCAGCACGTCGGTTTCAAATCGATGGTTGAGGACATTCTGGTCGTTGCCGAGCGTCATCTGCAAAAGCTTAACCAGCGCAAGCGTGAAACATGTCCGGCCTCTGAGCTGGTCGTCGGCATGCAGTGTGGCGGTAGCGATGCGTTTTCTGGCGTTACCGCGAACCCGGCGGTAGGCTATGCCTCTGACCTGCTTATCCGCTGTGGCGGAACGGTAATGTTCTCAGAGGTAACCGAAGTTCGCGATGCGATCCATCTGTTAACGCCGCGCGCCATTAACGAAGACGTGGGCAAGCGCCTGCTCGAAGAAATGGCCTGGTATGATAATTATCTCGACCTGGGTCAAACGGACCGCAGCGCTAACCCGTCTCCGGGTAATAAAAAAGGCGGCCTGGCCAACGTGGTAGAAAAAGCCCTCGGCTCGATTGCGAAGTCAGGCAAAAGCGCGATTTCAGAAGTGCTCTCGCCGGGTCAGCGGCCGACAAAACGCGGTTTGATTTACGCGGCGACGCCAGCCAGCGATTTCGTCTGCGGTACGCAGCAGGTGGCCTCCGGGATCACTGTTCAGGTATTTACTACCGGTCGCGGAACCCCATACGGTCTGATGGCCGTGCCGGTAATCAAAATGGCGACCCGTACCGAGCTGGCAAACCGCTGGTACGATCTGATGGATATCAATGCCGGTACTATCGCTACTGGTGAAGAAACCATTGAGGACGTGGGCTGGAAACTGTTCCACTTTATTCTCGACGTGGCGAGTGGTCGGAAGAAAACCTTCTCGGATCAGTGGGGTCTGCACAACCAGCTGGCGGTGTTTAATCCGGCGCCTGTGACCTGATTCTGGCCTTATCATCCCCCGCTTGTCGGGGGATTTTTGTTTTTCTACGCCGCTGCCACCGAAAACCGTACGGGGAGAAATCTCACGGTTGCTGGCCAGAATTCTCCTGTCACCCGTTACGCACTCAGAAAAACGTGCGGCCGGTCGCTGCCCGGCAGCACCGTCACCTGTACTTCCGCCCCATACCATCTGGTAATGATCCCGGTTTGAATAACCTGCTGCGGCGCGCCTTCGGCAACCAGTTTGCCTTCGTGTAAAAGCAGAATGCGGTCCGCCCATAGCGCAGCCAGATTAAGATCGTGCAGTACCACACAGACATGCAACTTGCCGCCAGCGGTGAGCTTTTTTAGCAGGCGCAGCAGTTGTTGCTGATGATACAGATCCAGCGCCGAGGTCGGCTCATCAAGAAACAGCCAGCCCTCCGGTGCGTCGTCTTGCCATAATTGCGCCAGACAGCGCGCCAGTTGCACCCGCTGCTGTTCGCCGCCGGACAGCGTGGCGTAGCGACGAGTTGCCAGATCGTCGCATCCGGTTAGCGCCATCACCTGGCGAACAATCGCCTTCTCATTTCGCGCTCCCCAGGGCGCGCGCCCCATGGCGACGATGGCATCAACCGGCCAGTCGAATTGCAGCTGCGTTTGCTGCAACATCACTGCTCGCCGGCGCGAGAGCACCCCGGCGGCCCAGTTTGCCAGCGGACGCCCGGCCATCATGCACTCTCCCTGCGCCGGTGATAAATATCCGCTCAGCAGGCGCAGTAAGGTGGATTTTCCCGCACCGTTCGGGCCAATTAACGCCACCAGCTCACCGCAGGTCAGCGTTAACGAAACATCATCAATCAGCCATCGCGATCCGCGCTGCAGGCGCAGATGGTGGGCAGTAAATGAATCAACCACAGGTCGCCCTCCTCTGGCGGAAAATGAGCCACAAAAACCACGGCGCGCCAAGCAGACTGGTGATAAGCCCCACCGGCATTTCCGCAGGCACCACCACGGTGCGGGCCGCCGTATCGGCAATAAGTAGCAGTATGGCGCCTGCCAGCAGCGATCCGGGCACCAGCGCCCGATGGTCGGCCCCCAGCCACATGCGCATCAGGTGCGGAACCACCAGGCCAATAAAACCAATAATCCCGCTGATGGCGACCGCTGCCGCTACCAGCAGGGCGCTGCATAGCAACATTACGCGTTGTAATCGTGGCACATTAACGCCCAGGTAATGCGCCTCCTCATCGCCCAGTTGCAACAAATTAAGCTGCCGGGCGACGCCCCATACTGCCACCGCCGAGGGCAAAATCAGCGTTGTCGCCACGCCTAATGTCGACCACTGCGCCTGCCCCAGGCTTCCCATGCCCCACTGAGAAAGCTGGCGAAGCTGGGCATCGCTGCTGATCCAGGAGAGCAATCCCACCGCCGCGCCGCACAGGGCATTGATCGCAATACCGACCAGCAGCAGGCGCGACAGGGAATTATCGCGGGCTTTACTGAGCAGAAAAATAACCGCCATCACTGCCAGGCTGCCGATAAACGCCGCCAGCATCGGCGCATACAGCGCTACCAGGGCCGGAACCGGCAGCGGCAGGACCAGCCAGCAGGCCACCGCCAGCGCGCTGCCGCTACTGATCCCCAATAACCCCGGATCGGCAAGCGGATTACGGAACAATCCCTGCATCACGCAACCGGACAGCGCCAGCGCCGCGCCGACTACCAGTGCCAGCAGCACGCGCGGCAGCCGAATAGTCAGCCAAATCTGGCGCAGCGCATCATCGCTACCGTTCCACAGACGGCTTACCGGCAGCGACATTGCCCCCTGAGTCGTGGCCCCCAGAGTGATAACAAGCAATAGAAGTAACATGAGCCATAATGAACACACTACCGCACGAGGCATCAGGGCAGGCGCTCCGCTTTTTGGCGCATTTCCAGTAACGCCTGCGGAGTGCGTAAGCTAAAACCAAGCATCGCCATATCGTCGATGATCATGACCTGCTTATGCTGTCCGGCGGGGGTCTGCGCCAGACCCGGTAGTTTCCACAGGTTTGCTTCTCCCCCCATTCCCCTGACGCCCGCGGCAGAGATGACAATCAGATCCGGCTGGCTGGCAATGATGCCTTCCTGCGACAGTCCACGATAGTGCGCGAAGCCCTGCATGGCGTTCTGCAAACCCGCCGCGCGGATCGCTCCGTCGGCCGCGGTATCCTGCCCGGCAACCAGCGTTCCCATCCCGCCGTGACTCAGCAGGAACAGGACCCGTTTGTTGACAGGTGTCTGCGGTAACGCGTCAATCTGCGCCTTCAGCGTTTGCCGCAGCCTCGCGCCTTCCGCAGGTTTTCCCAGCGCATCGGCAATCGTAGCAATTTTGCTATCAATGGCCGCTAGCGAGTAGCCGCCGGGAACATTGACGATCCTGACGTGGTTTTCTTCAACGTTTTGCAGGACCGACGACGGCTGCGCCTGTTGACTCGCCAGAACAACATCCGGACGCAGGGATAAAATGCCTTCGGTGTTAAGCTGCCTGACGTAGCCGACATCCGGCAGCTGTTGCGCGTCGGGAGGCCAGCTGCTGGTGGTATCGCGTCCGACCAGCTGCCCCTGTGCGCCCAGCCCGTACACGATTTCGGTTACGTCCCCGCCCAGCGACACGATCTTGTGCCCGGCAGCACTCGCTACCAGCGGCAGAGCAGCCAGCAGCATCAGTAATTTTTTCATGCGCCAATCCCGTCATTGCACAACGCGTCCATCTGCATACGCCATTGGGCCTGCTCCGGCTGCCCCTCGCTACGCTGGCCGTAGATCTGGGCGATCTGAGTGCCGTCAGCGGCGAACAGTTCGAGGCTGGTGACATGGCCGTCGGCAGTGGGCTTGCGCGTGATCCAACTTTCGGCGATCCCCGCTTCAGGCAGGTGCAGAGTAAAGTGCAGGTTAAAAATATTGATCCAGCCTTTCATCGGCGTCAGTTTTTCCAGCGTTCCGGTGAAGATCTGCACGCAGCCGCGATTGCCAACAAAAATCATGATCTCATTGCCCTGAGCCAGGACGGTATTCAGCAAACGCGGCAGAGCGTTATTATCAACCTGGCAGGCCAGATCGTCGCCTACCAGGCGAAATGCCTGTTGACGCGACAGGCGATGTTTCTTCAGCAGGCCGAAGAACTGGTGAACATCGGTCATCTCCCGCCATTGCCGATCCAGCGCATGGGCATCCGGGTTTTGCGCATGCTCTACGGTCGGGGCAGCGGTAATCACCAGCGGTATCACGTCACGCGCGGTAAACCGGGCAACCAGCGCATTCCACGCGGTCAGATCGGTCTGCGCGGTAACATAGACTTTCAGCACCGCGTCCCCCTGATGATCGAAAAATTGCAGGCTGTGACGCTCGCCGTGCGGGCTGTGCTCGCACAGGCTGAAGGCGCTGGCCCACTGGCCGAAGAACAGGCGCAGGTCAAGCGCACGCGGATTCAACACGATCCCGGCATGTTCACTGAGGTGCAGATGGGTAAAGCTGCCGCTGTGCTCGTGGACGGCCCAGGTGTTGCGGCAGATGCATTTGGTGTCGCCAACCTGTTCCAGCGCCGCCAGTATTTCACGCATCTCACTGGTCAAACGTAGCGCATCGTGGCCGACCCGTGCGGCGGTCAACTCCGCTTCACTGATTGCCATTTCTGCGGCGATATCGCGGGCATACTTTGCAGGATCCTGTGCTTTAAGGCTCTGATATTGCTGCCAGAGAGTTGAAACGTCTGCTGATGGAACGGACATAATGTTTGCTTCCTTAAAAGGTTAAAAACCCCGGCAGCGAGGCCGGGGGGTACAGGCATCAGAAATAACGCTTTACTCAGAAGTCGACGTTAACGCCCAATTGCCACGTACGTCCTGGCATCACGGCCAGCGCCTTGTCATAAGCATCCTGACGCGTCGATTGCTCAATGGTCCGGCTGCTCAGGTAGTCGCGATATTTACGATCGGTAATGTTGTAAATTCCGCTATTGAGTCTGACGTTCTTCGCCACCTGCCACCAGGCCGTCCAGTCCAGCAGACCATAGCCCGGCACGCGAATATACTCATTACTGGCGCTCGCAATCGCAGAACCGGTATTCGCGTAGGATTCACGACTGGTCGTGGCGGCGCGCTTGCCCTTCACAAAGGTGGCAACCAGCGCGGTACCATAGCGTTTTGCCGGATCGTCCCACGCCACGCCAGCGATGGCTTTCATCGGCGCGATGCTGTCGAGATCGATGTATTTATCGCCGCTATAGCTTGATTTTGATTGTCCCTGAGAATAGCCGTACGCCAGCGTGGCGCTTAAGCCATTTATCTCTTCGAACCAGGTACCGACATTAAACTTCGCGCTAATTTCACCGCCGTAGATATAGGCTTTGTCACGGTTTTCCGCCTGATAAGTGGTGTAAATGTTCGACGGCACATGAGTGAACTGGTCCGGGTTATTGGCACGCGAATAGCGGGTATAAGCAATAAAGTTTTTATAGGTGTTATAGAACAGCGAGGTACGCAGCGTCACACCGTCGGTCACCTCTCCTTTCATCCCCCACTCAACGTTATCGCTGGTTTCGGTTTTCAGATCGGTATTGCCAATAAGCGCATATTGCTGTCTTCCGGCATAGCTGGAGCCGAGATTCCACGAGCCGTAAAGCTGGCTGGCATTCGGGAATTCAGCGCCGCGTTTGTATTGCAGCCAGGTCATCAGACGCGGAGTGATGTCATACTGGAACGTCAGCGACGGCAGCAGTTGCGTATCGGAATTTTTGCCGTACAACGTTGAGACTTCGCCTTCGTCCAGCACGGCGCTATTGGTTGTTAAATCCGCAAGGCTTTGCGGCTTCATCGACTGACGGACAACGCGCGCGCCGGGAATAATCGCGAAATGGTGGCCTTCGACATCGAAATTAATCTGATCCTGCAAGAATGCGCCGAGCGTATAACTCTGGCTGTCGGCTTCCGGTTGCATGATTTCAGTATAGGCACTGGGCGTCGGCGATTGCTTAAAAGGACGCTCGGTTTTAGTCGTGCTGGCGTTAAAACCGGCGCTCAGATCGTGACGGCCAAGGGTCTTCGTCAGCGCATTTTGCAGGCCCCAGGTTTCAGTATCATAATTGGAATAGACGGTCTGCATCCCGGTCGCGATGCTGTCCGGCTGATAAGTCCGATCGTGCGCTTCGGTATGTTGGTAGTAAACTTTGGTCGACATGCTGTCCAGCCAGTCGTTCATCGGTGTCCAGTCATCTTTCAGGCTGGCTCCCCAGCGACGGGTCTGACTGGTTTGCTGCGCGTCGCCAAGGATCTGGCTACCGCTGCTGTTCCACGCGTCATACCGGCTATGATTGGTCTTGTGATAGTAATCCAGCGTGCCGGTGAATTTATGCTCATCGCCGGGCTGCCAGATCCCTGACGTCATCATGGCGTCGGAGTGCCAGTTGGCCGGATAAGCGTCTACCGTATCGCTATTATTACGCGTTTGCTGACCGTCACGACGGCTGTAGACGAAAATGCCGCGCAGCGTCTCATCCCCTGCCGCACCGGTGATGCCGTTGTGCCAGCTACGATCGGCGGAATCATAGTCACTCTGGTAACCGAACCCGGCCTCTTTTCCGGGGCGCAGATAGTCATCCGCAGATTTCGGGCGGAAGGAGACATTGCCGCCGATGGAGGTATTCGCCTGATCTGTCGAAGTCGCACCGGATTCAATGTCCACATTGCCATACATATAGGGATCGATATAGTCCCGGCCAATACCAAACGTATTCAGACCTGAACGGCTGACATAGCTTCGCCCGGTAGCGTCCGGCTGCGGTATTCCGTCTACATCAATGCCGACGCGATTGCTCTCCAGCCCGCGAATGTTGTAGCCGGTATAACCGCCGCGATCGAATCCGCTTTTACCGTTTCCGGAGCCGCCGCTGGTGCCCGTCGCACCGATCAGCGGCTCATAGCGCATAATGGATCCAAAGTCGTTTGCGCCTTTGTTCTGCAACTCCTGAGCGCCGAGCGTATGGCGATTTCCTGCGTTCAGTACCGGCGCAGGCGCGCTAACGATCATCCGATCGGCAGGCTCCTCGTATGCAGGATTTACTGTGGTCGTTGCCGGTGAGGTCTGTGCCGCATAAGCCGGGGCCTGATAAAGCGAGGCGAGCAATGAGGTCGCCAGAACGCTTTTCCCAAAGCGATGCAAAGAAATGTGCGATGTATGCATAATGTCTTGTAAGCCTTAATTTTATTAGTATCGGGGCTCACATCTCTCTTCCACTGACTCGTCGAAAATGGGGTAAATAAAAAGATCACGTACTGTTATAAATTATGCATTGAATACTAATGATAACTATTATCAATTGCAACAACTTCACAAAGTCTTCACATTTTTGCCGCAACATCGGTAAATTATCCCCCCAATTCCTTTTTTTCAGAGATGATAAAAATGCGTAAAAACGCGGTAACACTCCAGTATTGCTCGCAATGTAACTGGATGCTTCGGGCAACCTGGATGGCGCAGGAACTGCTCCAGACATTTAGTACCGATCTTGATTCAGTACGCCTTGTCCCTGGTACCGGCGGAATTTTTGTGATTGATATCGATGGGCAGATCGTCTGGGATCGTAAACAGGACGGTGGATTCCCGGATGCCGCAGAACTGAAACGCCGGGTGCGCGACTACTGTTTTCCACAAAAAGATCTGGGCCATATTGAGAAGAAAAGCGACTGATCGCACACTTTCGTTTTAAGCGCGCTGTCAACGCGCATTCATTTCTCTTTTTAACAACATTTTATACCTCCCCTCCTGAATGCTGGCAGCTATCGCCAGCACTTTCATCTCGCCCAAACATTCATAATATTTCTTTTTCTTTCGATATCAGACTTTGATCACATAAAACCTTTTCAAAACCCTATACTTTCTTTCGAAGAAAACAAACGAAAGATTTCGGAGGGGTAATGTACGTTATTTCGACCACCGCGATGCTGCGAAAAGCACAGTATGAAGGCTATGCCGTACCCGCATTCAATATCCACAATCTTGAAACGCTGCAGGTCGTTGTAGAAACCGCAGCTGAACTGCGTTCTCCGCTGATCGTCGCCGGTACGCCGGGCACATTCAGCTATGCAGGTAGCCAGAATATTGTGGCTATTGCAGGTGCGCTGGCCCACCAGTTTAACCAGCCGCTGGCCATCCATTTAGATCATCACGAAAAATTCGCCGACATTGAGAGCAAAGTTCTGGCGGGCGTGCGTTCGGTGATGATTGACGGTTCCCACTTAGCCTTTAACGAAAACGTAGCGCTGGTGAAGAAAGTCGTCGATTTTTGTCACCGTTACGATGTCAGCGTAGAAGCTGAGTTAGGCCGTCTGGGCGGTCAGGAAGACGATCTGATCGTCGACGGAAAAGACGCGCTTTATACCCATCCACAGCAGGCGCAAGAATTCGTTGAAAGAACGGGAATTGATTCCCTGGCAGTCGCCATCGGCACTGCTCACGGGCTTTATACAGCAGAGCCAAAACTCGATTTCGTCCGCCTTGAGGAAATTCGTCATACCGTTAACGTCCCGCTGGTGCTTCACGGCGCATCGGGCCTTCCTGCTCAGGATATCCGTCAGGCCATTTCGGGAGGCGTGTGCAAAGTCAACGTGGCGACCGAATTAAAAATCGCGTTTTCGGATGCGCTTAAGGCCTATTTCCTTAGTTATCCGGATGCCAGCGATCCACGTCATTACATGGTTCCGGCAAAAGCAGCCATGAAAGCTGTCGTGAAGAAAGTGATTGCTGACTGCGGCTGTGAAGGAAAGCTGTAAATCCTGGGTAACTTAAGAAACTGCAGCGAATTTTTTACGAGCACGATCACGAACGCCGCATGTTCTCTTTGCTTCAGGCTCAAAAGATTATGAAGATAAAAATAAGCAAACGGAGATTAAAATGAAAGAGATTATTTCTGCTCATAAAGCGGGTAAACACACGGGTATCTGTTCCGTTTGCTCTGCACATCCGTTGGTCATCGAAGCCGCATTGCGCTTTGATTTGCATACGCAAAACAAAGTGTTAATAGAGGCAACATCAAATCAGGTGAATCAGTTTGGCGGCTATACCGGCATGCAACCCGCTGATTTTCGCGATTTTGTGTATAAGATTGCTGAAACTGTAGGTTTCCCGCAGGCGCGTATTATCCTTGGCGGCGATCATCTTGGCCCAAACTGCTGGCAACATGAAAATGCGGCCTCCGCGATGGAAAAATCGCTCGAACTGATCCGCGCTTACGTGGCGGCGGGCTTCAGTAAAATTCATCTTGATGCCTCGATGTCCTGCGCAGACGATCCGGTGCCGCTGGACCCGGTAGTCGTGGCAGAACGTGCGGCTCAGCTGTGTCAGGTGGCAGAGCACACGGCGACAGCAGAACAGAAACGTCATCTGACCTACGTTATCGGCACTGAAGTTCCGGTTCCTGGCGGTGAGGCCAGCACTATTGGTAGCGTGCACGTTACGCGAGCGGAAGACGCCGCCCGCACGCTGGAAACCCATCAGGTTGCCTTTCGTACACGAGGTCTGGACGAGGCGCTCACGCGCGTCATTGCCATTGTGGTTCAACCCGGCGTTGAATTCGATCACACGCAAATTATTCATTATCAGCCGCAGCAGGCACAGGCGCTGTCACGCTGGATCAAAGACACGCCCATGGTCTACGAGGCGCACTCTACGGATTATCAGACCCGCTACGCCTATCGCGCGCTGGTGCAGGATCATTTCGCTATCCTCAAAGTTGGACCGGCACTGACGTTCGCGTTGCGCGAGGCCATTTTCGCCCTCGCAAAAATGGAGAATGAACTTATCGCACCGGAAGATCGTAGCCGGGTGCTGGACGTAATTGATGAAGTCATGTTGAATGAACCAGGCTACTGGAAAAAATATTATCGTCCAGCCTGGAGTCAGGCGATGGTTGATATCCATTTCAGCCTCTCCGATCGCATCCGCTATTACTGGCCGCATCCACGCATAAGCCAGAGCGTAGAAAAACTCCTCGCCAACCTGAGTACCGCCTCCCTGCCGCTGGGGCTTATTAGCCAGTATATGCCGGTGCAGTTCGAACGCCTGGCAATGAGCGAACTTACCGCCACGCCGCACATTCTCATCCTCGATAAGATTCAGGATGTGCTGCGTGCCTACCGTTACGGTTGTTCTTCCGAAATAGCCTGATCGTCATAAAGAGGATTTATGAGCCAATTATTTGTTCGCATCGGAATTGATTTCAGTACCTGCCATCAGGCGCTGGAGCATATCGGACAAGAGATGCTGGTGAAGGGCGTCGTGCACGAAACCTGGCCGCAGGCGTTACTGGCGCGGGAAGCCGATTTCCCCACCGGTATCGCCCTGGAAAATCATGCGGTTGCGATCCCGCACTGCGAAGCAATACATGCAAAATCCCCGGCGATTTACCTGATTCGCCCGCAGAATCCGGTCCTTTTCCGCCGCGCAGATGATGACGGTGAAATTCCGGTCTCATTGATCATTGCGCTGATTGTAGAGAACCCAACGGCACAGCTAACGCTGCTGCGGCGGTTATTCAGTGAGCTGCAAAATCCAGACGCTCTCGATGCTCTGCTGGCGGCGTCTGACAGCGAGCTTGGGCACCTGTTTCAAAAAACAATCCTCGACGCTGAGCCGTGCGCTCAGGCCTAACAACACACTGATAATAAAAGGAATACCCTATGAAACGTAAAGTAATTGTCGCCTGTGGCGGTGCGGTAGCAACCTCAACGATGGCAGCAGAAGAAATCAAAGAATTATGTGATGCTCACAACATCACGCTGGACCTGGTTCAGTGCCGGGTCAACGAAATCGAAACCTATATGGATGGGGTCGATATGATTTGTACGACTGCTAAGGTCGATCGGGCATTTGGTGAAATTCCGGTGGTTCACGGTATGCCTTTTATTTCCGGCGTGGGCATCGAAGCGCTGCAGCAGAAAATCCTGAGCATCCTCGTGGGGTAGCGTCATGTTTAGCGAAATAATGCGTTATATCCTCGACTTAGGTCCGACAGTTATGCTGCCGATTGTGATTATCATCTTCTCAAAACTACTGGGGATGAAGCTCGGGGACTGTTTTAAGGGCGGCCTGCATATTGGGATTGGCTTCGTCGGGATTGGGCTTGTTATTGGCTTAATGCTGGATTCCATCGGACCCGCGGCGAAAGCTATGGCCGAGCAGTTTCAAATTAATCTGCATGTAGTCGATATCGGCTGGCCAGGCTCTTCACCCATGACATGGGCATCACAGATTGCGCTGGTAGCAATCCCGGTGGCAATTGGCGTCAACGTACTGATGCTGGTAACGCGCATGACCCGGGTCGTTAACGTCGATATCTGGAATATCTGGCACATGACCTTTACCGGCGCAATGTTGCATCTGGCTACCGGGTCGTACTGGATTGGTATTCTCGGTGTAGTGCTGCACGCGGCGTTTGTCTACAAACTGGGCGACTGGTTTGCCAAAGACGCGCGGGACTATTTTGGTCTCGACGGTATTGCTATTCCTCACGGCAGTTCGGCATACATGGGGCCCATTGCAGTGCTGGTCGATCTTATCATCGATAAAATTCCCGGCCTGAACCGGATTCATTTTAGCGCCGATGACGTTCAGAAACGTTTTGGTCCGTTCGGAGAACCGGTTACCGTCGGTTTTATTATGGGGATTATTATTGGCCTGTTAGCCGGTTATGACACCAAAGCCATCCTGCAACTGGCGGTGAAAACAGCGGCCGTGATGCTGTTAATGCCCCGGGTGATCAAACCGATTATGGATGGCCTGACGTCTATCGCAAAACAGGCGCGTAAACGCCTGCAGGCGAAATTTGGCAGCCAGGATTTTCTGATTGGTCTGGACCCGGCGCTACTGCTCGGTCACACCTCGGTGGTCTCCGCCAGCCTGATCTTTATCCCGTTAACCATTCTGGTGGCGGTGGTGGTGCCGGGCAACCAGGTTTTGCCGTTCGGCGACCTGGCGACCATCGGCTTCTTTGTGGCAATGGCGGTGGCCGTGCATCAGGGCAACCTGTTCCGCACGCTTATTTCCGGGGTCATCATTATGGGGATCACCCTGTGGATCGCGACGCAAACCATTGGCCTGCATACCCAGCTTGCCGCCAATGCAGGCGCGCTGAAAAACGGCGGGCTGGTCGCGTCAATGGATCAGGGCGGATCGCCGATTACCTGGCTGCTGATCCAGCTCTTTACCTGGCAGAACATCGTCGGCTTCGTGGTCATTGCCGCCGTGTATGTTCTCGGCGTACTGCTCACCTGGCGCAGAGCGCGTAGCATAGCCGCGGCAGAAAAAGCGGAGACGCTCACGCAGCCAGGCCAAACCCTTTCTTAATCCTGTGGGGGGCATCGCCCCCCTTACATTTCTGGAGAATTTTATGAAATCAGTGGTGATCCACGCTGAGGGAGACGTGCGCGTTGAAGAACGTCCCATGCCGCAGTTAACCACCGGTGATGACGTGCGGGTAAAGGTTGTCAGCTCAGGCCTGTGTGGTTCAGATATTCCGCGCATTTTTGCGCATGGCGCGCATTACTATCCTATTACGCTGGGCCATGAGTTTAGCGGCTATGTTGAGTCCTGCGGTGCTGACGTGACCGATCTCGTTCCCGGTGATGCGGTAGCCTGCGTGCCGTTACTCCCCTGCTTTAACTGCCCTCAGTGCCTACGGCAATATTTCTCTCTTTGCAAGCAGTACCAGTTTGTCGGCTCCCGCAGCGAAGGCGGCAATGCCGAGTATGTGGTGGTAAAACGCGCCAATCTTTTTCATCTTCCCGCCGCCATGCCGATTGCGGACGGTGCGTTTATCGAACCCATTACCGTTGGGCTTCATGCTTTCCACCTGGCGCAAGGATGCGAGGGGAAAAATGTGGTCATTGTGGGTGCCGGAACGATTGGTCTGCTGGCACTCCAGTGTGCTCGCGAGCTGGGCGCGAAAAGCATTACCGCTATTGATATCAATCCGCAGAAGCTGGCTCTGGCAACTGAACTGGGTGCGACTCACGTATTTAATAGCCGGGAAATGAGTAGTGCACAGATCCAGTCTGCGCTTGCTGATAGCCAGTTTGATCAGCTGGTACTCGAAACCGCAGGTTCGCCGCAAACCGTTTCTCTGGCGATAGAGATTGCCGGGCCGCGCGCGCAGCTGGCGCTGGTCGGGACGCTACATCATGATTTAACCCTGACCGCCGGCGTATTTGGCCAGATTTTGCGTAAAGAACTCACCATTCTGGGCAGCTGGATGAATTACTCTGGCCCCTGGCCCGGTGAGGAGTGGCAGATCGCATCACGTTTGCTAAGCGAGAAAAAAATTACGCTTGAACCGCTGATTGCTCATGTAGGCACTGCGGAAAGTTTCGCCAAAGAAGTGCAGGCGCTAAAAGGCGCACCAATGCAGGGTAAAATTTTGCTTAAACTGTCTTAAACGGTATGAGCCAGCAACCTGAGCTGGCTCACAATTACTTTCGAAGATTGGCGTTCACCTTTCACTATCCTTCGATTAAACTAATCGTTAGCTAATCATCAGGCAAACTGACATGAACTCATTTGAACGAAGGAACAAAATTGTCGATCTGGTTAATTCGCAGGGCAGCGTGCTGGTTTTAGATCTTTCTAACGCTTTTGGCATTTCGGAGGTCACTATCCGCGCCGATTTGCGATTGCTGGAAGATAAAGGCCTGGTTACGCGCTTTCATGGTGGAGCTGCCAGACCAGATAGCCATGCTCATGATAGCGATAACCAGGAGGTCATCCTGGAAGATCGCTATCAGCTTGCCAGCGATCCTAAAAAACGCATCGCTCAGGCTGCTGCGGCAATGATAGAAGAAGGAATGACCGTGCTTCTTGATAGCGGCAGCACCACGTTGCTTGTCGCCGAAGCGTTGACCAAAAGCACCAATATCACCGTTATTACCAATAACCTCCCCGCCGCGTTTACGCTTTCTGATAATAAAGACATCACCCTGGTCGTCTGTGGAGGAACGGTTCGCCATAAAACGCACTCGATGCACGGTACAATTGCCGAGCGCTCGTTGCAGGGGATTAGCGCCGATGTAATGTTTGTTGGCGCTGACGGTATTGATACTACCAACGGGATCACGACGTTTAACGAAGGCTATTCCATCAGTGGCGTCATGGCTGCCGCCGCGCATAAGGTGATTGCCGTGCTCGACGCGACTAAGTTTAACCGCCGCGGTTTTAACCAGGTCCTGCCAATGGAAAAAATAGACTGTGTGATCACCGATGAGAGTATCAGTGAGGAAGATCGCAAGGCACTGGAACAAACGGCTGTTGAGTTGAAAATTGTATAATCTTATTGCCCGATATTTTGCCGTATCGGGCAATAAGGTGTTTTAACGCTCCCGGCTGGAAGCCGGTTTACGCCTGCTGCTCCAGCGCATATTTATACAGCGCATTCTTTTTCACGCCGTGAATTTCTGCCGCCAGCGCCGCCGCTTTTTTTAGCGGCAGCTCTGCCTGTAACAGCGCCAGCGTACGAAGTGCATCGGCAGGCAGGCTGTCTTCCTGCGCTTTATGCCCTTCAATAATCAGCACCATTTCGCCTTTACGGCGATTTTCATCTTCTTTTACCCAGGCCAGCAGGTCGCCAACAGGCGCGCCATAAATGGACTCCCAGGTTTTAGTCAGCTCGCGCGCCAGCACGACATAGCGAGAATGCCCCAGTACCGCCACGATATCCTCAAGGCTTTCCAGCAGACGATGGGTTGATTCATAGAAAATCAGAGTACGCGTCTCTTCTTCCAGCGCTTTTAACGCGTCGCGGCGTCCTTTTGATTTGGCAGGCAGAAAACCTTCATAGCAGAAACGGTCGGAAGGCAGCCCGGCAGCGCTTAACGCAGCAATCGCTGCACACGGGCCGGGAAGCGGTACGACGCGGATACCGGCTTCACGGCAGGTGCGTACCAGATGATAGCCAGGATCGTTAATCAGCGGCGTGCCCGCATCTGAAACCAGCGCAATGTTCTGCCCCTCTTTCAACTTTGCCACCAGCGTTTCGGCTTTTTGTTGCTCATTATGATCGTGAAGCGCAAAGAGTCGGGCCGAAATAGCAAAATGCTGAAGCAGCAGGCCCGTATGACGCGTATCCTCTGCGGCAATCAGGTCAACATCCTGCAACACGGCGAGCGCACGTTGAGTAATATCGCCTAAATTACCGATGGGAGTCGGTACAATATAGAGCTGACCGTGAGAATTATCCGCCGATTGGTGTTGTTTCATTGTTTAGTCCGTATTGCCGATTTAATATTGAGCATCGAATAAAAATATCACTGGATACAGTATGGTACTGTCAACGCTTCTTCGTTCGAAAGCTGCACGCGGCCTGCCGGTCATTCTGGCAGCCCTGATTTTCACTGGTTGCGGCATTCAAAAAACCGATCAGAGCACGGCCCATCTTGACGGGGCGGCGCAGGCTGACTCCGGTTATTATCTGAATCAGATGCAGCAAAGCTCAGATGATAGCAAGACCAACTGGCAATTACTCGCCATTCGTGCCCTGCTGAAGGAAGGCAAAAGCCAGCATGCGGCAGAGCTGTTTGCTCAGCTCCCGCAGCAACTTGATGAGGCGCAGCGCCGTGAGCAGTCGCTGCTGGCTGTTGATCTTAAGCTGGCGCAAAAAGATTACGCCGGGGCGCAGACGCTGCTGGGGCAAATTAATCCGGCTGACCTGGATAAAAATCAGCAGGCCCGTTTCTGGCAGGCAGGGATTGTTAGTCTTCAGGGTAAACCGTCTCTGGCTCTGCTGCGTGCGCTAATCGCCCAGGAGCCGCTGCTGACAGCAGCAGATAAGCAGGCGAATATTGATGCAACCTGGCAGGCACTCTCCGCCATGACGCCAGAACAGGCGCAGACGCTGGTTATCAACGCTAACGAAAATGTGTTGCAGGGCTGGCTGGATCTGCAACGCGTATGGTTTGATAACCGCAATGATGCGGAGATGATGAAAGCCGGTATTGCCGACTGGCAGACGCGCTATCCGCAGAATCCGGGGGCAAAAATGCTGCCCTCGCAGCTGGTTAACGTGCAGAATTATAAACCGGCTTCGACCAACCGGATTGCACTGCTGCTGCCGCTGAACGGTCAGGCGGCGATTTATGGCCGCACCATTCAGCAGGGTTTTGAAGCGGCGAAAAATGGCGCGACCCCGGTCAACGGAAGCGCAGTCCCCCAGCAGGTTGCACAGGCAGCCTCAGCGGATAACGACGTTGTCAGTCCATCGCAGGCTGAAGTGAGCGATTTAACAACGGCACAGCAGCCACCGGTACAAGCGCCGGGCAATGAAGCCGCAACGCCAGTGCAGGCGCCAGGCAATATGGCCGATGCCGCTACGCCGACAGCGCAAAGCACGGCACCGGCTCAGGAGACGACAGCCCAGACCGCGGCGCCGGCGCAGATAACAGATACGGTCCCGGCTGAAGTTCCCCCCGCTCCACAAGCGGAGGCAGCGGTCGCCACCCCAGCTAATCCGTCAGCAGAACTGAAAGTCTACGACACCACGTCGCAGCCGCTCAGTCAGATCCTCGCTCAGGTTCAACAGGACGGTGCCAGTATCGTGGTCGGACCGCTTCTGAAGAACGACGTTGATGAGATGGTGAAAAGTAACACTTCGCTTAGCGTCCTGGCGCTTAACCAGCCGGAAGCTGTAGAGAATCGGCCTAACATCTGTTATTTCGCGCTTTCGCCGGAAGATGAAGCCCGCGATGCGGCGCGCTTTATTCATCAGCAGGGCAAATTCTCCCCGCTGGTGCTGATCCCGCGCAGCGCCCTGGGCGACCGCGTCGCCAGTGCGTTTGCCGATGAATGGCAGAAACAGGGTGGCAGCACGGTGCTGGAACAGAAATTCGGATCGACCGCCGAGCTACGCCAGGGGATCAACGGCGGTTCAGGCATTGCCCTGACCGGAACGCCGGTAAGCACCACTCAGTCGCAGCCAGAAAGCGTAACGATAGCCGGATTAACCATCCCGGCACCGCCAGCTGACGCGCAACTGTCCACGGGTCGCGTCGATGCCGCTTACATTCTTGCCACGCCGGAAGAGATCGCGTTCATTAAACCAATGATTACCATGCGTAACGGCAGTCAGAGCGGCGTGACCCTGTATGCCAGCTCGCGCAGTGCACAGGGCACCGCGGGTCCGGATTTCCGTCTGGAAATGGACGGGCTGCAATATAGTGAAATTCCAATGCTGGCAGGCAGCAATCCGGCATTAATGCAGCAGGCGCTGGCCGCCGTCAATAATGACTATTCGCTGGCCCGTCTGTACGCGATGGGGGCCGATGCCTGGTCGCTGGCGAATCATTTTTCGCAGATGCGTCAGGTTCAGGGCTTTGAACTTAGCGGCAATACCGGCGATTTAACCGCCAGCAATGATTGTGTGATTAACAGGAAGTTATCATGGCTCAAATACTACCAGGGACAAATCGTGCCGGCGAGTTAACCCGTAAGCAAACTGGCGACGCATGGGAGCAGAAAGCGCGTCGCTGGCTTGAAGGTAAGGGATTGCATTTTATCGCCGCCAACGTCAGGATGCGCGGCGGCGAGATTGACCTCATTATGCGTGACGGACCGGTAACGGTGTTCATTGAAGTGCGTTATCGTCGCAGTGCCGTCTACGGTGGTGCGGCAGCCAGCGTAAGCAGAACGAAGCAGCAGAAATTATTACAAACTGCCCGCTGGTGGCTTGCCGGTCAGAATGGGAGTTTTGATACTGTGGATTGCCGGTTTGATGTGGTAGCCTGCGACAGCAGCCGCATCGAATGGCTCAAAAACGCCTTTGGCGAATAAACCTGAAAGTTAAGGGATACTGTGCTCGAACGAATTAAAGCGTGCTTCACTGAAAGCATTCAAACTCAAATTGCAGCGGCAGAAGCGCTGCCTGATGCCATTTCCCGCGCTGCGATGACACTGGTTCAGTCGCTACTCAACGGTAACAAAATTCTCTGCTGTGGTAATGGCACCGCCGCCGCCAACGCACAGCATTTTGCTGCCAGTATGATTAACCGCTTTGAAACCGAGCGTCCGGGTTTGCCGGCAATGGCACTTAATACCGATAACGTGGTCTTAACCGCCATTGCCAACGATCGTTTGCATGATGAAATCTACGCCAAGCAGGTTCGTGCGCTGGGTCATTCAGGCGATGTGCTTCTGGCAATTTCAACGCGTGGCAACAGTCGTGACATCGTGAAAGCGGTTGAAGCGGCTGTGACGCGCGATATGACCATTGTGGCATTAACCGGCTATGATGGTGGCGAGCTGGCAGGTTTGCTGGGGCCACAGGATGTCGAGATTCGCATTCCCTCTCACCGTAGCGCACGCATTCATGAGATGCACATGTTAACGGTCAACTGTTTATGCGATCTAATTGATAATACGCTATTTCCTCAACAGGACGATTAAGGAGTACACATGAAGGCATTTTCGCCCCTCGCAGTCCTTATTTCTGCATTGCTTTTGCAGGGTTGCGTTGCTGCGGCGGTTGTCGGCACGGCAGCCGTAGGGACTAAAGCGGCAACCGATCCACGTACCGTTGGTACTCAGGTGGACGATGGAACGCTGGAGCTGCGTGTAAACAGTGCGCTGGCTAAAGATGAACAGATTAAGAAACAAACGCGCATTAATGTAACGGCTTATCAGGGTAAGGTCCTGTTAGTCGGTCAGTCTCCGGACAGCACGCTTACCGCGCGCGCGAAGCAGATTGCTATGGGCGTTGATGGCGCCACGGAAGTGTTTAGCGAAATCCGGCAGGGTCAGCCAATTGGCCTTGGCACCGCTTCAAACGATACGTGGCTCACCACCAAAGTTCGCTCTCAGCTTCTGGCAAGCGATCAGGTGAAATCGTCTAATGTGAAGGTCACCACCGAAAACGGCGAAGTGTTCCTGATGGGTCTGGTAACAGAGGATGAAGCGAAAGCCGCAGCGGATATGGCCAGCCGGGTCAGCGGCGTGAAACACGTGACGACTGCGTTTACGTTTATTAAATAATTCTGCGTTTTAGGGCAGTGCAACTGCCCGTTTATTCCCTTCATGCCCGGTGGCGCAGCGCTTACCGGGCCTGCATTCTGGTTTAACCTGCTAAGCACGTGCAGGCCGGGCAAGGCAGAGCCGCCGCCCGGCATTCGTTTTACAGCAGCGCCAGCCCACCCACAATCATCCCGCTTAACGCCACCAGTCCCCCGGTTAGCCAGAGTGCTTTTGCCGGAAACGCCTTACGCAACATCACCAGCGACGGCAGGCTGACGGCCGGAAGCGTCATCAGTAATGCCAGTGCGGGTGCTGTGCCCATGCCTGCCAGCATCATGGTCTGCACAATCGGGATTTCAGCGGCAGTTGGGATCACAAACAGACAGCCCGCTATTGCCATCGCAGCTACCCAAAATACCGTGTTACCGACAACGCCTTCCGCGTGCGGAAATAGCCAGACCCGCGCCGCCCCCAGAACCAGTACCGCCAGAATATAAACCGGGATCGTATTCCAGAACAGCGTCCATAATGCCTGGCCCCAGCGGGAAAAGAAATGCCCTTCGACGGTGGTCACAGGCAGAGGCACGGCTGAGGTTTGTACGGTATCGTTCACCAGACGCTGTATCAGAGAAGCAATAACCAGCACCATTGCCAGCCCGGCCACCAGGCGAATTAGCGCCAGTTGCCAGCCGAGAACAAATCCCATAAATACCAGGGTTGCCGGATTTAACAGCGGATTACCCATCCAGAACGCCAGCGCGCCGCCCATCGAAACCTGCTGACGACGCAGACCGGCAGTGACCGGTGCAGCGCAGCACGAGCACATCATTCCGGGCAGTGAAAAAAGGGTTCCCAACAGGGTGCCCTGGAAACGCGGCTGCCCCAGGGTGCGCAGCAGCCAGTTTCGCGGGATCAGGACCTGTACCAGCGAGCCGAGGATCACGCCCAGCACGGCGGCTTTCCAGACGGCAAGAAAATAGACCAGCGCATAGTCCCATGCCGCTTTTAGCGGGCTGGCATCGGCCCCGGCGAGAATGGATTTACCTATATTGTGCGTTTCGGCTGCGGTAAACGCCTTACCATAGTAAGGCTGCCATTTCACATACCACAGACCGACAATAACAACGAGAAAGAAAAGCGCGGGCTTCCACCACTGACGTGACGGTGCCAATTGAGATGAAGACTGACCAGTCATAGCATTCCCCGGGAAAATTTATGGTTTTAAAGAAGCCGGGGCATAGTACGCTTGTCGAAATATTTATGGAAATTATTAATCCCGTTTACGCGCGGCCATTTCCCGTAATGTTGCCGACGAAAGAATATCCACTGTCTCGCCTTCTGGGGTAAATGCTTCAGCCAGTAACGCCAGCGCGACATCGCGACTATTTATTGATTTAAGATCGCCCGGCAGCAGCCTGAACAGCGGGGCAAGAAGTGATTCATTGACCCGGTTTTTTTCGCGATCGCCCAGCAGCATTGACGGTCGGGCGATGGTCAACCGTGGCCAGTGCTGCGCAATTAACGCATCTTCCATTTTGCCCTTCACCCGATTATAGAAAAAGGGTGAACTGGCATTCGCGCCCATGGCGCTGACCACCAGCATATGCGTCGCCCCCAGGCGCTGTCCGGTCAGTGCCGTATCGACCACCAATGTATAATCAGCATGAATAAATGCCTCTTTCGAGCCGGCTTCCCGTCGGGTGGTTCCCAGACAGCAGAAGACGAGATCTATTGGCGTAGTCACCTGCGCCAGGGCATCGGTCAGCTGAGGATCTACCGGGTTAAAAACGCCGGAGATGCCTTTCAGCGGACGCCGCGTCGGCGCTGCAATAGCCGTAATACGCGGTTCCTGAATTAATAAGCGCAGCAGATGATCGCCAACCAGCCCGGTTGCCCCGGTGATCAGAACCTGACTCATAACCTTCTCCTTTCCAATATGCAGATTTGTCCGTGTTGCAATCTCAGGGGTCTGCACCACACTTATAGCTACAGGGTAATTATTTACCATTTCCAGAGAAATGCTTTGAAGCCATATAACGGAGGAAACATGGGCAAGAAAATCGCGGTCCTTATCACCGATGAGTTTGAAGATTCAGAATTCACTTCTCCGGCTGAAGCCTATAAAAAGGCCGGGCATGAAGTTATCACTATTGAAAAAGAAGCCGGTAAGACCATTAAAGGTAAACAGGGCGAAGCCAGTGTGAAGATCGACAAGAGCATTGACGACGTAAGCCCTGAAGAGTTTGACGCACTGCTGCTGCCCGGCGGGCATTCACCTGATTCTCTGCGCGGTGACGATCGTTTTGTCGACTTCACGCGCGATTTTTACAACAGCGGCAAACCGGTGTTCGCCATCTGTCACGGTCCACAGTTGCTAATCAGCGCTGACGTGGTGCGCGGGCGTAAGCTGACCACTGTTAAACCTGTGGTGGTTGATGTGAAAAATGCCGGGGCTGAATTCTACGATCAGGAAGTGGTAGTCGATAACGAGCAGCTGGTTACCAGCCGCACGCCGGACGATCTGCCCGCCTTTAACCGTGAATCACTGCGTCTGCTCGGTTCCTGAGTCGCGTAGCCAGTAGAGTTTTTTACCAAAGCCCAGGGTGTTATCAGTAAATTTAAGCTCGTCCGGGCGGATCTCCCAGACGGGCGCAGATACCACTCTGGCAACCGGAAAGCGATGGTTATAACGAATGCGTATGGCCTCGCTTTCCGCACCATCAAGTCGGCGAATTTCACCTTTAAATTGTACCCCGCGTATTAACGCTACCGTTTTAGGTTGACCGTTAATCGTCCCGGCGACGTGAGCGTGTGTACCGCTCATCTGCGCATGGCGGGTGGTATCTTCGCTCAAAACATAAAAAGCCATAGCGTGCGGATCGTAGATGTAGAAGGCATTAGCACACCATAATTCACCCTCCCGGGCTACGCACCAGGTGATGACATGCTGTTTGGCCAGCCAGCGGCTGATGGCGGCAAGCGTTTCCATACCGGCTCTCCCTTATGTTATGGTGCGTTCACCTTAACACACTGACCTGACACCATGTGCTGGTATCTTTATCTCATCAGAACGCAAAAAAATGCCCTTTATACCGGCATTACCACCGATGTTGCCCGCCGCTTTGTGCAGCATCAGTCAGGAAAAGGGGCAAAAGCCCTGCGCGGCAAGGGCGATCTGACGCTGGCGTTTGTCGAAGAAGTCGGTGAGCGTTCGCGAGCATTACGCCTCGAATACCGGATAAAGCAGCTGACGAAGCGCCAGAAAGAGCGCCTCGTCGCCGGAGAAGTCTGTCTAAAAAGCCTGATTACAGACGATTAAAATGCTCGTGATATTCCACCTGACCGTGAACATTGATCAGCGCATCATCCGCCAGTCGATGCACCTGAAAGGCGTTTTCACTGTTGGGCCAGCGGCAGCGTAAATCATACTGCGAGGCGGACTCAAAGCCCAGACGGCTGTAAAACGCCGGATCGCCTAAGGCGACGACAGCGGCGTAGCCAAATTCATTCAGGGAATCCAGCCCCTCATAAACCAGCTGGCGTGCCAGACCCTGCCCCCGGTAGCTCTCATCGACCGCCAGCGGAGCCAGCCCAACCCATTGTAGATCTTCACCTTCAACGTCTACCGGACTAAACGCGACGTAGCCAATCACCTGGCCTTCATCATCCGTGGCGACTAAACCCAGAGTAAGCAGCCCGTCTTCGCGCAGATCGCGGATCAGTCTGGCTTCGGCATCGCGGTCAAAAGCGCGGCGTAACAGCGCATCAATACCAGGCGCATCGATGGGAATTTCAACGCGTATTAGCATGGTTCACCTACCGATCTGTTTGGGATTTGCGACGGTTTCTTCAACCCTGCTTCAACAAAGTCCGCCAGTTGCAGCAGCATCGTACGTAATACTTTTGGCATCTGCTCAAGCTCAATGGCGTCCATCAGATTCTTCACGTACAGGCCAAGCTCGGTATCGCCTTCAATAACCAGTCGACGCTGGAAAAAAAGCGTATCGGGATCCTGGCGACGCGCGGCAATCATCAGCAAATCGCTGGCATCGGCGCTAAAACTAACGTCGGCTTGTGCCGTCTGGCTGACAATCAGACGCCCGTTATCAACAGAAGTGAACCAGCGCAGGCCAATATCACGTACCTCAATACTCAGCCAGCGGCCTTCGAGAAATTCCAGTTCTCCATCTGCCAGCGCCTGGCGAAATTGCCAGTGCAGGACCTGTTCCAGGACCTGACGCTTAAGGGCAAAAGGCGTCAGTTTCACCGGCACACTCATCAAAGACGGGCCAAGGTGAACCAGGCGTGAACGCAGTTTATCCAACACGAGCTTTACTCCCTCAATTCAATAATTCCATCATTCTGCCACATCCAATAAACAACATGGCGGCGCAAATCAACAATTACGTTATGAAGACGTTATTATTGGCATCATCAATACGCGATTAACTGCCTCAAATCAAAATTTGTCGCGGTCAGGTTAACTAAACTTCCAGTTCGTTAACAATTTGCAGCCTGTGA
Organism: Klebsiella sp. RIT-PI-d; assembly: GCF_001187865.1. NCBI lineage: Bacteria > Pseudomonadati > Pseudomonadota > Gammaproteobacteria > Enterobacterales > Enterobacteriaceae > Klebsiella > Klebsiella sp. RIT-PI-d. The sequence goes on from NZ_LGIT01000003.1 coordinate 420,781, forward strand.
GGGATGCAACGTTCAGGAAATTTTATGGAGCTCCTCTGTCCTGCCGGTAATCTCCCGGCGCTTAAGGCGGCTATCGAAAACGGCGCTGATGCGGTGTATATCGGGTTAAAAGATGATACAAATGCGCGTCATTTTGCCGGGCTTAATTTTACCGAAAAAAAATTACAGGAAGCCGTCAGCTTCGTGCATCAGCATCGCCGTAAGCTACACATCGCCATTAATACCTTTGCGCACCCGGACGGCTACGCGCGCTGGCAGCGGGCGGTCGATATGGCCGCGCAGCTGGGCGCAGATGCGCTTATCCTCGCTGATATTGCGATGCTAGAGTATGCCGCTGAACGCTATCCGCATATTGAGCGCCATGTCTCAGTCCAGGCATCAGCCACCAATGAAGAGGCGATTCGTTTTTATCATCGCCACTTTGATGTTGCGCGGGTCGTCCTCCCCCGCGTGTTATCTATCCATCAGGTAAAACAGCTTGCCCGCGTCACGCCTGTTCCACTGGAGGTGTTCGCCTTTGGCAGTTTGTGCATCATGGCCGAAGGACGCTGTTATCTCTCCTCCTATCTGACCGGCGAGTCACCGAATACGGTGGGCGCCTGCTCACCCGCGCGCTTTGTTCGCTGGCAACAAACGCCGCAGGGCCTGGAGTCGCGTCTTAATGAGGTGTTAATCGACCGCTATCAGGACGGCGAAAATGCAGGCTATCCAACGCTGTGTAAAGGTCGCTATCTGGTCGATGGGGAGCGCTATCACGCGCTGGAGGAACCAACCAGCCTCAATACGCTGGAACTGCTGCCGAAGTTGCTGGCGGCGAATATTGCCTCGGTCAAAATCGAAGGTCGACAGCGCAGCCCGGCATACGTCAGTCAGGTGGCGAAGGTCTGGCGACAGGCGATCGATCGCTGCATGGCTTCGCCACAGGATTTTGTTCCGCAGCAGGCATGGATGGAGACACTTGGCGCAATGTCTGAAGGCACTCAGACCACGCTTGGCGCTTATCACCGCAAATGGCAGTAGGAAATAAGATGAAATATTCACTCGGACCGGTGCTTTATTACTGGTCAAAAGAGACGCTGGAAGACTTTTATCAGCAGGCGGCGTCAAGCCACGCTGATGTTATCTATCTCGGGGAAGCCGTATGCAGCAAGCGGCGCGCCACAAAAGTGGGCGACTGGCTGGATATGGCAAAATCGCTGGCAGACAGCGGCAAGCAGGTGGTGCTTTCTACGCTAGCCCTGGTGCAGGCCTCGTCTGAACTGGGCGAGCTGAAACGTTATGTGGACAATGGCGCGTTTTTACTGGAAGCCAGCGACCTGGGCGTGGTCAATATGTGCGCAGAACGTAAGCTGCCGTTTGTCGCTGGTCACGCGCTCAACTGCTATAACGCGGTCACTCTGCGTCTTCTGCTAAAACAAGGCATGGTGCGCTGGTGTATGCCGGTTGAACTATCCCGCGACTGGCTGATCAACCTGCTCGATCAATGTGAATCTTTAGGTATTCGCCAGCAGTTTGAAGTGGAGGTACTAAGCTACGGACATTTACCGCTGGCGTATTCTGCACGCTGCTTCACCGCCCGTTCAGAAGACCGGCCGAAAGATGAGTGTGAAACCTGCTGCATCAAATACCCTAACGGGCGTAATGTGCTTTCGCAGGAGGATCAACAGGTCTTCGTGCTCAACGGTATTCAGACCATGAGCGGCTATGTCTATAACCTTGGTAATGAACTGACGTCTATGCAGGGCCTGGTCGATATGGTGCGCCTGTCACCGCTTGGAACTGAAACGTTTGCCATGCTGGACGCCTTCCGCGCTAACGAAACGGGCGCGACACCGCTCGCGCTTGCACCCCATAGCGACTGTAACGGTTACTGGAAACGACTGGCGGGACTTGAGCTCCAGGCGTAAAAAAGCTCACTTTGTTAACAACTATAATGAAATCTTCATGCAGTATTAAAGATTAACCGGTAACAAAGTGAGCGGCTATGACTGATAAATCTATTCCCTTTTCGGTGCTGGATCTCGCGCCGATCCCGCAAGGCTCCTCGGCAAGAGAAGCCTTCTCACATTCACTGTCACTGGCACAGCTCGCCGAAAAGCGCGGTTACCATCGCTACTGGCTGGCTGAACATCACAATATGACGGGGATCGCCAGCGCGGCGACCTCGGTGCTGATTGGCTATCTCGCCGCGAATACCACGTCCTTACATCTCGGCTCTGGTGGTGTGATGCTGCCGAACCACTCTCCGCTGGTGATCGCTGAACAGTTCGGCACGCTGAATACGCTCTATCCCGGACGCATTGATTTAGGGCTGGGTCGCGCACCAGGTAGCGATCAGCCGACCATGCGCGCCCTGCGTCGGAATATGAGTGTTGATGTCGATAATTTCCCGCGCGATGTCAATGAACTGGTCGAGTGGTTTGACGCCCGTGACCCGGCACCACAGGTGCGACCGGTTCCCGGCTACGGCGAAAAAATCCCGGTATGGCTATTAGGCTCCAGCCTCTACAGCGCTCAACTGGCCGCCCAGCTCGGCCTGCCGTTCGCCTTCGCCTCGCATTTCGCACCAGATATGCTGTTCCAGGCGCTGCATCTCTACCGTACGCACTTTAAGCCTTCTGCACGGCTGGAAAAACCGTATGCGATGGTATGCATTAATATTGTGGCTGCTGACAGTAATCGTGATGCCGAATTTCTGTTTACCTCTATGCAGCAGGCGTTTGTTAAGCTGCGTCGGGGGGAAACCGGACAGCTTCCGCCGCCGATTGAAAATATTGACCACTTCTGGTCACCGTCTGAGAAGTATGGTGTTCAGCAGGCACTGAGTATGTCGCTGGTAGGCGATAAAACGAAAATTCGTCACGGCCTGCAGTCGATCCTGCGCGAAACGGATGCGGACGAAATCATGGTTAACGGCCAGATCTTCGACCAGCAGGCGCGCCTGCATTCGTTCGATTTAGCGATGGACGTGAAGGAAGCGTTGCTGGATTAAACGGCAGCGCCCGGAAAACCGGGCGCTGTAATTAGGAATATACCGGCAGCAGATTGAAGCTCGACAGGATATGCACCAGCGCATTACCGACCCCAAAGATCAGGATCAGGGCGATCATAGGTTTGCCGCCCCACACGCGGAATTTCGGGCTGCCAAAACGTTTACGCGAAGCGCGGGCTAACAGCGCCGGAACAATTGCCGCCCAGATGGTCGCGGCAAGACCGGCATAGCCGATGGCGTAAAGGAAGCCGTCAGGCCACAACAGACCGCCAGTGATCGGCGGGATAAAGGTCAGCAATGCCGTTTTGAAGCGCCCACTGGCAGAATCGTCAAAGCCGCATAAATCCGCCAGATAGTCGAACAGCCCCAGCGTCACGCCGAGAAATGAACTGGCTACCGCAAAGTTAGAAAAAATCACCAGTAATAAATCCAGGCTGCGGCTATTAAGCACCCCGCTTAACGCCTGCACCAGTACATCAATATTGCCACCCTGCTGCGCGATACCGATAAATTGCGGACGGGGGATATTACCCATCGTACCCAGCAACCAGATGCAGTAGAGCGCCAGGGCCAGCAGCGTACCGTAGACCAGACAGCGGATAATGGTGCGCGGATCTTTGCCGTAGTATTTCATCAGGCTCGGCACGTTGCCATGATAGCCAAAAGAGGCGAGGCAAAACGGCAGCGTCATTAGTACATACGGCGCGTAGGAGGCATGACTTTCGGCCACATTAAACAGCGTGGCGGGCGTAACATGTCCCAGCAGACTGCCAAAGGTAAGAAAAAAGGTGATGACTTTCGCACCCAGTACAATCGCCGTGATCCGACTGACCGCTTTAGTACTTAACCACACTACAAACGCTACCAGCAAAGCGAATGCAAAGCCTGCCACGCGAGCCGGAACGTTTAATGACATCTCGCTAAAGGTATGATGCAAAATGGAGCCGCTGGCAGAGATGTAGGCGTACGTCAGGATATAGAGGACGAAAGCAATAGAGATCCCGTTAATCACATTCCAGCCCCGACCCAGCAAATCTTTGGTGATGGTGTCGAAGCTGGAGCCAATGCGGTAGTTAAGATTGGCCTCAAGGATCATCAGGCCAGAATGCAGCATACAGAACCAGGTGAATACCAGCGCCGCCAGCGACCAGAAAAACCATGCACCCGACATCATGACCGGCAGAGAGAACATGCCTGCGCCAATAATTGTGCCGCCAATAATCACCACGCCGCTCAATAGCGAGGGTTTACTTTGTATGGTTGTAAGGGTACTCATCTGGTTTTTTCTCCGTTGAAAATAACGTCTCCTGGTGAAGCGTGTTGCACTGTACCAGTACACGAGTACAAATGGAATAAAAAAAGCCCCGGCAGTTAAGACCGGGGCTGTATATTTTACTTTACGGGGTTAGCGCAGATTATGCATCGCCACCGAAACGGCGACGGCTGGAGGAGTCATCACGGCGCGGTGCCGCAGATGAATCATCGCGACGCGGCCCACGGCTGCCTTCACGACGTTCGCCGCTGAAACGACGACCACCCTCACTACGACCACCTTCACGACGTTCGCCACCGAAGCCACGGCCACCGCCACGACGCTCACCACCGGTATGCGGCTGTGCGTCGCCGACCAGTTGCATGTTCATCGGCTTGTTCAAAATGCGGGTACGCGTAAAGTGCTGCAGGACTTCACCCGGCATACCTTTCGGCAGTTCGATGGTGGAGTGAGAAGCGAACAGCTTGATGTTACCAATGTAACGGCTGCTGATATCGCCTTCGTTAGCGATCGCGCCAACGATATGACGAACTTCAACGCCGTCATCACGGCCCACTTCAATGCGATACAGCTGCATGTCGCCAACATCGCGACGCTCGCGACGTGGACGCTCTTCACCCGCAGCACCTGCTGCACGCTCAGGACGTGGACCACGATCGTTACGATCGCCACGGTCGTTACGACGTTCGAAACGTTCGTCACGCTCGCGGAATTCACGCTTAGGACGCATCGGCGCATCTGGCGGCACGATCAGAGCACGTTCGCCCTGGGCCATTTTCAGCAGTGCAGCTGCCAGCGTTTCGATATCCAGCTCTTCGCCTTCAGCCGTCGGCTGAATTTGAGTCAGCAGCGCACGATATTTGTCCAGATCGCTACTTTCCAGCTGCTGCTGTACTTTAGCCGCGAATTTTTCCAGACGGCGTTTGCCCAGCAGTTCTGCATTCGGCAGGTCTGCTTCTGGAATCGTCAGCTTCATGGTGCGTTCAATGTTACGCAGCAGGCGGCGTTCGCGGTTCTCAACGAACAGCAGTGCACGACCGGCACGACCCGCACGACCGGTACGACCGATACGGTGAACGTAAGACTCTGAATCCATCGGGATATCATAGTTTACGACCAGGCTGATACGCTCAACGTCCAGGCCACGGGCCGCAACGTCGGTCGCAATCAGGATGTCCAGACGACCATCTTTCAGGCGCTCCAGGGTCTGCTCACGCAGCGACTGGTTCATATCACCATTCAGCGCGGCGCTGTTGTAACCGCTACGCTCCAGCGCTTCTGCCACTTCCAGGGTCGCATTTTTGGTACGAACGAAGATAATCGCCGCATCAAAATCTTCTGCTTCCAGGAAACGCACCAGCGCTTCGTTTTTACGCATTCCGTGTACAGCCCAGAACGTCTGGCTGATGTCAGGACGCGTGGTAATGCTGGACTGGATGCGCACTTCCTGCGGCTCGTTCATAAAGCGGCGGGTAATGCGACGGATCGCTTCCGGCATCGTGGCGGAGAACAGCGCGGTCTGATGTTCAGCCGGGATCTGCGCCATGATGGTTTCAACGTCTTCGATGAAGCCCATACGCAGCATTTCATCGGCTTCGTCCAGTACCAGACCGCTCAGGTTGGACAGGTTCAGCGTACCGCGCTTCAGGTGATCCAGCAGACGACCCGGCGTACCGACGACGATCTGAGGTCCCTGACGCAGGGCGCGCAGCTGCACGTCATAACGCTGGCCGCCGTAAAGGGCTACCACGTTCACGCCGTGCATGTGTTTAGAGAAATCCGTCATGGCTTCAGCAACCTGAACCGCCAGTTCGCGGGTCGGTGCCAGTACCAGGATCTGAGGTGCTTTCAGATCGCCATCGAGATTGTTAAGCAGCGGTAAAGAGAACGCTGCGGTTTTACCGCTACCGGTCTGGGCCATACCCAGAACGTCACGGCCGCCCAGCAGATGTGGAATACACTCTGCCTGGATCGGAGATGGTTTTTCGTAACCCAGATCGTTAAGGGCCTGAAGGATAGGAGCTTTCAGCCCCAGATCTGCAAAAGTGGTTTCGAATTCAGCCATGTAGTACGTGTGCCTCAAAATTATTGGCGGCCAGTCTACATAACTCATCGTGAAAATTTTCAGTAATTTTCATTGAAAAGTGTGAACCGGCTCAAAGTAGGTGTATTAACGAACAACAACGCCCTCACCCGTTAAGGTGATTGCAATAAAAATTCGGGCTTATGTCTGTTCGTCAGCTATTGCTGGTCCGATTCTGCCAGGTCATCTTGCTCCTGGCCCAGGAGCGATAATTCCAACAATGCGTATCGGTGCTCAACAAAGTTATGAACGTTGTTAGCGACCGCCAGTTTGAACAGTGCCGTAGCGCTGTCCTTGTCCCCAAGACTTAGGTAATACTTACCTAAATAGAAGTTGGTTTCACTGAGATGCTCAGCGAGCGAGGTGTTATCCGTTGCGTCCGCCTTGAGTCGTCCCATTAACGCGGATTCGTTAATGTCGCTCAGGTAGAACTCGACAATGTTCCATCCCCACTGTTCCTTATCCGATTTCTCGAAGCGCTGTTTTAACGCTTCTTTCGCCTGCTTTTCATCGAGCTTCTGCTCAACAAAATAAAGCCACAGACTGCGGAAGGGATCATTGGGATCGTCTTGATAAAACGCCAGCAGATCATCTTGCGCTAACTTGTCGCGACCGCCGTAATACAGGGCGATACCGCGATTCAAGTACGCGTAATTGTAAGTTGGATCAAGCTCAAGTACAGAATCAAACGCTTCATAGGCGGCATCAAAACTGCCTGCCTGCGTTAAATATATGCCTAAGTAATTGAATACCTCCGGCATATCTGGTCTTATGGCCAGCGCTTGTGAAAAATCATTACGCGCTAGTGCCCTCAGACCGAGACTATCATACAACACTCCGCGCTCATATAAAAGCTGTGCGCGTTCGTCATCGGTTAAAGCCCGACTGGCAAGAATTTGTTCCATGCGCGCCAGAATGACTTCTTGCTGCAAAGTCGGTTGCAATGGTACTGCGAGGACCTCGCTTTTACGCCAGTTAGTACTATTGCACCCTGCAAGCGTAAGAGCTGTTGCCACGAAACACCAGCGCAAAAAAGGCTTCATTTCCCACTCCCGAAGACAACAAAAGGATGAACTTCCCGTTCCCCAGTTGCAAACAAGGCGTCCAGCCAGCTAATTAGCCCTCTGCCGTAGCAGAGGGCAATGGCAACCTTACTCGCCCTGTTCAGCAGCCGGAGCTTCCGGTGCGTTCGCAGGCTGAGACTGCTCAGTTGCTTCTTTAATGCTCAGACGGATACGGCCCTGGCGATCAACTTCCAGAACTTTAACCGGAACTTCCTGGTTCATCTGCAGATAGTCGGTCACTTTCTCAACGCGCTTGTCAGCGATCTGTGAAATGTGAACCAGACCTTCTTTACCGCCGCCAATGGCGACAAACGCACCAAAGTCAACGATACGGGTCACTTTACCGTTGTAGATACGACCTACTTCGATTTCTGCAGTGATCTCTTCGATACGACGGATCGCGAATTTCGCTTTCTCACCGTCGGTAGCCGCGATTTTAACGGTACCGTCATCTTCGATTTCAATGGTTGTGCCGGTTTCTTCGGTCAGGGCGCGGATAACAGAGCCACCTTTACCGATAACGTCTTTAATTTTGTCCGGGCTGATCTTGATGGTATGAATACGCGGAGCGAACTGGGAGATGTCGCCGCGCGGGGCAGTGATCGCCTGCTCCATCACGCCCAGAATGTGCAGACGCGCACCTTTAGCCTGGTTCAGAGCAACCTGCATGATCTCCTTGGTGATGCCTTCAATTTTGATATCCATCTGCAGTGCAGAGATACCTTCGCGGGAACCCGCGACTTTGAAGTCCATATCGCCCAGGTGATCTTCGTCGCCGAGGATGTCAGACAGAACAACAAAGTTGTCGCCTTCTTTCACCAGGCCCATCGCGATACCTGCTACGGCGGCTTTAATCGGCACGCCTGCGTCCATCAGTGCCAGAGAAGCACCACATACGGAAGCCATAGAAGAAGAACCGTTGGATTCGGTAATTTCAGACACCACACGTACGGTGTACGGGAATTTATCCAGTTCCGGCATCACTGCCAGCACGCCGCGTTTTGCCAGACGACCATGACCAATCTCACGACGCTTCGGTGAACCGACCATGCCGGTTTCGCCTACGCAGTACGGAGGGAAGTTGTAGTGAAACAGGAAGTTATCAGTGCGCTCGCCCATCAGTTCGTCGAGGTTCTGCGCATCACGCGTGGTGCCCAGAGTCGCGGTAACCAGCGCCTGAGTTTCACCGCGGGTGAACAGTGCGGAACCGTGAGTACGTGGCAGTACGCCAGTACGAACGTCCAGACCACGGATCATGTCTTTTTCACGGCCATCAATACGCGGTTCGCCTGCCAGCACGCGGCTACGAACAACATTTTTCTCGATAGCGTGCAGGATTTCACCCAGTTCGTTAGCGTCCAGGGTTTCGTCTTCTGCAACCAGCGCGTCGATAGCTTCAGATTTGATCACGCCAACCTGAGCATAACGCTCTTGTTTGTCGGTGATGCGGTAAGCATCGCTCAGACGGGATTCAGCCACCGCAGCAACGCGTGCATTCAGCGCTTCATTGACGGCTTCTGGCTGCCAGTCCCAGCGTGGTTTGCCGGCTTCTTTTACCAGCTCGTTGATTTCTTTGATAACGATCTGTTGCTGGTCGTGACCAAATACCACCGCGCCCAGCATCTGGTCTTCGCTCAGCAGTTCAGCTTCGGATTCAACCATCAGCACAGCAGCTTCGGTACCGGCAACAACCAGGTCCAGCTTGCTTTCTTTCAGCTCGTCCTGAGTCGGGTTCAGTACGTACTGGTCATTGATGTAACCAACACGGGCAGAACCGATCGGGCCATTGAACGGCAGGCCGGACAGGGACAGCGCTGCGGAAGCACCGATCATAGCTACGATGTCCGGGTTAACCTGCGGGTTAACGGAAACCACGGTCGCAATAACCTGAACTTCATTAATGAAACCTTCCGGGAACAGCGGACGCACCGGGCGGTCAATCAGACGCGCGATCAGGGTTTCGCCTTCGCTCGGACGGCCTTCACGACGGAAGAAGCTACCCGGGATACGACCAGCAGCGTAGGTACGCTCCTGATAGTTAACGGTCAGCGGGAAGAAATCCTGGCCTGGCTTGGTTTTTTTCTGACCCACTACGGTCACGAATACTGCGGTGTCATCCATGCTAACCATAACAGCAGCAGTGGCCTGACGAGCCATCATCCCGGTTTCCAGCGTAACGGTATGCTGACCGTACTGGAATTTACGAACGATCGGATTAAGCAAAGTAATATCCTTTCTGATTAAATGACAGCGTGCCCCGGGCACGCTGTCGTTAACAACCGATCTTCTGCGCATCCTCGCGACTAATGACAACCCTGACCCATGATTTGGGTAAAGCCTCTCATTAGCCGCGCGAACCTCTGCGACGGAAAATCATTCATAGCAACAATACATTAGTTTCCAGCGAATTGCTGCGTTCCGATTGAAAAAAGGGGCCCTGAAGGCCCCTTTTCTGAAACTCGCAAGACTTAGCGACGCAGGCCCAGACGCTCGATCAGCGCGGTGTAGCGTGCAACATCTTTACGTTTCAGGTAGTCGAGCAGTTTACGACGCTGAGAAACCATGCGCAGCAGACCACGACGGCTGTGGTGATCTTTTTTGTGCTCTGCAAAGTGACCCTGCAGGTGGTTAATCTGTGCGGTCAGCAGTGCAACCTGAACTTCGGTAGAACCACTGTCGTTAGTACCACGACCAAACTCAGAAACGATTTTAGCTTTAGCTTCAGCGCTTAGAGACATTTTAGAACTCCAAATTTAAAAGAATGTAAGGGTGCCAATCTCTAATTCAGCAACCCCAGGTCATGCCTGCTATCTTGTTAAACAATTTACCAGGCATTAAGCGGCGATATTCTACTCGCTACGCCATGTTATCGCAAGACGGCGCAGTATTATGCTGGATACTCAACAACCAGACGACGTGGCGCAATGCGGCCCTCATCATCTATCTCACCCATACCGATAAAGACGGCATCATCGCCTTCTGTGACCCGTACCAGGCCATTTAACGGTACACCAGAGGCCCGTACCGGCTGCCCCTGCTTAAAGTAGGCTGCCACGACCAGCGGAATATTGACCTGCGGGAAATCAGACGCCGGGCTGTCCATTGGCATGAGCAGAGGATCAAGCAGCTCTGCCGCCGGGATCTGTTGCTGCTCCGCCTGTTCAACCAGCTCACGCAGCTGCTCAAGCGTTACCATTCGGTCGACCGGATATTTACTGACTGCCAGACGGCGCAGAAAAATAACGTGCGCCCCGCAGCCCAGCTTTTCACCCAGATCGTCAATGATAGTGCGAATATACGTGCCTTTCGAGCAGTGAACTTCCAGTTCAAGCTCATCACCTTCATGGCGAATAAAGCGTAGCTCATAAACAGTGATCGGGCGTGCTTCACGAGGAACAGTTATCCCCTCGCGCGCATATTCATATAGCTTGCGGCCCTGGTATTTCAGCGCTGAATACATGGACGGTATTTGCTGGATATCGCCACGAAAGCCGTCCAGGGCGGTTTCCAGTTCCTGGGCGCTAAACGTCACCGGGCGCTCTTCGACAATCTGACCATCAGCGTCTGAGGTGTCGGTTCGCTGTCCCAGTTTTGCAATGACACGATAGCGCTTATCGGAATCCAGCAGATACTGTGAAAACTTCGTTGCTTCACCCAGGCATATCGGCAGCATACCGGTCGCCAGCGGATCCAGCGCACCGGTATGACCGGCACGATTAGCATTGTAGATCCGTTTTACCTTTTGCAGCACGTCATTGCTGGACATTCCCTGAGGCTTGTCCAGCAGCAAAACACCGTGAATATCGCGACCACGACGACGAGGACGACTCATTAGTCCTCCTTGCTGTCGTCCGGGTTCACACGACGTTCATCGTCGTGTTTTACCACGCTGGTCACCAGGTTAGACATGCGCATCCCTTCAACCAGCGAGTTATCGTAGAAAAAGGTCAGTTCCGGCACGATACGCAGGCGCATTGCTTTACCTAACAATGAACGGATAAAACCTGAAGCTTCCTGCAGCGCTTTAATACCTGCTTTAACCGCATCTTCGTCTTTATCGTTCAGGAAGGTAACAAATACTTTGGCATAGGCCAGGTCGCGGGACATTTCGACGCCGGATACGGTGGTCATCATACCCAGACGCGGATCTTTAATTTCACGCTGCAGGATGATTGCGATCTCTTTCTGCATCTCCTGAGCCACGCGCTGTGGGCGACCAAATTCTTTCGCCATAATAAATTCTCCAGACAAAAAAGGGGCATCAGCCCCTTTTGAAATAATTGCCGGGTGGCGCTTCGCTTACCCGGTGTACGTATAAACGACGAAGATTATGCGATGGTACGTTGAATCTCGATAATCTCGAACACTTCGATCATATCGCCAACGCGAACGTCGTTGTAGTTCTTAACGCCGATACCACATTCCATACCGTTACGGACTTCGTTAACGTCATCTTTGAAGCGGCGCAGGGATTCCAGCTCGCCTTCATAGATAACCACGTTGTCGCGCAGAACGCGGATTGGGTTATGACGTTTAATCGTACCTTCAGTCACCATGCAGCCTGCGATAGCGCCGAATTTCGGTGATTTGAACACGTCACGAACTTCAGCCAGACCAATGATCTGCTGTTTCAGCTCCGGAGACAGCATACCGCTCATTGCTGCTTTCACTTCGTCAATCAGGTGATAGATGACGGAGTAGTAACGCAGATCCAGGCTTTCAGCTTCGATAACTTTACGTGCAGACGCATCGGCACGAACGTTAAAGCCAACCAGGATAGCATTTGACGCAGCAGCCAGCGTTGCGTCGGTTTCGGTGATCCCACCGACGCCGGAACCGATGATCCGTACTTTCACTTCTTCAGTAGACAGTTTCAGTAAGGAATCGGCGATCGCTTCTACAGAACCCTGAACGTCCGCTTTCAGTACGACGTTCACTTCGTGAACTTCGCCTTCGGTCATGTTAGCGAACATGTTCTCAAGTTTAGATTTCTGCTGACGTGCCAGCTTAACTTCACGGAATTTGCCCTGACGATACAGTGCCACTTCGCGTGCTTTTTTCTCGTCACGTACTACGGTAACTTCATCACCCGCCGCCGGAACACCGGACAGACCGAGGATTTCTACCGGGATAGACGGACCCGCTTCCAGCACTTCCTGACCCAGTTCGTTACGCATTGCACGAACACGGCCATATTCAAAGCCACACAGTACGATATCGCCCTTATTCAGGGTACCTTCACGTACCAGTACCGTCGCTACCGGGCCACGGCCTTTGTCGAGGAAGGATTCGATAACGGCACCGCTTGCCATACCCTTACGGATGGCTTTCAGCTCCAGAACTTCAGCCTGCAACAGGATAGCGTTCAGCAGGTCATCAATACCGGTACCTGCTTTTGCCGAAACCGGGATGAACTGCGACTCACCGCCCCACTCTTCCGGCATAACGCCGTACTGAGACAGTTCGTTCTTAACGCGATCCATATCCGCTTCTGGCTTATCGATTTTGTTAACGGCAACAACCATCGGCACCTGCGCTGCTTTCGCATGCTGGATAGCTTCGATAGTCTGCGGCATCACGCCATCGTCTGCTGCAACAACCAGAACAACGATATCCGTTGCCTGCGCACCGCGAGCACGCATAGAGGTAAACGCGGCGTGTCCCGGGGTATCCAGGAAGGTGATCATCCCGTTGTCAGTTTCAACGTGGTATGCACCGATATGCTGAGTAATGCCACCCGCTTCGCCAGAGGCGACTTTCGTTGAACGAATGTAGTCCAGCAGAGAGGTTTTACCGTGGTCAACGTGACCCATGATGGTCACAACCGGTGCGCGCGGTTCAGCCGCAGCACCGGTGTCACGATCGCTCATCAGCGCTTCTTCCAGTTCGTTTTCACGACGCAGGATAACCTTGTGGCCCATTTCTTCAGCAACCAGCTGTGCGGTTTCCTGATCGATGACCTGGTTGATGGTCGCCATTGCGCCCAGTTTCATCATCGCTTTGATGACCTGAGAGCCTTTGACCGCCATTTTGTTGGCTAAATCGCCAACGGTGATGGTTTCGCCAATCACAACGTCACGGTTAACAACCTGAGCTGGTTTCTGGAAGCCCTGCTGCAGAGAAGAACCTTTACGCTTGCCGCCTTTACCGCCACGAACCGCAGCACGCGCTTCTTCACGATCGGCTTTAGATTCAGCGTGTTTATTCCCTTTTTTCACCGGACGTGCTGCTTTCGCAGGGCGGCTACGGGTGCTACGGCCACCTTCAACTTCACGGTCGTTTTCGTCTTCAGCCTGACGAGCATGCTGAGAGGTCGTCACATGATAATCGCTGGTATCCTCAGTCGGTTCAGCGTTAGTCACACCATTCTTCTCGTTTTCTTCGGCCATACGGCGCGCTTCTTCCGCTACGCGGCGAGCTTCTTCTTCAAGCTTACGGCGTGACTCTTCTTCCGCTTTACGCTTCAGTTCAGCAGCTTCATTTTCACGGCGGGCTTTCTCGGACTGGGCGGTTTTTGTCATATCGTCTTGTTGGTTGCTCACTTTGTCTTTTTCCGCAGCTTCACGTTTCGCTTTGTCAGCGGCTTCACGTTTCGCTTGTTCTGCGGCCTCACGTTCGGCTTTTTGTTGCGCCTCGCGTTTAGCAGTTTCTTCTGCTTCACGACGGGCTTGCTCTTCCGCTTCACGCTGCGCCTGCTCTTCCGCAGCAAGGCGTTCAGCCTCTTGCGGATCGCGTTTCACAAAGGTGCGTGTCTTGCGGACTTCGATTTGTACCGATTTACTTTTTCCACCGGTACCGGGAATATTAAGTGTACTGCGCGTTTTGCGCTGCAGCGTCAACTTATCTGGCGCTGAGCCGCTTTCACGGTTCTGATGTGCCAGTAACGTCTGTTTTTCTTGCGCGGTCACAGAGTCATCAGCGGATTTGCGGATACCTGCATCAGCGAGTTGCTGTACCAGGCGATCAACGGAAATCTGCTTCTCTGCGGCCAGCGCTTTTACGGTTACATCTGTCATGCTGTTCCTTCCTGCTACAGTTTATTACGCTTCGTCGCCGAACCAGCAAATATTACGGGCAGCCATAATCAGCTCACCGGCTTTTTCGTCGGTCAACCCTTCGATATCAGCCAGATCATCAATGCCCTGCTCAGCGAGATCTTCCAGCGTACAAACACCACGGGCCGCAAGTTTGAACGCCATATCACGATCCAATCCTTCCAGATTTAGCAGATCGTCAGCCGGTTTGTTATCACCCAGACTTTCTGCCTGAGCCTGCGCCAGTGTGGCCAGTGCGGTTTTAGCGCGCTCGCGCAGTGTTTCAACGGTCTGTTCGTCGAGGCCGTCGATTTCCAGCAGTTCTTTCATTGGCACGTAGGCCAGTTCTTCCAGAGTCGCAAATCCTTCTTCAACCAGCAAGGTTGCGAAATCTTCATCAATATCAAGATACTGGGTGAAGGTGTCGATGGCCGCATGCGCTTCAGCCTGATGCTTAGCCTGCAGGTCATCAACGGTCATTACGTTAAGTTCCCAGCCGCTCAGCTGTGAAGCCAGACGTACGTTCTGGCCGTTACGGCCAATCGCCTGTGCCAGGTTACCCGCTTCAACTGCGATATCCATCGTATGTTTGTCTTCATCAACAACGATAGACGCGACGTCGGCCGGAGCCATGGCATTAATAACGAACTGCGCCGGATTATCATCCCACAATACGATATCAATACGCTCGCCGCCCAGCTCAGTTGAAACCGCCTGAACGCGTGCGCCACGCATCCCGACACACGCACCGACCGGGTCGATACGCTTATCATTGGTCTTAACAGCAATCTTGGCACGTGAACCTGGATCGCGAGCTGCGGCTTTAATTTCGATTACTTCTTCGCCAATTTCTGGCACTTCAATACGGAAGAGTTCGATTAGCATTTCTGGTTTAGAACGCGTTACGAACAGCTGCGCACCACGCGCTTCAGGACGCACCGAGTACAGTACGCCACGAATACGGTCGCCAGGACGGAAGTTTTCACGCGGCAGCATATCTTCACGCTGGATCACGGCTTCAGCATTGTTGCCAAGATCCAAAGAGATATTATCGCGGTTTACTTTCTTCACTACGCCAGTGATGATTTCGCCTTCATGTTCACGGAACTGATCAACAACCATCGCGCGTTCAGCTTCACGTACTTTTTGTACGATAACCTGTTTCGCCGTCTGCGTCGTGATACGGTCGAAGGTTACAGATTCAATCTGATCTTCAACATATTCACCCACGTTCAGACTTTCATCTTCGAAACGGGCCGCTTCCAGCGTGATCTCTTTCGTCGGCTGGGTAACTTCTTCAACGATAACCCAACGACGGAAGGTGTCGAAATCACCGCTTTTACGATCGATTTCTACGCGAACATCAATCTCTTGTTCATATTTTTTCTTTGTTGCCGTTGCCAGTGCACTTTCCAGCGCTTCGAAAATTTTCTCGCGTGGCAGTGATTTCTCGTTGGAAACGGCTTCAACAACAGCCAAAATTTCTTTATTCATCGGGGCCTTTCACCTCAATCCAGACTGTTAAAAGTGGGGAACCAGGTTCGCCTTCTGGATGTTACTCAGCGCGAACACTTCATCTTTGCCTTCAACTGTAACCGTGATCATCTCACCGTCTACTGCTTTAATAACACCCTGCCATTTACGACGGTTCTGCACCGCCATTCGCAGGACCAGCGCCACCTCTTCACCAAGGAAACGCGTATAGTGCTCAGCGGTAAACATAGGACGATCGAGGCCAGGTGAGGAGACTTCCAGGTTGTAAGCCACGGTAATGGGATCTTCAACATCCATTACCGCGCTGACCTGATGGCTCACATCAGCACAATCATCAACATTAATGCCATCTTCACTATCAATATAGATGCGCAGTGTCGATGTACGACCGCGAATAAATTCGATGCCGACCAGTTCATAGCCCAATGCTTCAACCGGTGCTGTAATCATCTCTGTTAATTTTTGCTCTAATGTGGACAAGGCCACCCCCAAGACATAAAAAAAGGGCATAAAGCCCAGTTATTCTGTAGTCAGATAACAAAAAACCCCGATAAATCGGGGCTTTAGATAACTGAACCCTATAGCCGCAACTGCGGCCTGGAGAACTTTCAAAAAGAATTTTTTTCAAATTCAGCTACGAAGGCCAATGTCTCCAAAGACTATTTGAAAAAGAACTCTAAGGGAAAGTGGTTGCGGGGGCCGGATTTGAACCGACGACCTTCGGGTTATGAGCCCGACGAGCTACCAGGCTGCTCCACCCCGCGCCTGAAACGTGGCAAATTCTACGCGTTTTGAGTAGAAAATGCAAATAATGCTGGGATTTGGTACCGAAGACGGGACGTAAAACCGGCGTGTAGTATAGGGAAGAATTGCAGCCGATGTCAAGGTTGGACCGCTGCCCGGATTGGGGGCTTTTTAATCGGCATAAAAAAGCGAACTCTGTGCATAGCGCGAGGTCATTTATACAGGATTTTTGATGAAATCATCATGAATCACTTTCGGTATAGCGTAAAAGGTGTTTAAATGAAAACTCACTTATTTTGCATAATCATGCACTACAACCAGTGATATTTTCACCATAGTCTACCAGGCAGGGTTTATTTTATGACGACGATTCTCAAGCATCTTCCGGCAGGTCAACGTATTGGTATCGCTTTTTCTGGCGGTCTGGACACCAGCGCAGCGCTGCTGTGGATGCGACAAAAAGGGGCGGTCCCCTATGCTTATACGGCGAACCTGGGGCAACCGGACGAAGAGGATTATGATGCTATTCCTCGCCGTGCAAAAGAGTACGGTGCAGAACATGCTCGCCTGATCGACTGCCGTAAACAGCTGGTTGCCGAAGGTATCGCCGCCATTCAGTGCGGTGCGTTTCACAATACCACCGGTGGGCTGACCTATTTTAATACCACTCCGCTTGGACGTGCGGTGACCGGCACAATGCTGGTTGCAGCCATGAAAGAAGATGGCGTAAACATCTGGGGCGATGGCAGCACGTATAAAGGCAACGATATTGAACGTTTCTATCGTTATGGCCTGCTCACTAACGCCGAGCTGAAAATTTATAAACCGTGGCTGGATACCGATTTCATTGATGAGCTGGGCGGTCGTCAGGAGATGTCTGAATTTATGATCGCCTGCGGTTTTGACTATAAGATGTCTGTCGAAAAGGCCTATTCCACTGATTCCAACATGCTGGGCGCAACGCACGAAGCGAAAGATCTCGAGTTCCTCAACTCCAGCGTGAAGATTGTTAACCCGATCATGGGCGTCAAATTCTGGGACGAGAACGTTAAGATTGCCGCAGAAGAAGTCACGGTACGCTTTGAACACGGTCATCCGGTCGCATTAAATGGCAAAACCTTTACCGATGATGTTGAGCTGATGATGGAAGCTAACCGCATTGGCGGTCGTCACGGACTGGGAATGAGCGATCAGATAGAAAACCGTATCATCGAAGCAAAAAGTCGTGGCATTTATGAAGCTCCGGGGATGGCGCTGCTGCACATTGCTTACGAGCGTCTGCTAACCGGTATTCATAATGAAGATACCATTGAGCAATATCATGCACACGGACGCCAGCTGGGTCGTCTGCTGTATCAGGGTCGCTGGTTTGACTCTCAGGCGCTGATGCTGCGCGATGCGTTGCAACGCTGGGTCGCCAGCCAGATCACCGGCGAGGTCACGCTTGAACTGCGTCGCGGTAATGACTATTCCATCCTGAATACCGTTTCGGACAATCTGACCTATAAAGCAGAACGTCTTACCATGGAAAAAGGTGATTCCGTCTTCTCGCCGGACGATCGCATAGGTCAGTTGACGATGCGCAATCTGGATATTACGGATACCCGTGAGAAGCTGTTCGGTTATGCGCAGTCAGGGCTGCTGTCGGCATCCTCTACCAGCGGCGTACCGCAGGTTGAAAATCTGGAAAATAAAGCAAAGTAACGTATCAACAATAATTGAAAAAGCCGCTTCTGCGGCTTTTTTTGTATCCTGCCAGTAATATCTATCCGCTAAAAAAGAATACAGGGCGGGATAAACGACAGACGAAAAAAAAAGACATCTTGCGATGTCTTTTTTCTGGAATATTGGTACCGAGGATGGGACTCGAACCCACAAGCCCGTTAGGGCACTACCACCTCAAGGTAGCGTGTCTACCAATTCCACCACCTCGGTACAGAAACGCCTTACTGCGGGATATCGCTGGTCGGCTGAGCCGGAGCAGCTGGCTGAGTTTGCTCGGTTTTGGCCGGCGCATTCAGATTTTCCCACTCACTTCCTTTATTGGCCTTGTTACTGTTGATATTGCCAAGCACCAGACTAATGATGAAGAACAATGTCGCCAGCACTGCGGTCATGCGGGTCATGAAGTTACCAGAACCACCTGAACCAAACAGCGTACCAGAAGCACCTGCTCCGAAGGAGGCTCCCATATCAGCGCCTTTACCCTGCTGTAGCATAACCAGACCTACAAGGCCGATTGCCACAATAAGGAAAACTACTAAAAGAGCTTCGTACATAATTAACCTGTTCCTTGCGGAGATGCCGCATACCAATTGCTTCGACCAATATCGCGGAAGGCGCTACACCTTCCCACTGAAGCGGGTGTGAATACTAACCAAAGCGAATGACCTTCGCAAGGGCAATTTTGATGCATTATACTGAATGCGGAAAAAAACAGCAAAACGAACTTAATATAGCCAGAAAACAAGGCAATAACCCGACCTCACTCACGCGAATCATTAGCAGGCGATGTCTCTATCCTTACCAACTTATATTTGCCAAATTTTTTAGCAATCCGCCAGCTGCCTTGTTCCGTTTCGACAGGCTCATTGGGTGCATACAGGGTCATTTTTCGGCCAACACGCACCCCTATTTGCAGGCTTTTACCCTCACCCACCACAACGGCAATAGTGGGCGTCATATCAATGAGCTGAGGAGCCGCTGCCGCCGGGGCCGGAATAAGAGCAGTATCTTGTACCGTTGTCTGACGTGGCTCAAATAAAATAGTCATAGGATCAAGCAGTTGATTATTGTGGCCGATCTCAAGATGAAGGTGCGGTCCATTAGTCCGTCCAGTGTTACCCGACAAACCAATAACACTGCCCTTTTGCACAACCTGATTTCGTGACACGTTTAGCTGGTTTAAATGCAGGTAACGGCTGTTCCATCCGTCTTTATGACTAATTGTCACATAAAAACCTGTTACCGGGCCATAACCTGTCTCCGTTACTACGCCATCAGCAATAGACATTACGTTACTGTTCATTGCAGCACGAAAATCCGTTCCCTCATGGCGCATAAAAGAATGAATGACAGGGTGATAGCGCAGGCCGTAGGGTGAAGTAACATACAAAGCGGTGGTCAATGGAAATATAAAGGATTCAGATTGCGTTTGCTGACTTAACAGAGGCTTCCATATGGGCGGTAGGGCACTTGTCGTCGGAATAGTTACATTCATGACGCTAAAGACGCTGCTTCCTGAATCGCCGTCATTAGTATGAAGCGCATAGTCCTCCTCGGTCAGTGACTGCCCTTCTTTAGCCGTTACTCTGCCCTCGGACGCGTCTGACGATGCTTCAGGCTGCTTAAGAAAAAGCGCAGAACAGCTGAACATAGCGTGCTGTTCATCCCCCTCTAAACGAGGTACCGCAAGCCTGAAAGCAGTCTCGTAGTCGTCGAGCGTGGTAATTTCGATACCTTTGCTTTGGAGGCGGCAGCCTACAAAATGTAGCGGATCCAGAATCCCGTAACGCCTGCGAAAACTGTTCGCCTCTGGCGCATGTATGAGTGCTTGCGTAGTGGAAAAGTAACAATTTGGCTCAATCCGATAAACGGGATTGACGGTTAAGAGTGCGCCGGACAGAAGCAGAAAAGACATTAAATCAGCACCTCCATATGCATGATAATGAATGCCGTTATCGCAATAGCGGGGCCAAAGGGTAAATAGTTGTCAGGTTTATTTTCCGTATGAATCGCTTTTCTACGCTCGTACCAACGCAGAAGAAAAAATACTGCCCCCAGCGCTGCAGAGCCGAGCATTAAAGAAGCGATATGCTCATTGCCCAACCATACCGCGCACGCGGCGAAAAGCTTGACGTCGCCTTGTCCAAAACCTTCGCGCCCTGTGATCCAGCTGTAGCCTTGTGCCATAAGCCAGGTAAATCCCCAGACAAATACGGCTCCCATCACGCTGTCGCGTGGCGATACCGGGATAAGATTTCTGACCGAGGCAATAAGCCCTGACCATAGCAGCAGAAAAACCAAACTGTCAGGTAGCAGGAAGGTTTTCCAGTCGATCATCGCCAGGGTATAAAGCAGACTGCCAAAGAGAGCCTGAAACGACAGTTGTATAAGGCTTAAGTGTGGATAATAGAAAAATACCATTAAAAAATAGCCACCCCCTATTAATGCTTCACTTAGCGGATACTGGAACGGGATGGCGCAATGACAGCACCGGCATTTGCCGCGTAATAAGATCCAGCTAATGACCGGAATATTATCCCACGGCTTAATATTATTATTACATACAGGACAATGTGATGGTGGCCACCACAGATTAACATCCGGCAGCGCGTTAAGCGCATCTTCATCGACGGTTTCACGCAACAACATAACCGGTAGCCGATAAATGACAACATTCAGGAAACTGCCAATGAGCAGTCCAAAAAATAGCGCCAGCCAGGGATACCACGGTGATAAAAAAACGTCCATGTGCAATTGACACCTTGTATTAAAATTAGAGACAGCCCTTAGGTACCATCGCTATCTGCGAATCAGTAAAAGGAACAACCTTGCCATAAGGCATAACGTTTTCATAAGGTTTACCAGAAGCGGTAGACATCCAAATCTGCATTGCGGACAATGTTGTTAATTTTATCGTCTCAGGCAGTTTAACGTGTGAAAAATCCGCTCCGCGGGCGGTGCCACCCATTTCATATAGCTTCATCTCATCCCCATTACCGGTTTCGCGATACTCAAAAAAAATCGGCTCAACATACTGACTGGTTCCTGGCATACTCCCTTTGTTGGGTGTGAAAAATTCAACGCGCAATAATTTCAACCTGCGCGTTGGGATATAATACCAGTCAATATCACCATTAGAATAAGGCCTGTCAGATGCAACTTTGATATTTTCGTCAGGAAACTCAGCTTTTAAACTATTATAGGCTGAAATGCCTTTTCCAATGCTACCCGTACCTGATTTAACACAATCGCTACTACCCTTGCACATTACAGCATTCCTGCCGTTGATAAGCCATGGAGATGTATTATTCCAGACGTGACCACCATTTATGGTGTAAAGGTCATAATAGTCATCCATGTTATGGAAATCACCACCTGTAATATAAAAAATATTAAACCCTGCCGTTTCCGCATCTACCAGCCCAGGTATAACTGCCATGTCAGAGCTAACCTGAAAGGAGACAGGAAAAAAGGTCGACCATAGTGAACATTTCGGTTGTGCAAATCCGTATATCGCAGCACCGTGTGCATCCAGCACGCCGCAAAGTGCGCTAGTAAACAAAAAAATCCATTTATGCAGCCCAATCTTTATCATGCTCTGAATCATCCTACAGTGTTTTGGATAACGTATCCATTAGTGAGAAAAGGGCAAGAAAAACCCAAATAACACTTCCGCCCAGCACTACTGTCGCCAGGTTTTTCAAAAGTCCAGCTAGCTTTTTAATATATTCCTGAATACGTTCACGTGAACGCTCAGATACGGAAAGTAACACCTCGTTAAAGGAAGGCAAATCAGCATACAAACTGATATTAAGTAATTCTTCCGTGCCCATTAATCCGGTATCAAGTGCTTTACCATAATTAATGCCATGCGCAATTTTATCTAACATATTGAACAAATGCCATGTTAACCAGCGATTAGCATTAAGTTGAATAATTGCCAGCGCATCCGTTAATGGAATATTATTACTCAACATCAACGATAAATTATTCAGAAATATTGAAGATGTTAGCTGCCGATAGGTTGAGAATGGAATAATTTTGTCAAGAATTTTATTTCTTAACTCACCTTTCAGATTGGCCATTGACAGCCGTGTCAAAAAAACAAAAAAGATAAACCCCAGTAATATCTTTAACCACAGCCCTTCATAGAGCGCTACGCCAAAGAAATACAGATTTTGCGTGACCGCAGGCCATTGTTCGATGGGTATGACAGAGGCAAACGCAGGAAATACTTTTTGAGAATATCCAGCAATGACTACCAGGGACAACGAAATCATGATAAGAGGAAAAATAAGCGCCCCGATGATTTTTTTGCGCAGCTCATCGTTGTAGTGAATGACCGAAACCAATGTTAAAAAGCCATCGGCCAGGCTTCCACTTTTCTCTGCTGCAGTAATAACGCTTAATTCTGAACCAGGTACCGCACCCGAGAATACCGATGCAATAGAGGTTTCCTGCTTCATTTTCGTCAGCAAGCCGCTAAGTTTATTACTAAAACCTTTTCCCAGCAGTGGACGACCTTCCTGCTGTAGCTTTTGCAGTGAATTAAAAAGCGGCAAGCCTGCTTTAATCATATCAGCGCAGAATTGATAGATATAAAGGCGCTGCTTTTTACCGAATTTTCTCAACTAATACCTCCAAATCCCTGGCTGCGACAGTCCCAAACTCCATAGCAAACCAATTAGCATCAACACGACCTCGCAAAACGTGCGCCATGACTTTTTCACGAATTTCAAATCCTTCGGTCAGGCCCGTAGCAGATAGTCGTTTTTCACGCCAGAGGGTGAATGTATTCAGCCATTCTTGTTTCGCTATGGTGGCCAGCTCCTCATAAGTCGGGAGAAAATACTCCATGACAAGCTGCCGTCCCTTAATACCGCTATTCTTGCACTGTGGGCATCCGTTTTCGCTGGCGGTATACAGCGTGAACTCCCGACCGCTAAGGATCTTTTTTTGCAGCTCCACTTTGCAGTTATCACATAAGACCGGGACCAGCTTTTGACACTGCAAACCTGCGATAAACCCCGGTGTGGATAGTTTATCGCTGCCGATGCCCAGAGCAGACATACGTTGCAAGAGTGATACGATATTACCTGCGTGAACCGTGGTGAAACAGTAGTGCCCACTCTCTACGGCGCCCGCAAGCGCATTGGCGGATATATTATCGCGGATCTCGCCAACCATAAGGACGTCGGGATCGCGACGAAGCGCTGACTTGATCGCAGCATGAAAGCCTCCGCCATCGACGCTGACCACTGAACTTTGTTTGGCACCATAAATTTGATATTCCACCGGATCTTCCACGGTCAGAAAGCAGCCGCGATCGTCATAGCGATTGATTTGCAGCCATTCCATTAAATTCTTTAGGGTTGTTGATTTTCCCGATCCGGTTGTTCCCGCGATAACATAAGCGCCATAAGGATTACTCAGGATCTTTTTAAGATCCTCAATTTCTTCCGCTGAAATGCCAATTTTATCGAGTGAACCGATGTTTGATTTCTGTAAGCCTGATGGAATAATACGCAATACCGCATGATAACAATCTGGTGTTTCACCAAAGATAGGAAAGTGTGCGTAGCGGAAACGATAAGGCTTACCACTCAGGCTATAAAGAATATTGGCGCTTTGAGGAATAGATCTGTTCCACGTCGTATCACGCGTTGTGGCTTCTACATTATATAATACGAACACCAGTTCATCGCAGATTTGCGATTTAATCTGCATAAATGGGACTAAAACACCGTTTACACGGGCTTCGAATTGCGCAAGTACATCATTACGGGTGATATGTAAATCGCTGGCCCCCATATTCACTGCACGTTCTAAAATAGTAACTAGCTGCTTTTGCGTGTCGGTAATATCAATATCTTTATTGGCATCATTAAGCAATTTTAATGAAACATACTCAATGACCCGATAATAGTCATCTTCCTGAACAAGCGCCAGACCGATAATATTACGCTTATGCTGAGAAACAAGACGTAATATCTGGATTTGATAGGTAAAGAGATCGCTGATTTCGATATGGGTAACCAGAAAATACTCGGACTCTTCGGACATGGCTACAAAACCAATACCTTCAAATTCATAATATGTCCATCCGCTGTTTAACAATTCATCGGACGGGATGCGCACAAACTCCAGGCTCACTGTGTTGCGCTCTCTACTAGCAGGACTGATTTTTTGTCTTTTGCAAGTTTATAATTATGCCCTCCCATAGAGAAGACCTCGCCTGCACGCACGTAACGCAGTGTATCTCCATCAGTTACCGCTGTACGTTGGGCCCCACCAATTTGGGCTTCAAGAACCACGCGCGGCATAATGATTGTTTGAACACTCTGTTGCTGTGGTTCTGCTTCAGAAGCCGCTGGTGCAACAGGCTGAGGAGCCTTACGATCTTCGCCGCGTAATTTACGCAGTTCACTGCGCATTTTCTCCAGTTCTACTTCATTAGCTAATTCACGGCGCGCTTTTTCAAACTCATAGTCATCTTCGACAATCGCTGCAAGTCGATCCTGAACTGCCTGAGTTTGATTATCAGCAGCAGAATTGTTTACTCTTGCAGAAGCTGTATCAACAGCACCCGCCTTAGTGGCTTCGTCCGGGGTGTAAGGTATGCCTGTTGTAGCCACCGCCGTACCCATTGCCAATAAAACTGTACCTGCTGAAAAAATTAGCTTTAATCCTTGCATACCAGCCCTCCTGAAACTTTCATCCCTGAATTTGTTGACTCAATCCGTTTTATAAGAAAAGCATCACGGAATGCCTGTTTGAACAGCAGTACTTGCATGTTCATTATCGCCTCATTAACACGATCGCTACCTTTATAATTCAACTCCCAGGTTCCTGCCATTAGCCCGTATGCTTTGACTTTACCGGGCAACCCGGACTCCAGATTAATGACAGAACTTTTAGGCATACTTTTTATTACAATAGTGCCATTTTCTTTATCGTTATTTTTCTTGCTCTTCGCCGTTAGACTATTGACAAAAGAGTTGTAAGTTAAAATATATGAAATTACCCGATCGCAAGATTCCAGGAGAAGTGACTTTTTACTATTATACATTCTCTGCAACGCATTATTGTTTAATTTTGATTCAATTTTCTTATATTCGAAATCAATTTTATCTTTGTTTTTCCCTTTTCCACCTGGAACCGAAGCCAGATAACTTTTGCCCCATAACGTTTTTTCAGGCAGTGTCAACAATTCGCCTTTATCGTAACGATAACCAAAATAGCATGCTTTAATATCACATTTAAAATTTAATGCTTTAATGTTCAGGATATAAAATTGAAATTCACTAAAACGTAATTCTGACAAAAATTCAATCGCCCGTTCAATACTGGCACCTTCGAGCGATTTCGTATAAAAATTCTCAACGCTGACAATATCGCTTTGCATCTTCTGAGCTGCCTGTAGTTGTCTTGCGATAGACTCTTCATGTGCAACTTGAGCCGGAAGCATAACAAAATAATACCAGCCGCCAACACCAGCTATTAACAATACCAACAAAGCAATAACTATTTTTGATAAGATGGATCGCCTTGTGGTACCACCACTTTTATTTTTCCAAAAGTAAAGGTTATTTAACATAGCTTATCCTGCCACAAAAAAGTTAAGCACTAATGCCAGCAGCAGCAAAAGAGCAATACCACCAAAAAGGATTGCACCAATTATAATATGACGCCGACGCTTTAACGCCTGCTGGCGTGTAACACAACTTTCCACTACTGCATTGATTTGCATCTCGTCAAGAGGTGTGACTTCAAGATGCGAAAACTCGCCCGGGTGCTTCATTAGCTCATCAAAAAGCATCTTGCTAACAAAACAATCTGTTCCACTTATAATTCGACCATTGTCAATAATAAGAAAATAAGTGGTCATATCGCTTTCATGAAAAAAATATATCCCATCACCAAATAGTTCTTTGATATATAAAGCAAAAGGTTCATACAACGTTGAAACTTTGGTACTGTAGCCCAGCGCAGGTTCGCCACTGACGTCTGTATAGACTAAACGTCGGTTAGCTTTCATCATTCCGCGAAATGAAGCCTGCTCTGCAGGCTGCAAATAACTTAAGTCATAAGGCTCCCAAAAAAGCCCGGTTAGTATGTTATTTTCTAACAGAATTTTATTCATAGCAACTCTGACTATTCATCACGGGAAGTCATTGGTTGACGGTAATAATCTACACCGACTACCATAAGCACTGTAGAAACACCTTCGTTATTACCTTTATCAACACCTAATACTTCATATTGCAAGCCATCTTTTGTATCCTTCACTTCATACTTTCCAACTACCAGCAAATCGCCTGGTTTAATAATTGAAGAGTTGAAAGATTCAGTCGTGCTAACATTCGGCAATTGCACATCATCATATTCATCAATTGAATTTAAGAAGCGTTTCGTAAATCCGCTAACAACCTCAATACGCCCGTCAGAAAGAATGCGTGGTGTAATAATAAAACTGGTTCCGGTGACGATTTCTGATGTTTCAACATCTACATTGACCTCACCATTATCATCGGTGGTACGGGTTCTGCTTGAAACATAATACTGAGACTGTGTCATATTGACGGGAACTGGCATATTATTACGCGTAATGAAAGAGCCACTTTGCAATGACTCGCTTCCCGTCAGTTTATAAAGTACATCAAGGCCAGTATTTACATCAATACGGCTATTCTTCCATCCGGCAGAAATTCCACCAGCTAAGTTGTTGAACAGGCTACTATTTATATCAATAGTATTATGTGCATCTATAAACTTAGTATCAAGCCCCGCGGTTAACTGATTTTCCTTTGTTTTATCAAGAATATAAATGCGGTATGTCAGTATAAACTGGCGGCTATTATCTGCTTTATATTTATCCAGCGCCCGGCTCAGTGCTTCATGCTCTGAGGGACGAGAGTTAATCATCAAAATTGAAGAATCTTTAAATAGGGTATAGTTTCCGGACGTCACATAGTTCTGTGCCATATCTTCAACATCATCCCAAAACGAGGATTCAAATTTCGTTTCAGATTTTCCGGTTAAACCACCGCTGGACGTTGCCTCATTACCTGAAAGATCGAGCGTGGTTTCACTTTTGTTATTCTCTCCATAAAAATCCAGACGGATAACATATGTATCAAAAACATTAATTTTCAGGATATTATTGCTATCGAGTGTAGCACTGACATCATATAACGAGCTGATATAATTGATGAAACCCTCAAAGCTTCCATCAAACTGTACCGTATGGGGACTATTCCATGAATCATCATCAACCACTTTTTTATTACTTACCGCTGAAGAGTTGATGCGAAAACTTATGCCCGTTTGCGCAGATACAGCATCCATGATAGTGGACAGCGATGTTGGCTCGTAAGATGAAATCTTGACATGCTTAGCCATTATTTTCTGCTGTTCCACGTTATACTGTACTTTTTTGCCTAAAAATGCGGAATCATATTTTGTATATGGCTTACTCTTCTCTGAATCTAATGTAGACGCATCAGACGTATGCTCTTTAATATTTTTATCAGTGTCATATTTTTCGTCGAAATCACTTATGCAGCCTTGAATAAGAAGCGCCAACAACAATATACCTGTTTTCAATTTCATGAGTTCAGCCCAATTACATTTCATCGATGACTATGACACGATTTTTTTCGTATTTCTTAACAACCAGCCCATAATTTTCGGAAGCAAATATTTCCCCCAGAGACTGTAATATATCGTCGTCAGTTTTTCCTGTAATGCTGATAGTGTTATAAATAAGATAATCTTTCTTACTGTTCCAGAAAAGTTTATAACCATTTCCGGCGACCCAGGCTTTGATCTCCTGGCTTAACAACTGATTTTCGTGAAGTATTAGTTCTTTAGCATGAGGAGTGATCGATACAGCCATGCTTCCGCTAAATGGGTTTATGGCGTTGACAGTGCCTGTAGATAGTTGAGATGTAGCCTGGATATTAAGACTTACCCCACCTAACGCGACCATTAAAAATGTAGCCGCGAAATAATAACTTTTCATCATCATTAATCATTCCTTTAAAAACATCATTCCTATTTATATTCATAAGTCTCTAATACGTCTGCCGGAGTACCAGGCTGGGGGATCGTACTGCACCAACGTGAGACGGTATAACCAACGCTTGGTGGGTTGACAAGTGTTGCCCCCTTTCCTGTATTACCGTCGTATAATCCAACGGTCGCACTGATTATCCAAAGATACTTGCTGTCTTCATATACGACATGGGCACCTGTATTCATACCGTCCGATCCGGAACGATATTGCTGATTATTTTCGGCGAAGTTAATTTGAGTGGCCACTCCTGCCAGATGACTAACTACCGCAGAATTATCTAACTTATTACGCGTGTTTGATGGATCGTTAGAAAGTATGCCATTCAAATTATAAGCTGCAACTGAGGATACTGATACGCTTAAGCGCGGATATAATTTACGAATAATTTCTACTTTTTTAGTTGCGCCTGTATCATTTAGTAGAAAGTTACCTTGTCCATCTCTCAATGAAACTGATTGTTTAACCTGCGGACAACTTTGTACCGGAATACGTATGCCTCCGTAGTCCGTATTTCCTGTCAATGCAGCATCATCGTAATCAGGTACATAATCACTTCTACCAGTTACATCCATGCCGGAGTCACGAAAGGCGTGATATTCACTGGTTACAGGCGTTGTTAATTCGAATGCGTCATATGTCCTGGTTGAATAAACCTGATAGTTGCTATAATAATAATTTTGATCGAAGGCCATTTTAGCGGTGTCATCATCCATGACAAAATCGCCCTCAAAATCATCGCCATTTTTATCGGTATAGGTATAGCGTAAAGGAACGTCATTACTATCCATATCAAGATTACCGCCAGGGGTACGCTTGAATAGATAAATTCTACGGGACGTATTTTCCATAACAACATTGGCTTTCAGCGTACCCGTCATTGCATTGCCATTGCTGTTACTCTTGTCCGTCATATCCAGGGAAAGCACCATATCTTCGCCATGTTCACCCTGCCCTTCATCTTTGTTATAGCACAGCGAGACATCGCCCGAATTCCAGCAGGATGCACCGCCGCCTCCGCCACCGCTACTATCACTGCTACCATTGGTATTATCATTAAGATCAAAAGTGAAACGTACGCCAAACTCTCCACTGGAATACTGTGTGACTGCATCCATGTTACTGGCTATGGTACCCAGTTCAACGGGCGTTTTATTATCCTTTTTCTTAACGACCAGCTTCCAGTTTTCTGTTGAGGAGTTACGATGGAGTACTATGGCATGTGATGCACTAATATTTGCAGCCTCAAGGGCACTTGTAAAATGCGGAGTATAGTCGGCAAACTGATAACTGCTATTCTTGCCATTTTTTATAAATTTTATAATGACATCAATACGATTTATGTCTCTCGCACGTTCAGTGGTCGTGCCGCTTGCCAGCCCAATACGATCGATGACGGCAAGCGAATTGGTTGCCTGACTGGACATGAAACACGACAGATATTCTTTATCAAAAGCGTAGGTTGATTTTAAGGTAATATTGCATTTGCTACTTAAAAAAAGATAGCGCTGCTGCTTTTTGCTATTATTGCTTTTACCCCATAGAAAATAATTATTCGCACTACCCGTATCTGTTGCATCGATGGCATTCGTAATACGACGATCGTAGCCGGGATCGGGGGATAGACTCTCATCATAGAGTGGATTTGTTATCTCATCCTCACTCTGAGAACCTCTGATTAGCGCTATTTCACTTTCTCTTGCAAAATTAATAACGCCTTTTATTTCTGCAACAAGGGCATTTGCCACCCTCTGCTGGGCTGCGTTTTCGGCTTTTTGGCGTGCATAGTAAGTATAGCTGACTAAGATCCCGCCAATAATAGCGAGAACAATAATAATCTCCAGTAAGCTAAACCCCGAATCCTTTCTGCGACGCATTTCATATGCCTTTTCTAAAACTATTAAAGCCCCTCTTATATAGGGGGGCTAATAGTATTACACGAAATTGTAATAACTAATTATTTACTACCGAAGATGACACCGTTGATTGCGCCAGCACCATCACAAATACCTGACGCAGTGATGTCTGCTGCTTTAATTTCACCGGAGGTCAGTGATTTCAGGACAGCGCCACTTTTGGCAACACTAAGATCTCTGCCATCAAGCGAGGTGATATCTTTGCCTGCACCAGCATCAGCTTTCAATGCTTCAACATAATCCCATTGATTACCCATAAGAGAAATTAAATT
The DNA here is from genome assembly GCF_001187865.1 of Klebsiella sp. RIT-PI-d. Lineage (NCBI taxonomy): Bacteria > Pseudomonadati > Pseudomonadota > Gammaproteobacteria > Enterobacterales > Enterobacteriaceae > Klebsiella > Klebsiella sp. RIT-PI-d. Next base: position 451,453 of record NZ_LGIT01000003.1, read on the forward strand.
ACGGCATTCTTCGGTTTCCAGTCCGTTTACTGCCAGTACAAATGCTTTGTTCTGTGACGATGACGTGTCTATTTTTGCATTACCCATCTGGAATGCATCATTAGAAACGCCGTTGAATGATTCATCCGGGGAGATTTTGCCCAGTTTCACCAGGGTGACAATAGGTGTTTCAGAGGCTGCCGTTGAAATAGTTGATTTCGTTAACCCTACAATAGTGTCTGCTTTAGGGTAACTACCCTCATCTTTAAATGCTTCAACCATAGAAGTACGGATGCTGTTAGCATTATTCTGAATATCGGATAAATCCTGTGTCGTAAAAGCACGCTGTGCCAGAATAACCACACCGGCGGCAATAACACCGATAATACCCAATACGATGATAATTTCTAGCAGCGTCACACCGCGCTGTTTTCTCATTTCTTGCAGCTTAACTGCTTTGCGGGCCATACTTCCTTTGAGATTGCAAACTAACGTGTTCATTTTATTTCCCTTAAATTAACATAACCCCAGGTAAGGCCTGGGGGACACGTTAAGTCTATGCGGCAATATGAATCACGGAAAGTACCACCCGTAATTTATAAGAATAAATTTATATTTAAAATCCCGATGTTATTTATATTAACATTGCAGAAACAAGCATCATAATATTTTCTTAAGAAAGAATTAAGCTTCACTAATGAGTTATAAACAATTCACATCGTGAATTATCAGATATTCTATTTATTGTAATATTTCATGTATTAAGGATGGAGATTTCTTTAGGCACCCTACTAAAAAGCAAAATTAAAATAACTTTTAATATCATAGTGTTGAACCTTCCGGACCTTCTCATCTACTGTCATGCCAGAAATCAAAAAATTCATCTTCCCGCCTGGCATGCCCGTAACTTAGATTAAGAACTGAAAAGATGATGGCATCTATATATTCATTGTTTATGAATAATTTAATCAAAAAACCGTTTAATTGTAATTTAGTTGTAAATATATATAGTAAAAACAGGATCTTCCATGAAGATAAATTTATTAATTTATCATTATAACCAATTATATAAAGGTAAAAAATAAAGCAGCCCATGTTATTCATGAGGCTGCTTTATTCAAAATTATCTTTCACCCGTTAATAAATATTAACTTAACTTTTATACCGCTTTTACCGCATCAGCAATTCGATGTGCAAATTCAGTGACTTGAGCCTCATTTTCCCCTTCTACCATTACCCGAATAAGAGGTTCTGTACCTGATTTACGCAGGAGTACGCGTCCACGATTACCCAATGCCGCTTCAACCTCCGCCAACGCAGCTTTGACTGTCTCATGCTCAAGCGGATCGCTGGCACCAGCGGTAAAGCGTACATTGACCAGGATTTGCGGGAACATTTTCATTCCACTACACAAATCGTGCAGGCTCATATGATTTCGCACCATGGCTGCAACAACCTGCAATCCTGCGACAATGCCGTCACCCGTGGTTGTTTTGTCCAGCAGGATGACGTGACCTGAATTTTCAGCGCCAATACGCCAGCCCTTTTCCTGCATTTTTTCCAGTACGTAGCGGTCACCCACTTTCGCACGCGTAAAAGGAATACCCAGCTGTTTTAGCGCAAGTTCCAGCCCCATATTGCTCATCAGTGTGCCGACGGCACCACCGCGCAGTTGTCCCTGACGTAAGGCCTCACGAGCAATGATATACATGATCTGGTCGCCGTCGACGCGGTTACCTTCATGGTCAACCATAATGACCCGGTCACCGTCCCCGTCAAATGCAATGCCCAGATGCGCTTTCTCGCTTAGTACGCGCGCCTGCAGCTCCCGTACGTCGGTAGCCCCTACTTTCTCATTGATGTTAACGCCGTCAGGCTCGCAGCCCATGGTGATGACTTTTGCACCCAGCTCACGGAAAACATTGGGGGCGATGTGATAAGTCGCACCGTTAGCACAATCAACCACGATTTTTAGATCATTAAGACTCAGTTCATTCGGGAAAGTACCTTTGCAAAACTCAATATAGCGCCCTGCGGCGTCGACAATACGGCTGGCCTTGCCTAATTCCGCCGAGTCTACGCAGGTGATGTCTTTCTCCATTTCAGCTTCAATCGCCTCTTCCACGTCATCCGGTAACTTGGTGCCGTCAATGGAGAAAAATTTGATACCGTTATCGTAGTAAGGATTGTGCGATGCAGAAATAACGATTCCTGCTTCAGCGCGGAAGGTGCGGGTCAGATAGGCTACCGCTGGGGTTGGCATCGGTCCGGTAAAAGACGCTGATAGTCCTGCAGCTGCAAGGCCAGCTTCCAGCGCTGATTCGAGCATATAACCCGAGATACGCGTATCTTTACCGATGATGATTTTGCGTGAACCATGACGAGCCAGAACCTTGCCTGCCGCCCAGCCCAGCTTAAGTACAAAATCAGGGGTAATTGGCGCGTCGCCCACACGACCACGTATTCCATCAGTGCCAAAATATTTACGGTTACTCATAACGTCTGTTTTCCTTAGCTGATAATGTCGCTTCCACCACACGCATCGCGTCAACGGTCTCTTTTACATCATGTACACGAATAATTTGTGCCCCTTGCATAGCGGCTATCACTGCGCATGCCAGACTCCCACTTAGCCGCTCCGAGGGACCCGAATTAAGTAGCTGGCCTATCATCGATTTTCGCGACATGCCGACGAGGATTGGCAGGCCAAAGTGATGCAGCTCAGATAAACGCGCCAGCAGGGTATAATTATGTGAGAGATTTTTACCGAAACCGAAGCCCGGGTCGAGTAACAATTTGTCTTTTGCAATTCCGGCGGCTTCGCAGCGGGCAATATGATCTACAAAGTAACGTTCTATATCAGCAAAGACATCGTTGTAATGTGGAGCATCCTGCATGGTTTTAGGTTGTCCCTGCATATGCATTAAACAAACGGGCAGACCCGTTTCTGCCGCAGCGGCTAGCGCGCCCGGCTCGTTCAGGGAACGAATATCATTAATGATATGCGCCCCCTTTTTTGCCGCTTCACGAATAACTTCGGGTTTCGAGGTATCTACAGAGATCCAGACCTCAAAACGTTGCGCGATAGCATCGATAACCGGAATAACCCGAGATAATTCTTCATCAACGCTAATATCCGCTGCGCCGGGTCGCGTTGACTCACCACCAACATCAATAATTGTGGCGCCCGCATTGATCATCAGATTGGCGTGTTTAACAGCGTCTACCAGCGAGTTGTGTGAGCCACCATCAGAAAAGGAATCGGGCGTCACGTTAAGAATGCCCATGACATGAGGATAGGCCAGATCGAGTGTCGAGCCATGCGCAACGAGTTTCATGAAAACCTCTGTTATTGTTCTGACAAAAAGAAAAGCCCCGGAGCAATGCTCCGGGGCTTTAGAGTACTACAGTAGAAGACGTATTTGTCGTCAAACTGCGCTTACATGGTGTTACCCGGATTCGGCGTACGGGGTTCATCTACCGGACGCGGCGCGCGCGGTGTACCGTTGCTATCCGAGTTACCAGAATTACCTGCATCTTCCCAGCCTGCTGGCGGACGAACATCACGTCGTGCCATCAGGTCGTCAATTTGTGGAGCATCGATGGTTTCATATTTCATGAGCGCATCTTTCATTGAATGCAGGATATCCATGTTGTCATTTAACAGATGACGAGCGCGATCGTAGTTACGTTCAATCAGCAATTTTACTTCCTGATCGATGATACGCGCAGTTTCATCAGACATGTGCTTCGCTTTGGCGACGCTACGACCGAGGAACACTTCGCCTTCTTCTTCCGCATATAACAGTGGACCCAGCTTCTCGGAGAAACCCCACTGAGTAACCATGTTACGAGCCAGGTTAGTCGCGACTTTAATGTCGTTCGACGCACCGGTAGAAACATGTTCTACGCCATAGATGATCTCTTCCGCCAGACGGCCACCGTAAAGAGTGGAAATCTGACTTTCCAGTTTCTGGCGACTGGCGCTAATAGCATCGCCTTCCGGCAGGAAGAAGGTCACACCCAGCGCACGGCCACGTGGGATAATCGTTACTTTATGAACCGGATCGTGTTCCGGAACCAGGCGACCGATAATCGCATGGCCTGCTTCATGATATGCGGTAGATTCTTTCTGCGCTTCCGTCATCACCATGGAGCGACGTTCCGCACCCATCATGATTTTGTCTTTCGCTTTCTCAAATTCAACCATGGACACGACGCGCTTGTTACCGCGAGCGGCAAACAGCGCTGCTTCGTTTACCAGGTTTGCCAGATCGGCACCGGAGAAGCCTGGCGTACCACGAGCGATGATCGCTGCATCAATGTCCGGCGATAACGGTACACGACGCATATGCACTTTCAGGATCTGCTCACGACCGCGAACATCCGGCAGGCCCACAACAACCTGACGGTCAAAACGGCCCGGACGCAGTAATGCAGGGTCAAGAACGTCTGGTCGGTTCGTTGCTGCGATAACGATAATACCTTCGTTACCCTCAAAGCCGTCCATCTCAACCAGCATCTGGTTTAGCGTTTGCTCACGTTCATCATGACCACCGCCAAGACCCGCGCCACGCTGGCGGCCTACGGCATCAATTTCATCGATAAAAATGATACATGGAGCCGCTTTTTTGGCCTGTTCGAACATGTCGCGCACACGAGAGGCACCAACACCGACGAACATTTCAACGAAGTCTGAACCCGATATCGTGAAGAACGGAACTTTCGCCTCGCCCGCAATCGCTTTAGCCAGCAGCGTTTTACCGGTTCCTGGAGGACCTACCATCAGGACGCCTTTCGGAATTTTACCGCCCAGCTTCTGGAAACGGCTCGGTTCACGCAGATATTCAACCAGCTCCCCAACCTCTTCCTTCGCCTCGTCACAACCTGCAACGTCAGCAAAGGTGGTTTTGATCTGATCTTCCGTCAACATGCGCGCCTTACTTTTACCGAACGACATGGCACCTTTGCCACCCCCGCCCTGCATTTGACGCATAAAGAAGATCCAGACCCCAATCAGCAGAAGCATCGGGAACCAGGAGATAAAGATAGTGCCCAGCAGGCTCTGCTCTTCAGGTGGTTCACCAACCACTTTTACGTTTTTGGTCAGCAGGTTATCAAGTAATTTAGGATCGTTAACCGGAATGTAGGTCGTATAACGGTTACTATCTTTCTTGGTAACGTTGATTTCACGTCCGTTAATACGAGCTTCGCGAACCTGGTCCTGGTTGACCTCTTGCAGGAAGGTAGAGTAGTCCACCTTATGTCCGTTAGACTCGCTGGGCCCAAAGCTCTGGAATACTGACATCAGCACAACAGCAATGACCAGCCAGAGAATTAGGTTTTTCGCCATGTCACTCAAGGGATTAACCTCTTATTACAACTGTGTTAAAAACAGCGTCAGGATACTCTATATCCAGCATCTTTCAAACTTTCGCCTGAAATCAACCGGCTATTACTTTCGCCCGGTCGCTACAATGTATACTTCGCGCGAACGTGCTCGCGAAGAATCCGGCTTACGAACTTTTACTTTCGTAAACAGAGAGCGAATTTCCCGAAGATACTCATCGAAACCTTCACCCTGAAACACCTTCACTACAAAACTGCCGCCTGGTGCTAAGACGTCACGACACATCTCTAACGCCAGTTCTACCAGAAACATTGCACGAGGAATATCTACAGCAGGCGTCCCGCTCATGTTAGGTGCCATATCGGACATAACCACCTGCACCTTACTGTCGCCAACACGTTCCAGTAATGCTTTCAGTACGAGTTCATCACGAAAATCGCCCTGAAGAAAGTCCACACCAACGATAGGATCCATAGGTAAAAGATCACATGCAATGACGCGGCCCTTGCCACCGATCTGGGTGACCACATACTGTGACCAACCTCCTGGAGCAGCACCAAGATCGACAACGGTCATTCCTGGCTTAAAAAGTTTGTCACCTTGCTGTATTTCATCAAGTTTAAACCAGGCACGGGAACGTAATCCTTTTTTCTGTGCCTGTTGAACATATTTATCGCTAAAGTGTTCATGAAGCCAGCGACTTGAGCTGGCAGAACGCTTTTTACCTGTCATTTAACATTCCCATTGGGATAGCTCATCGTAGCCAAACGCGTAATTTTACACGCAGCAGTTTGGCGATATATGGGAGATGGCGGTAGAATGACCCGTTTTCAATCCCAACGTAAGTAAAAATATACGATGAATCTTAGTACTAAACAAAAACAGCACCTTAAAGGTCTGGCACATCCACTCAAGCCTGTTGTTCAGCTTGGTAACAATGGTTTGACCGAAGGGGTACTGGCCGAGATTGAACAAGCGTTAGAGCACCACGAACTGATTAAGGTAAAAATTGCCTCGGAAGATCGCGAGACTAAAACCCTGATCGTGGACGCTATCGTGCGCGAAACCCGTGCCTGTAACGTACAGGTCATCGGTAAAACGCTGGTACTCTATCGCCCAGGCAAAGAGCGTAAAATCTCGCTGCCACGTTAATAATATCCTGATTTAGACACGATTTGTGTTTAAAACGCGAGTTTTAACGTGCAGGGGAGCAAAATGCCATGCTCTTCACGTTGATAAAAGGCCGCTATGCGGCCTTTTTCTTATCTTTACAATCCATCAACATGCTTATGCGGATGCCATTATTAAAGATATTCTACCTTGAGAATTTCAAATTCGACTTCCCCACCCGGCGTACGGATGACCACAACATCATCTTTTTCTTTTCCCACCAGACCACGTGCAATCGGTGAATTTACAGAAATCAGATTTTGTTTAAAGTCAGCTTCATCATCGCCCACGATGCGATAAGTCAGTTCTTCGTCACTGTCCAGATTCAGGACGGTCACGGTGGAACCAAAAATGACGCGACCGTTATTAGGCAGTTTAGTGATATCGATAATCTGTGCATTAGACAGTTTAGCTTCGATATCTTTAATACGGCCTTCGCAAAAGCCCTGCTGCTCACGCGCAGCGTGGTATTCTGCGTTTTCTTTCAAATCACCGTGCTCACGCGCTTCGGCAATCGAGGCAATAATTTCAGGACGTCGTACAGACTTCAGAAAATCCAGTTCTTCGCGCAGTTTTTCTGCGCCGCCTAAGGTCATCGGAATAGCTTGCATTATTATACCTCTTTAACGTTCCTTCAGGAGACCGCAAACCGCCGTCCCCTCTTGTCCGGCCACCTTTCGACAGGACAGAAGCAAAAGAAAACTGACCCGGGGGCAAAGCCCCAGGTCAGCAGCAATTTTTCAATTTGATAGTCATTTTACCTTGAAGTTCACCATGGGTCATCGTTTACTTTGCAGGGTATTGCACCGTAGTATGACGGCTTGTTTCCAGGTTGTTAGCGCGAGATTATGCGATTTTCCAGATTTATCATCGGATTGACTACCAGTTTAGCGTTTTGCGCTCAGGCGGCGAACGTCGAGGAGTATGTTAACCAGCTCCCGGCAGGTGCCAACCTGGCTCTTATGGTACAAAAAGTAGGCGCTCCGGCACCGGAGATTGACTATCACGGTCAACAAATGGCGCTCCCTGCCAGCACCCAGAAGGTTATTACCGCTCTGGCAGCCCTGCTGCAACTTGGCCCGGACTTCCGCTTTACCACCACGCTGGAGAGCAAGGGTAGCGTAGATAATGGCATTTTGAAAGGTGACTTGATTGCCCGTTTCGGTGCTGATCCCACCTTAAAACGTCAGGATCTGCGCAATATGGTTGCCGCGCTTAAAAATGCTGGCGTACAGAAAATTGAGGGCAATGTGCTTATTGATACCTCAATTTTTGCCAGTCACGATAAAGCGCCTGGCTGGCCGTGGAATGATATGACCCAGTGCTTTAGTGCGCCTCCTGCTGCGGCGATTGTCGATCGCAACTGTTTTTCTGTATCGCTGTACAGCGCGCAAAAGGCAGGTGATTTAGCCTTTATTCGGGTTGCTTCATTTTACCCGGTGACCATGTTTAGTCAGGTACGGACATTAGCCCGCGGCTCTGCAGATGCTCAGTACTGTGAACTGGATGTTGTCCCTGGTGAACTGAATCGCTTTACGTTGACCGGATGTCTGCCACAGCGTGCAGAACCGTTACCGCTGGCTTTCGCCATCCAGGACGGCGCAAGCTATGCAGGTGCCATTCTTAAGGATGAGCTAAAACAGGCCGGGATTAGCTATAGCGGTACCCTGCTACGCCAGACTCTGGCAAACGAACCAGGTACGGTCATTGCCAGCAAACAGTCGGCTCCCCTGCACGATCTACTTAAGATTATGCTGAAAAAGTCGGACAACATGATTGCGGATACGGTCTTTCGCATGATTGGGCATTCACGCTTTAACGTACCGGGTACGTGGCGCGCCGGCTCTGATGCCGTACGTCAGATCCTTCGCCAGCAGGTAGGCGTCGATATTGGCAACACAATTATTGCTGACGGGTCAGGCCTTTCACGCCATAACCTGATAGCTCCCGCAACCATGATTCAGGTGCTGCAATACATCGCCCAGCATGACAGTGAACTCAATTATATCTCCATGCTTCCGCTGGCGGGCTATGATGGTTCACTCCAGTATCGTGCTGGCCTGCATCAGGCCGGTGTTGACGGGAAAGTTTCTGCGAAAACGGGATCGCTGCAAGGGGTGTATAACCTGGCTGGTTTTATCACCACCGCCAGTGGACAGCGTATGGCATTTGTACAGTATCTGTCCGGCTATGCTGTACCGCCTGCCGACCAGCGCAACCGCCGTATTCCTCTTGTCCGGTTTGAAAGCCGGCTTTATAAAGATATTTACCAGAATAATTGATGGTGCAAACGACGCATTAATTATTATCCTGACGTGATCGTGGGCATCCGGCATGTAATGAACGGATGCCCACCCCGATCGCTATTCAGGCGTTAATGTCGTCCTGGGTACAATTTTGATAGTAATCAGCCCCACTCCCAGTTTACGTACCGGGGATACTGTGGAAGACCCTAATATACTGCCCTCACGGGTGAGCTCTGGCTCTGGTGGCGAGATATTTATCAGGCGTGTATACATGTCGGCGGTGAAATGCAGCGTTACCTTACCAGGCTGCTGTCCAAAGTAAGCGTATTGCGTTCGATCGCCAATGCTTACCGCGACAGGCTTGTTAATGTTTTTACCAAACGCTTTGGCTTCTATTTCAAGATCGAACTCTTGTGGAAACGGATATTTATACAGCAGTAATACTGAAGGTGCGGCAAGCGCATCAGACCAGCGGCCCCACTCTTCCCTGCGACTCACACCCATCATATTTTCAATGAAATTAGGTTGCCCTTCTAACGCAAATTTAAAAGAGTCTGAGGAGTAACGAATATCCTCTGGTAGGGTCTGCAAAAGCATTTGATCTCTGCGGTAGCGTGCAGTATTAGTGGCACTATCATTTTGGGTGACAACACCCTGGTATTTTTCACCATTAATCTCTTCAACGGTAATATCACCCCCCATTCTCCCCTGACTTACACACCAGTTCATGGAGAGCGCGAGGTTCGATTTCCATACATTGCCCGCCTTAGAACATTTATCTACCCAAAGAAACTGCGTCCCCTCCGGCAGAAAAGCCAGCGTTTTGCGCAATGATGTGTTGTCTCGCTGCTGATCAACCACAGGTATGACTTGATCGGGCAGAATTTCAATGGCTAAAGGAAGATCCCACGAAAAGCTATCAGCGCTGAATTTTTTATTTCGCGTATCAATTGTAAATTTATCAATATGCTCCGGATTCCCCCATAATTTACGGATACTGTCACCCCAGGCAAAAAGCTTATTTTTGAAATCAGGGATGGTTTCAGCCAGTGATTTTGTGCTTACTGAACTGCGCCCGAGGCCAATCTCTCGTCCTCCTCCGAGCAGTTCAAGCACGGTTGCGCCGTTATCCAGAGTGCTTCGCACTCGAGGATCAATGCGAGGCTTAATATCATCGCCCAGGACAAAAAAGAGATCTTTACGCTGCTGTTTATTTAAATAATCTACCGCTACAGCTGTGCTGGGCATCGCCAGATGATCGGAGCTCAGGACGACGAGTGTGTTTTTTCCCCACGGTGACGACTGTATTTTTCTGACAAAGCGTGCAATGTCTTCCTGGCTGCATAATACGGCGCTGAGTGCATCGACTTTTTGCCCTCTCATAACATAGTTATTCTTTTGACAACCTGGCGATATGTACCCTTTTGGCGGGTGGGTATCTACGGTTAAAGCAAACAAAGCAAAGGGTTTACCTGCAGCAGAGAGCTGTTCGAATTTATCCCATGCTTTATCTAATACGATATTATCGTATAGCCCCCAGTTATTCTGTACAGAAAAATCATCCTGCAAACCTGATTCTTCCAGCCCCCAGACATTATCAATACCATGGGTTTTGAAAAAGTTGTCTTTATCAGCGAAACGTAGATTGGCTCCCTGATAAAACCAGTTTTGATAACCGGATTTCTTCAGGATATCGCCCAGACAAATAGCTGTCGGATAAAAACTGCTGACGACGTTTGAATCATTAAAAGTAGAGGGTTTGAACAGGGGTATACCACATTGTGAAGCGACAATACCAGCAATCGTAAAGTCTGTTGCAGGCATCTGTTGGGTACCCGCAAAGTCCAGGCTTTTTTTGCGAAGGGGATCTAAGTCGGGTAACAGGTCGGGGAAAATCGTCTTATCAAAATAGGTTCTTTCTAAACTCTCAGCATAAATATAGATAATATTATACTGCGGATTTTTTATAATCGACTCTTGCTTAATATAGTATTTAGCAAAATCAGAGCCATCCACCGATTTAGTTAACAATGTGCTACCACTTACCTGTGTAATCGTTGGGGAGGAAACTAACGAAATGGCAATCAGTGCGCAGGCCAGCAATGAGTAAAGATGATGTCTGCTGGTTTCGGGTAGTTTGTAACAAAGTAACAGATAAATGAGAATGGAGATAATAATACAGCTTACAATAGCCACTAATACGGGCATGATAAAGTCGCTAAAATCAGCCCCGACAAGCGTATTGCTCAACGTATAAAGCACCGACTGATTAACCCCGTCTCCGGTAAACTGTTGGCAGATTATCCAGAATGCATTCAACACTACGGCCGTGACCGTGAGTATAAAAAAAATACAGAGCAAGCTACTATTTTTCTTTGCTTTAAATCTGAATATAATCGCAGACAGGAACAGGCTAATGCCAGAGATGGCAAGTAAATAAAAAGACATTATCTTTTCTTCCTGAAAGAAGATACATGGCGCACATTATGCGTCAGGACAGAAAAGCAATATTACCGCTAACAATCAGGCCAACCTATGCGGTAACGTAATTTTAGGATTATATTAAGAGCAATTTTAGCGCTAATGCACAAGTACTAGTAATATAAATAACAACTTTAATAGGGCTTATAAATGCTTTATGGTCGGACGTAACTCAAACTGGCTGCTGAACATCCAAACGGCTCATCAAATGACAATTCCCGGCACAATAGCGTCCCGGGAATAAGTAAGCCAGACGTTAACGTTTATAGATGAACTCAACGCCTTCTTCGTCGTCTTCGTCCCAGTCGTCGTCCCACTCTTCGTCGTCTTCCTCGACCTCAGCTTCTTCAAGCTGCTGGCGGTGGTAATCATCCCACATGAACTCAACTTTCTCAGGCTGTTTCTCTTCCTGCGCCTGAGAAATTGGATTCTCAATGATGAATGTCATGACATCCCAGCAGAGATCTTTAACGCCGGTCTGACTGGCAGCGGAGATAAGGTAATATTTATCTTCCCAGCCTAATGCTTCAGCAATAGCTTTTGCCTTCTCTTCAGCTTCTGCTTTATCGAGCAGGTCAATCTTGTTGAATACCAGCCAGCGCGGTTTTGATGCCAGGCTTTCGCTGTATTTTTCCAGCTCGCCAGTAATGATACGGGCATTTTCCACCGGATCGGAGCCGTCAATAGGATCGATATCGATGAGATGCAATAATACCCGGCAGCGTTCAAGATGCTTCAGGAAGCGAATACCCAGCCCGGCGCCTTCAGCCGCGCCTTCGATAAGCCCCGGGATATCAGCAACCACAAAGCTTTTTTCAGTATCCATGCGCACTACGCCGAGGCTTGGAACCAATGTCGTAAACGGATAATCCGCCACTTTCGGCTTCGCTGCGGATACCGCACGAATAAAGGTGGATTTACCGGCGTTAGGCATACCCAGCATGCCCACATCGGCCAGTAGCATCAGCTCCAGCTGTAAATCACGCTTATCGCCCGGCGTCCCCATCGTTTTCTGACGTGGAGTACGGTTAACAGAAGATTTGAAACGGGTATTACCCAGACCGTGCCAGCCACCTTTAGCGACCATCAGGCGCTGACCGTGCTGGGTCATATCACCCATGGTTTCACCTGTACCCTGGTCGATAATACGCGTGCCTACCGGCACCTTAATTGAAACGTCTTTGCCGCGTTTGCCTGTGCAGTCGCGGCTCTGACCATTCTGACCACGCTCAGCACGGAAAGATTTTTCAAAACGATAATCAATCAGCGTATTAAGGTTTTCGTCCGCTTCAAGCCAGACGTCACCGCCGTCACCGCCATCACCGCCGTCCGGGCCACCTCTGGGAATATATTTTTCGCGGCGGAAGCTCACGCAACCATTGCCGCCATCACCTGCAACTACCAGGATGGATGCTTCATCAACAAACTTCATTTTACTCTCCGTAAATCATTCGCCTGAGCGGGACAATCATGCTTACGCCACCGCCCCCATAGACGATGACCAATGGCGGAATACATCGCGCCCGCAACCACGACAAACGCACCGAGATAACCTAAAAGGTTTAACATCGGTCTGGCGAAGAAATCGGGCCAGGCCAGTGATAATAAATCTGAAAATAACAGGGTAAATAACGGCGTCAGGGTAATCAACGCGCTCACCTGAGCCGCCTGCCAGCGCGCCATGGCTTCCGCCAGTGCACCGTAACCGACCAGCGTGTTAAGTCCACAAAAGAGTAGACACAGTAATTGCCAGTTGCTCAACTGCATTATGACCGCAGGTTTAGCCAGCGGCAACAACACCATTGTACATAAAGTGTACAACAAAAGCAGAATTTGCGGGGAGGCCAGGCGTCGTAATAATACTTTTTGCGCCACACCATAGCTTACCCATACCGAGGCGGCTCCAATGCCGAAAATAACACCCCAGGTGTAATCCGTTAGTCGGGTAAAAATTTCCACCAGACTGGTATTAAAAAACATCACCAGGCCGCTTAACAGCGTTATGGCACCGAAGATCTGCGTACCACGCATCTTCTCTTTCAGAACGAGCACGCTGGCAACCATCATACCGACCGGCGAAAGCTGGCCAATAACTTGTGAAGCGGTCGGGCTTAAATATTGCAGAGAGGAACTGAACAGAATGAAATTACCGGCCAGTCCACAGGTTGCGATGATCAGCATCAACAGCCAGCGCGGTGTCCGGAATAAGCGCAGTGATGGCAGCTTCCCTCTACAGGCCAGAATAATGCCCAGCCCAATCGCCGCCATCAGAAAGCGATAAAACACCACCGTGGGCGGCTCCATCACTTCCAGTACCTGCTTCATGGCAATGGGTAACGCTCCCCAGCACATGGCCGTGACGAGCGCTAAAACAATACCAATGCCAGCCTGTTGCTTCATACCCTCTTCCCTGCCAGAGCATCGTCTTTCTGACGCTCGAATGTAAAAAGCCCCGCAACGTGTGCAGGGCTTTCATCCGTTACCGGGACGCGAAAAACTTATTCAGCAACGATGCTGATGTACTTACGGTTTTTCGGGCCTTTCACTTCGAATTTCACTTTACCGTCAGCTTTTGCAAACAGAGTGTGGTCACGGCCACAACCAACGTTGTTACCAGCGTGGAATTTAGTACCACGTTGACGAACGATGATGCTACCTGCCAGAACTGCTTCGCCGCCAAAGCGTTTTACGCCAAGACGTTTAGCTTCTGAATCGCGACCGTTTCGAGTCGAGCCGCCAGCCTTTTTATGTGCCATTTAAATCTCTCCTCAGGTCTTAGGCGCTGATGCCAGTAATTTTTACATCAGTGAACCACTGACGATGGCCCTGCTGCTTACGATAGTGTTTACGACGACGAAACTTAACGATTTTAACTTTCTCGCCACGACCGTGAGCAACAACTTCAGCTTTGATTACGCCGCCATCGACGAAAGGAACGCCGATTTTAACTTCTTCACCGTTTGCGATCATCAGAACTTCAGCGAACTCAACAGCTTCGCCAGTTGCGATGTCCAGCTTTTCCAGGCGAACGGTCTGACCTTCGCTTACTCGGTGTTGTTTACCACCACTTTGGAAAACCGCGTACATAAAAAACTCCGCTTCCGCGCACATCTTTATGTGATACAGAGTGCGCTATAAATATTCACAATAGGGCGCGAATATTACGCAAAACGCGAGCCTTTGACAAGAGCGATCATCACTCCATGCAGAAAAAAAACACAACAATCACTACAACGTTTATCTGGCGCAATTTTACAGTACAATCCACACTATTGTTCCATCATTAAACCTTTGTTATCCCATTTTGACATGTGGTAAACAGGACATTAAGCCCGGCTTTTGCGATGAATTTAGATAAAATCAATGAGTTAACCGCGCAGGATATGGCGGGTGTCAATACAATCATTCTTGAGCAACTCAGCTCGGACGTGACGCTTATTAACCAGCTTGGATACTATATCATCAGCGGCGGTGGCAAGCGTATCCGGCCAATGATTGCTGTTTTGGCCGCCCGTGCCGTGGGTTATCAGGGCAATGCCCACATTACTGTGGCGGCATTAATCGAGTTTATCCACACAGCAACGCTGCTTCATGATGATGTTGTTGACGAGTCTGACATGCGTCGAGGTAAGGCCACTGCCAACGCCGCATTTGGCAATGCGGCCAGCGTGCTGGTAGGGGATTTTATTTATACCCGCGCATTTCAGATGATGACGCGTCTGGGTTCGCTAAAGGTACTGGATATTATGTCTGAGGCCGTTAACGTCATTGCGGAAGGCGAAGTCCTACAGCTGATGAATGTTAACGATCCCGATATTACTGAAGAAAACTATATGCGTGTTATCTACAGTAAAACAGCGCGTTTGTTTGAAGCAGCATCCCAATGCTCAGGTATTCTGGCCGGCTGTTCACCAGAAGAAGAGCGTGCGCTACAGGATTACGGGCGTTACCTCGGCACGGCTTTTCAGCTAATCGATGATTTGCTGGACTACAGTGCTGATGGACAAACGTTAGGTAAGAATGTGGGTGACGATCTGAATGAAGGTAAACCGACATTACCGTTACTGCACGCTATGCAACACGGTAGCGCTGAACAAGCTGCCATGATCCGTTCAGCCATTGAGCAGGGTAACGGTCGTCATTTGCTTGAACCGGTACTGGAAACGATGGCAACCTGTGGTTCGCTGGAGTGGACACGCCAGCGTGCAGAAGAAGAAGCTGATAAGGCAATCACTGCACTACAAATCATTCCTGAAAACCCCTGGCGTGAAGCACTGATTGCTCTGGCGCATATTGCGGTTCAACGCAACCATTAAGCTTTCTCGCGTATAGCGCGAGAAAGTTCTAATAAGTTCCAGCATAAAGTAAAATAATCCTGAGACACTAAACATAGTCTGAAACAACTGGCATTTACTAGAACTTTTTAGAACTAAACTCTCTCTAAGCCTATAATGGCATAGTTGCTGAACGCGCCAATGTTCAGGCAATATTCACAGGGAGATATTATGGAAAAGTTCATCGACTGGCATCCAGCTGACATCATTGCCAGCCTGCATAAAAAAGGGACATCTATGGCAGCGGTGTCACGTGAAAACGGGCTGAGTTCTTCTACACTGGCGAATACATTAGCCAGACCGTGGCCGAAAGGAGAGCTAATTATTGCTAAAGCTCTGGATACCGAGCCATGGGCTATATGGCCTTCACGTTATCACGATCCCGTCACGCATGAGTTTATTGACCGAAGTATTTTGATGCGTAATCGTAAGAAAAAGCAAGATATAGAGTAATTTCTGGGTAAGTGGCCCGTACGGGCCACTGGAAATAAATTTTTGTCAGCGCTCAATAAAGCTGTTATCAATGGTTGATTGCAAAGGACTCAATAAATAATCAATAACCCGACGCTTTCCCGTTTTTATTTCTGCTGTTATATTTACACTTGCGTCTTTATTTCAGAAATCCCTTCCGAATAAACAGAAGTTAACCTCATTAAATTGTTAGTATTAACTATATATGTGGCAAAGCAATCTCCATTACCTATAGCGAAAACCAGGTTCAGAAGCGGCAGGAAAAGCATGCGCCATGACAGCTAAAATGAGGCTTTGCTACATAAAAAATGTATGCATGATAAATAAAAAAGTTTATTTATTTTTGGAAATTATTATTGCCTTTCACCGTACCAGATATAAACACTTCCGGTATTCCAGCGGCAACTCGCTTTAATGAAAATATCAGTACGTACCTTACGACTTCACAGTAGTCATTAAAAAAGCTCCCGACTGTCGGGAGCTTTTAATTATAAAGCGATTACTCGCCTTTAATACGCTCGATGTTGGCACCCAGCGCACGCAGTTTATCTTCAATGCACTCGTAGCCACGATCGATATGGTAAATACGATCGACTACGGTGGTTCCCTCAGCAATACACCCTGCCAGTACCAGGCTCGCAGACGCGCGCAGATCGGTCGCCATAACCTGTGCCCCGGAAAGCTGCTCTACGCCATAGCAAATCGCGGTATTGCTTTCGATTTCGGCATGCGCCCCCATGCGGATAAGTTCCGGAATATGCATAAAGCGATTTTCGAAAACAGTTTCCGTGATCACGCCGGTACCTTCGGCCACCAGGTTTAACAAGGTAAACTGCGCCTGCATATCGGTTGGGAACCCTGGATGCGGAGCGGTACGCACATTAACGCCTTTCGGGCGCTGGCCGTGCATATCAAGGCTTACCCAGTCTTCACCGGTTTCAATGTCAGCACCGGCTTCACGCAGTTTGGCCAGCACCGCATCAAGCGTGGCCGGCTGTGCGCCGTGACACACAATTTTGCCGCCTGAAATCGCCGCAGCCACCAGGAAGGTCCCGGTTTCAATACGGTCCGGCAGAACACGGTAGACACCGCCACCCAGACGCTCAACGCCCTCGATGGTAATGCGGTCGGTACCCTGGCCGGTAATTTTTGCTCCCAGGGTATTGAGGAAGTTGGCCGTATCGACAATTTCCGGCTCGCGCGCAGCATTTTCGATGACCGTTGTTCCTTGAGCCAGCGTTGCCGCAGACATAATGGTTACGGTTGCGCCGACGCTCACCTTATCCATCACAATATGCGCGCCCTTCAGGCGACCATCAACGGAGGCTTTTACATATCCTTCCTCCAGCTTAATGGTCGCGCCGAGTTGCTCAAGACCCGTAATATGCAGATCGACCGGACGCGCACCAATGGTGCATCCGCCTGGCAGAGAAACCTGTCCCTGACCAAAGCGGGCGACCAGCGGTCCCAGCGCCCAAATCGACGCACGCATGGTTTTGACCAGATCGTACGGTGCACAGAAAACGTTCACTTCGCTGGCATCAATGTGCACGGAGCCATTGCGTTCAACTTTTGCCCCAAGCTGGCTGAGCAATTTCATTGAGGTATCGACATCTTTCAGCTTAGGTACGTTCTGGATCTCAACCGGATCTTCTGCCAGCAGTGCGGCGAAGAGGATCGGCAGGGCCGCATTTTTGGCACCTGAAATGGTGACCTCGCCCTGGAGCCGGGTCGGACCCTGAACTCGAAATTTATCCATTGATCGTGTCTCTTGTAAATTCGTGGATGAGGCTGATAACAACGCTATGCTGATTTGTCGAATGGCACGGTACTTACCCGGCCTGCATCAAAGATGATACAGGTCGGTAAATCGGGCGGCCGGACAGCAGAAAGCGCGGTCAGCAATGTGAATAGCAACTCGCTTATGCCAGTCGCTTAAAAACCATTGAGTTTACGATCGCGCGCCCACTCTTGCGGCGTGTACGCTTTGATCGACAGAGCATGAATGCGATTGTCCGCAATGTACTCCATTAGCGGGGCATAGATGCTTTGCTGCTTCTTAACCCGGCTCATGCCGTCGAATAACTCACCCACGGCAATAACCTGAAAGTGGCTGCCATCGCCGGAAACGTGGACTTCTGTAAGAGAGAGTGCATTCATCAGCACGGTCTGAATTTCATGATTTTCCATGGGCTCTAGTATCATCTGGTAGTAAAACAGCCCAACATCTTAGAGCAAAGTGGCGCTGTCTTAAATAAGCAAAAAGCCTCGCATGCAAAACAGGCGAGGCTATCGGATTTAACGGATTGATAATGTTAACGAGGAAGAACATCATCCGGCAGATTATAAAGCTGCGCCAGGGTGTAAACCTTCTCGTCGACGCCGTCGAGTGAAATCGTTCTGCCCTGTCGTTTTGCCAGGGCAACCAGATGGACCAGCAACGCCAGCCCTCCGGTATCAACACGAGAAATCTGGTTAAGATCGATGCGTGTTACGCCATGCATCGCGTCCTCGCGTGCCTCCCACAGGGGAGTCAGCACGTCCTGGTCCAGCTCTCCCGCTAACGCCAGCGTGTCACCGTCCCGTGTCCAGCTGAGTTGCTGCGTCATTATTTTTTCTCATCCAGGGTAATTTTCTGGCGAGAAATCGACTGTAGCTGGGCAGTCAGGCCATCAATGCCTTTAGTGCGCAGCAGATCGCTCCATTCGTTCTGTTTGGTGGTGATCATACTGACGCCTTCGGCAATCATGTCATAAGCCTGCCAGTTACCGCTCTGGGAATTTTTACGCCACTGGAAATCCAGGCGAACCGGCGGACGACCGTTAGGATCGACGATGGTTACGCGAATAGGTACGATAGTCGCATCGCCCAGCGGTTTTTCCGGGGCAATCTGATAAGACTGGCCGTGGTACATGGCCAGAGCCTGACCGTATGCCTGCTTCAGATATTCACGGAACGCGGCGAAATAAGCCTCACGCTGCGCAGGCGTAGCCTCTTTGTAATAGCGTCCCAGTACCAGCGCACCGGCATATTTTACCTGCACATAGGGCAGCAGTTCCTGATCGACCACTTCGCGTAGGTAGTCAGGGTTGGAGCGGATCTTCGGCTGCTCATTTTTCAGGCGATCGAAAGTTTTTTGCGCGGCCTGCTCCATCAGCTTATACGGATTGGACTGATCGGCAGCGGTTGCGGCGGTAAGTGGCGCAATTACCAGCATGGCGACCATTAGTAAACGTTTGAACATGTCTCGTTTCTCCTGAAATTAATTCGTCGTACCAGCGGGGGTAGCGGCATCAGTATGGCCGTCAGCCGCTGCCGGTGCATCGGTTGTATTCTGATTGTCGCCACCTTTACTGTTGTAAAGGAACTGGCCGATCAGATCTTCCAGCACCATCGCGGATTTGGTGTCCTGAATCGTGCTTCCTTCCTTAAGCATAGACGTTCCCAGCTCCGGATCGTCAAAACCTACGTTCAGCGCCAGATACTGCTCGCCAAGCAGGCCAGAGGTGCGAATTGCCAGGGAACTGGTATCCGGGATCTGGTTGTAGCGATCTTCAATATCCAGGGTAACACGCGGAAGGTAAGTTTTCGGATCGAGGGCGATATCCGCCACACGACCAATCACCACGCCGCCGATCCGTACCGGTGAACTGGATTTAAGACCGCCGATGTTATCGAAGGTTGCGTAAACGCGGTAAGTGGGTTCGGTACGTAAGGAGGTGACATTTGCCGCTTTCAGACAAATAAACAGTGCTGCCAGTAGCGCGACCAGCAGAAAAATACCCACCCATATTTCACTCTTTTTCGTTTGCATGAACTCAATTCCCAAACATCAGTGCAGTCAGCACAAAATCCAAACCAAGAACGGCCAGCGAAGCGTGAACAACCGTACGCGTAGTGGCCCGGCTGATCCCGGCAGAAGTAGGGATCGCGTCATAACCATTAAATAACGCAATCCATGTAACCGTAATGGCGAACACTACGCTTTTAATCAGACAGTTAATCAGATCGAGACGGAAATCGACGGCGCTATGCATTGCCGACCAGAAAAATCCGGCGTCAATACCTTTCCAGCTTACGCCAACCAGCGAACCGCCCCAGATCCCGACCGCGACAAAAATGATGGTTAACAGCGGCAGCGAGATCACTCCTGCCCAAAAACGCGGTGAGATCACCCGACGCAGGGGATCGACCGCCATCATTTCAAGGCTGGAGAGCTGTTCCGTGGCGCGCATCAAGCCGATTTCAGCCGTCAGGGCAGAACCCGCACGGCCAGCAAATAACAGCGCGGCAACCACCGGCCCCAGCTCGCGCAGCAGCGATAGCGCCACCAGCATTCCGAGGCTGGTTTCAGCGCCATAGGTAGTGAGAACCAGATAGCCCTGAAGTCCCAGCACCATGCCGATGAAAAAGCCGGAAACCAGAATGATCACCATCGACAGTACGCCAACGTTGTATAGCTGACGCATAAGCAGCGGCGCATGTTTACGAAATTCGGGTTTGCCCACCAGCGCGTTGAATAACATCAACCCGGCGCGCCCAAACGTAGATATTGTCTTGATACCGCGATGTCCGAGCGCAGACAGTGCATTTAACAGCATGAGTAACTTAACTCCCTGTGCCGAGTAAATCGTGGTGATAGTCGCCAGCGGGATAGCGGAACGGCACCGGGCCGTCTGCAATACCGTCCAGAAATTGTCGCACTCTGGGATCGGCGTTATTTTGTAACACCTGTGGACTGCCGTGGGCGACAATTTTCTTGTCCGCCACAATCCACGCATCGTCAGCAATGCTCAATACTTCAGGCACGTCGTGTGAAACCACAATGCAGGTAATGCCGAGCGCGCTGTTTAGTTCAGAAATCAGCTTCACCAGAACGCCCATCGTAATAGGATCCTGACCCACAAACGGCTCGTCGAACATAATAAGATCCGGCTCAAGCGCAATTGCCCGTGCCAGCGCCGCCCGGCGAGCCATACCGCCTGACAGCTCGGACGGCATCAGTTTAGCTGCTCCGCGTAATCCGACAGCCTCAAGTTTCATCATTACCGTGCTTTTCAGTAATGCCGCAGGCAGATGCGTATGTTCACGCAGCGGGTAAGCGACATTATCGAATACGTTCATGTCGGTGAACAGTGCGCCAGATTGAAACAGCATACTCATGCGCTTACGCACAATGTACAGCCGTGAACGTGACATATCAGGCACGCTTTCGCCATCAAAAAGGATCTCCCCCGAATCAGGAGGAATTTGTCCACCAATCAGCCGCAGCAGCGTCGTCTTACCGATCCCCGACGGTCCCATGATCGCAGTGATCTTCCCGCGAGGCACCGACAGCGAGATATTATCGAAAATCAGGCGATTACTGCGTGAGAAGCTGACGCCCTTAATATCGACTAAATTCGCCATAGTCTGACTCATCGATTGTTCCTTTCATTAGACCTCTCAGAGGAAGCGTGAAGCGTTGTAACGCTACAATCCCGGCATTTTTACCAAATGTTACCTGCCGGGTAAGCGAAACAGGCACCTGTTTTATGGCTACGGCACATAACGTTAAAATCGCTACCCTGCCCCGGTTCTTCCTGGCCGCTTCGGTTGAATAGAGCAAGCGGGGGATTATACCTGAAGAAAAGAGATATGATGCTTTTCCCGTCGCCTCTGTTAATAATCGGTTTAGCAATATCATTAACCGCCTCTTTCCTGAGCCTTTTACTGCACCTATTTCCCGTGCATTCTGATATCCTGCGACGCAAATTGCCGCTACTGTTAATGATATGTTCGCTGAGACAGGTGGCAAATGAACGCAGCAATCCCTTCAGAATAGACGGCATTTGTCTGCCGGGACTGGCTGTATTCTGCTATTCATTGTTAAAATCGCCCATCTGCCGGGGTAAATGACTGACAGATAACGGTGCCCTGGCGCTATCAACGGGTGTTTTTTTATAGCACGGCCGTCTTGCTGTACGGCTGCCGCCGATTTTTATGTATTGAAACGGACACGTACTATGTCGCAACTAGATTTACAGCCAGATTTTGACTTTCAGCAGGCCGGTAAAGAGGTGCTGGAGATTGAACGTGAAGGTTTAACTGAACTTGATCGCTTCATCAATCAGGATTTCAGCCGGGCCTGCGAGCGCATTTTTCACTGCGCGGGCAAAGTTGTCGTGATGGGGATGGGGAAATCCGGCCACATCGGTAGAAAAATGGCAGCCACTTTTGCCAGCACCGGTACCTCGGCGTTTTTTGTCCATCCGGGTGAAGCGGCACATGGCGATCTGGGGATGGTAACGCCGCAGGATATCGTTATTGCTCTGTCAAACTCTGGTGAATCTAATGAGATCCTGGCGCTTATTCCGGTACTAAAACGTCTGCGCGTGCCGTTAATCTGCATGACCAGTCGTCCGGAAAGCAGCATGGGTCGCGCCGCTGATATTCACCTGTGTGTCAAAGTACCGCGTGAAGCCTGCCCGCTGGGGCTGGCTCCCACGACCAGCACGACCGCTGCGCTGGTGATGGGTGATGCGCTGGCCGTTGCGCTGCTGAAAGCGCGGGGCTTTACTGCCGAAGATTTTGCGCTCTCTCATCCGGGCGGTGCGCTTGGCCGTAAACTGTTATTGCGGGTGAACGACATCATGCACACCGGCCGCGACATCCCGAAAGTGGCAAAAGAGGCTTCCCTGCGCGATGCGCTGCTGGAGATCACCCGTAAAAATCTCGGTATGACCGTCGTTTGCGATGACAATATGAAGATCGAAGGGATCTTTACCGACGGTGACTTACGCCGCATCTTTGATAACGGTGAAGACCTGCGCAGCCTGAACATTGCCGAGGTAATGACGCCAGGCGGCGTTCGTATTCGCCCGGGTACGCTGGCGGTTGATGCGCTGAACCTGATGCAGACCCGCCACATTACCTGCGTCATGGTTGCCGATGGCGACCAATTGCTGGGTGTGATACATATGCATGATCTGCTGCGCGCAGGCGTAGTGTAAGAAAGGATAAAAGAATGAGTAATGCTGGTGCCGTTGTGGCAACCTGCTATGGGCCGGTAAGTGCGCAGATGCTGGAGCAGGCAAAAAAAATACGCCTGCTGATCCTTGATGTGGATGGCGTATTGTCCGACGGGCTTATCTATATGGGCAATAATGGCGAAGAGTTAAAGGCATTCAACGTGCGTGACGGCTATGGCATTCGCTGCGCGCTCACCTCCGGTATCAATGTTGCCATTATTACCGGGCGTAAAGCTAAACTAGTAGAAGACCGTTGCGCCACGCTCGGCATCACGCATCTTTATCAGGGACAATCAGATAAGCTGCTGGCCTACCGCGAACTGCTGGAGAAACTGGCGCTGTCGCCAGACGAGGTCGCCTATGTCGGTGACGATCTCATTGACTGGCCGGTAATGGCCGAGATTGGGCTTAGCGTCGCGGTAGCGGATGCACATCCGCTTTTACTGCCACGCGCGCACTATGTCACGCGTATTGACGGCGGGCGTGGAGCGGTACGTGAGGTCTGCGATTTATTACTCCTGGCGCAGGGCAAGCTTGATGAAGCCAAAGGGCAATCGATATGAGTAAAACCAGACGCTGGGTTATCATTTTGCTGTCGCTGATTGCGCTGATTTTAATCGGCGTAAACCTGGCGAGTAACGATGATACTGAAACAAACACGGTATCTTCAAACGATCCAACCTACCGGAGTGAGCATACCAGTACGCTGGTGTACAGTCCGGAAGGTGCGCTCAGTTATAAGCTGGTTGCTCAGCACGTTGAGTATTTTTCAGATCAGGCCATTACGTGGTTTACCCAACCGTTACTGACAACGTATGACACCACTAAAACT
Organism: Klebsiella sp. RIT-PI-d; assembly: GCF_001187865.1. Taxonomy (NCBI): domain Bacteria; kingdom Pseudomonadati; phylum Pseudomonadota; class Gammaproteobacteria; order Enterobacterales; family Enterobacteriaceae; genus Klebsiella; species Klebsiella sp. RIT-PI-d. The sequence continues at coordinate 475,326 of NZ_LGIT01000003.1, forward strand.
GAAACCTGGTCAATTAAAGCGGATAAAGCAAAGCTAACTAACGATCGGATGCTGTATCTTTACGGCCACGTTGAGGTAAACGCCCTGACTCCGGATGCTCAACTACGCAAAATTACAACGGATAACGCCACGATAAACCTGATCACGCAGGATGTAACCTCTGACGATTTGGTGACGTTATACGGTACGACATTTAATTCCAGCGGCCTGAAAATGCGCGGAAATTTACGCAATAAAACTGCCGAGCTGATTGAAAAGGTTAGGACCTCATATGAAATTCAAAACAAACAAACTCAGCCTTAAGCTTGTACTGGCCAGTACGCTTCTGGCCGCCAGCCTGCCTGCGCTGGCTAAAACGGGTGATACCGAACAGCCTATTCATATTGAGTCCGATCAGCAGTCGCTGGATATGCAGGGCAATATCGTGACGTTCACTGGTAACGTTGTTGTAACTCAGGGAACGATCAAGATTAATGCTGATAAAGTCGTTGTAACGCGTCCGGGCGGCGAAAAAGGCAAAGAAGTGATCGACGGCTACGGTAACCCGACGACGTTCTACCAGATGCAGGATAACGGCAAACCGGTGAAAGGCCGTGCGTCACAAATGCACTATGAACTGCAAAATGATTTCGTGGTTCTTACCGGTAAAGCTTTTCTTGAGCAGGTGGACAGCAATATCCAGGGCGACAAAATTACCTATCTCGTAAAAGAGCAGAAAATGCAGGCATTCAGCGAGAAAGGCAAACGTGTCACTACCGTTCTGGTACCATCGCAGCTGCAAAATAAAAGTAACGATCAGGCCCCGGCTCAGAAAAAGAGTAACTAATCCAATATGGCTACATTAACTGCAAAGAATCTCGCGAAAGCCTATAAAGGCCGCCGGGTAGTAGAAGACGTTAGTCTGACCGTGAAATCCGGTGAAATTGTTGGGCTACTCGGCCCTAACGGCGCGGGTAAAACCACCACGTTTTATATGGTCGTGGGTATTGTATCGCGCGATGCCGGCAACATTATCATTGATGATGAAGATATCAGTCTGCTGCCACTTCATGCGCGCGCACGTCGGGGCATTGGTTATCTTCCTCAGGAGGCCTCCATTTTCCGTCGCCTTAGCGTATTTGATAACCTGATGGCGGTCCTGCAAATTCGTGACGATCTGACGGCTGAACAACGGCAAGATCGCGCTAACGAGCTGATGGAAGAATTCCATATTGAACACCTGCGCGACAGTCTGGGTCAGGCGCTCTCCGGCGGTGAACGTCGCCGCGTGGAAATCGCCCGTGCGCTGGCCGCAAATCCTAAATTTATCCTGCTCGATGAACCGTTTGCCGGTGTTGATCCCATTTCCGTTATCGACATCAAACACATTATCGAGCATCTGCGCGACAGTGGTCTTGGCGTGCTGATTACCGATCATAACGTGCGCGAAACGTTAGCGGTGTGCGAACGCGCTTATATTGTGAGCCAGGGCCATCTGATTGCGCACGGTAAGCCAGACGAAATCCTTAAAGACGAACAGGTTAAGCGCGTATATCTTGGGGAAGACTTCAGACTCTGATAGGGTGTGTTTATCCTATCCTCGTCATGCCCCGGAAGCGGCCTGATGAATAAAGCGTAAGAAGTCAGCGACGTAAACTCGGGAGAGAATCGCTCTGAATATGAAGCAAGGTTTGCAATTAAGGTTTAGTCAACAGCTTGCTATGACGCCGCAGTTACAACAGGCCATTCGCCTGCTGCAACTCTCAACGCTGGAATTACAGCAGGAACTTCAACAGGCGCTGGAAAGCAATCCACTGCTTGAGCAAACCGATCTTCATGAAGAGATAGATGCCAAAGAATCTCCGGATAACGAAACGCTGGACAGCGTGGACGCGCTGGAACAAAAAGAGATGCCCGAAGAGCTGCCGCTGGATGCCAGCTGGGACGAAATCTACACCGCCGGAACGCCTTCCGGTAACGGCGTGGATTACCAGGACGACGAATTACCCGTTTATCAGGGCGAAACCACCCAGTCCTTGCAGGATTATCTGATGTGGCAGGTTGAACTGACGCCTTTCACCGACACCGATCGGGCGATTGCCACGTCGATCGTCGATGCGGTAGATGACACCGGCTACCTGACCCTCTCTGTCGAGGACATTCTCGACAGTATGGGCGATGGCGACATTGGGCTTGACGAAGTGGAAGCGGTACTCAAGCGGGTACAGCGATTCGATCCTGTCGGTGTTGCCGCCAAAGATCTGCGCGACTGCCTGCTGATCCAGCTTTCGCAGTTTGCTAAAAATACGCCGTGGATCGCTGAAGCACAGTTGATCATCAGTAATCACCTTGATCTTCTCGCCAATCATGATTTCCGAACTTTAATGCGCGTTACGCGTCTTAAAGAAGACGTACTCAAAGATGCAGTGAATTTTATTCAGTCTCTGGACCCGCGCCCTGGCCAGTCGATCCAGACCGGAGAGCCGGAGTATGTGATCCCGGATGTGCTGGTGCGCAAAGTGAACGGTCAATGGCTGGTCGAGCTGAATTCCGATAGCATTCCACGCCTGCAAATTAATCAGCACTATGCCGCGATGAGCGGCAGTAACCGCAACGATGCAGATAACCAGTACATCCGCAGTAATCTCCAGGAAGCGAAGTGGCTGATTAAAAGCCTGGAGAGTCGCAATGATACGCTGCTACGCGTTAGCCGCTGCATTGTTGAGCAGCAGCAGGCGTTTTTTGAGCAGGGTGAAGAGTATATGAAACCCATGGTGCTGGCCGATATCGCCCAGGCCGTTGAGATGCATGAATCCACGATATCTCGCGTAACTACGCAGAAGTATTTGCATAGCCCGCGCGGCATTTTTGAACTGAAATATTTTTTCTCCAGCCATGTAAATACCGAAGGCGGTGGCGAAGCCTCGTCGACCGCGATTCGTGCGCTGGTGAAAAAGTTAATCGCTGCGGAGAACCCCGCGAAACCGCTGAGCGACAGCAAATTAACCACAATGCTGTCCGATCAGGGGATCATGGTTGCACGTCGTACCGTGGCGAAGTATCGAGAGTCTTTATCCATTCCGCCGTCTAACCAGCGTAAGCAGCTGGTATGACCCAACCGATAAGGAAGACACTATGCAGCTCAATATCACTGGACACAATGTCGAGATTACTGATGGACTTCGCGATTTTGTCAGCACGAAATTTGCTAAGCTGGAACAGTATTTTGACCGCATCAATCAGGTCTACATTGTGTTGAAAGTGGAGAAAGTGACTCACATTTCGGATGCCACCCTGCATGTTAACGGGGGGGAAATTCATGCCAGTGCGGAAGGGCAGGACATGTATGCAGCTATCGACGGTTTAATTGATAAGCTCGCGCGACAGCTGACCAAACATAAAGATAAACTGAAAAAACACTGATTGTCCGGGCGTTCGCCTGATATCACACATGCTGTCAGGCGAAGCTTAGGTGAAATTATGATAAACAATGATACAGCGCTACAACTGAGTACCGTTCTTAACCCGGAATGTACCCGCAGTAACGTCCACTGCCAGAGCAAAAAACGCGCCCTGGAAATTATCAGTGAGCTGGCGGCTAAGCAGCTTAGCCTGGCGCCGCAGGTGGTATTCGAAGCCATCCTTACGCGTGAAAAAATGGGCAGTACCGGTATCGGTAATGGCCTCGCCATTCCTCATGGCAAGCTGGAAGAAGATACGCTGCGTGCCGTTGGCGTGTTTGTGCAACTGGAAACGCCGATTGCTTTTGATGCCATCGACAACCAGCCGGTTGATCTGCTGTTTGCACTTCTGGTGCCTGCCGATCAGACAAAAACGCATTTGCATACCCTTTCACTGGTGGCCAAACGGCTGGCAGATAAAACCATTTGTCGTCGTCTTCGGGCGGCGCAAAGTGATGAAGAGCTGTATCAAATCATCACTGAAACTGAACACAGTGATGATGTGTAGCAGGGATAACGCTTTACCCTTTGCTGTACTGAGGAGAAACGGTACATGGTACTGATGATCGTCAGCGGTCGCTCAGGCTCCGGGAAATCCGTTGCTCTGCGGGCGCTGGAAGATATGGGATTCTACTGCGTTGATAACTTGCCCGTCGTGCTATTGCCCGAACTGGCCAGAAGCCTGGTTGATCGTCAAACGTCTGCCGCGGTCAGCATCGACGTGCGTAATATGCCGGAATCGCCGGAAATATTTGAGCAGGCAATGCAAAATCTGCCCGAGGCTTTTTCGCCGCAGCTGCTGTTCCTTGATGCGGATCGTAACACGCTGATCCGTCGCTACAGTGATACCCGCCGTCTGCATCCGCTTTCCAGTAAAAATTTGTCGCTGGAGAGTGCTATCGATCAGGAAAGTGACCTGCTTGAGCCGTTGCGCTCACGCGCCGATCTGATCGTCGATACTTCTGAGATGTCGGTTCACGAACTGGCCGAAATGCTGCGTACGCGTCTGCTTGGCAAACGTGAGCGCGAATTAACGATGGTGTTTGAGTCTTTCGGCTTCAAGCACGGTATCCCTATTGATGCCGACTACGTGTTTGACGTGCGTTTTCTGCCAAACCCGCACTGGGACCCGAAACTACGCCCGATGACCGGCCTTGATAAACCCGTCGCGGCGTTCCTCGACAGGCATACTGAAGTGCACAACTTTATCTATCAGACGCGAAGCTATCTTGAACTGTGGCTGCCGATGCTGGAAACCAACAACCGTAGTTATTTAACCGTGGCGATTGGCTGTACCGGCGGTAAACACCGTTCGGTGTATATTGCAGAACAGCTGGCCGACTATTTCCGCTCGCGCGGCAAGAACGTTCAATCCCGCCATCGCACGCTGGAAAAACGTAAATAATGACGGTTAAAACGATCGTGGAAGTGACCAATAAGCTGGGTATGCACGCCCGCCCGGCGATGAAGCTGTTTGAGCTGATGCAGGGCTTCGACGCTGAAGTCCTGCTGCGCAATGATGAAGGCGCAGAGGCAGAGGCTAATAGCGTGATTGCACTGCTGATGCTCGACTCAGCTAAAGGCCGTCAGATTGAGATTGAAGCGACGGGGCCACAGGAGGCTGAAGCGCTGGCAGCGGTTATCGCGCTGTTTAATTCCGGTTTCGACGAAGAATAATAACCTGTCCCTTCCGGGACAGGATACCCTGCAAAAACACACTGTGATGTGTCATTCCGCATTAAATTTTTATATCGCTGCGTTATTATTTCAAAAATAAAATAGCTGAATATAATTTTACATTCCGTGCTGTTTATATGTTTAAAAAGCAACTTAAGAAAACCTTAACATTTCGTTGAAGTTCCATTTAAGTTTGTCGGCCATACTGACCCGGTATGAGCACATATTTCAGGACGGCTTTATGATCCACCTATCAAACCAAACTCCGCTGGGAACCGGACGGCATCGCCAGTGCTATTTACATCCGGAAAATGCTCAACGCTGCATTAAAATTATTTATCATGCCAGCCAGGGCGGTCTAAAAGAAACTAAGCGTGAGCTGCGCTATTATGCGCACCTGTCGGGCTATCTCAAAGACTGGAGCGGTATTCCGCAATATTACGGTATGGTAGAAACCGATCTTGGTACCGGCTATGTTTATGACGTAATTACCGATTTCGACGGTAAGCCATCTGTCACTTTAAAAGCTTTTGCGGCTCAGTGCTGTTATGACCGGGATGTTGTCATGCTGCGCGAGGTGCTGAGAAAGCTTAAACGCTACCTGCATGATAACCATATCGTCACCATGACGCTGAAGCCGCAAAATATTCTGTGTCGCCGGGTGAGTGAGTCAGAAGTGATACCGGTGGTGTGCGATAATATTGGCGAGAGCACGATCGTTCCGCTGGCCACGTGGTCTGCCTGGTTCTGCCATCGCAAGCAGGCGCGGCTGTGGCAACGCTTTATGCAGCAGCCCGCGCTGGCCGCCGCATCTGAAAACGGTGATGATGGCCAGAAAGCGGGCATGTCAGTAACGCTGACCTCGCATCGGGCCTAATACAGATTGTTGGTCGCCATAAATGCTTCTCCGCTTAATTGCTGCATCTGACGCATAATCCACGCCTGACGACTCCGCACGTAGCCGTCAGGCGCATTCGCGTGAAAGCGGATCGGGTTCGGCAGCACCGCGGCCAGCAGCGCGGCTTCAGAACGGGTTAGCTTGCTGGCAGGCTTGTGGAAATAATGCTGCGCTGCCGCCTCCACACCGAAGATACCCGTGCCAAATTCGGCAATATTAAGATAGACCGTCAGTATCCGCTTTTTGCTCCACACCGTTTCAATGCCTGCCGTCAGGCCGGCTTCCAGACCCTTACGCAGCCAACTACGGCCATCCCACAGAAACAGATTTTTTGCCGTCTGTTGTGAAAGGGTTGATGCGCCGCGGATCCGCATTTCATGCCGCTGATTATGCGATAGCGCTTTTTCAATCGCCGCCATATCAAATCCATGGTGGCCCGGGAATTTCTGATCTTCTGCCGCGATAACCGCAAGGCCCATATAGGGCGAGATGTTATCCATGTCCACCCAGTCGGCGTGAACGAGGTAGCCAAAATCGCCGGTCAGCCAGGCACTGATTTGCCGCTCAACCATGACGGCAGAGAAAGGTACGGGCACCACGCTGAACAGCGCAATACCGCCTCCCCAGAAAAGTGCGAGAGCCAGGAGTGTACGCCCCACAAGTCGACGCAGAGAAATAAACAGCGGGGAACGCTTTTTACTCATTCGGTCAGAGCCAGTACGCGTGCGACCAGTTTTTCGATGCCCGTCGCGGCCTCTGCAATATTCTCCGCCAGCATCCAGGCAGGCGTGGTCACTATTTTATTGTCTTCATCGACCACAATGTCATCCACCGGACAGGGCACATGCTCCGCTCCCATTTCATCCAGCACGTCAGCAGTATCAATATCCGTACCAATGGTCAGGCGTAGCGGGAAAGCAAAGATTTTGGGCAGCATTGCAGGCGCAATACACATAAATCCCAGGGGTTTACCGGCACGGTGCATTTCTATCGCCAGCGCCTTTAATTCGCTATTGACCTCGCACGCCGCGCCCTGAGTAGCAAAATTACTCAGGTTTTTGGCTGCGCCAAAGCCGCCGGGGACAATCAACGCGTCCAGTTCATCCGCCCGGGCCTGTGCCAGCGGCTGGATGTCGCCCCGTACAATACGCGCGGCTTCAATTAATACATTGCGGCTTTCAGCCATGACTTCGCCAGTGAGGTGGTTGATCACCTCAGACTGGATGTTATCCGGTGCGAAACAGACTGCCTGAGCGTCCTGACGGGCAAGTGCTAACAAGGTAATGACCGCCTCGTGGATCTCCGTTCCGTCATAGACACCGCATCCGCTCAGGACAACCCCAACTTTTTTCATCTGGCTATTCCTTTTCATAACTGATGAGCACTCAGCAGAAAACATGATTTAACCGCTGTGCTTCACATATTTAACTGATTCGTGTAACAAATAATTTAAGATTTGCTATCTTAATGAACGTGCGTCCCAAGTCTTTCCGCTGTGCCTTGTGTAAGAACGCTAATTAAACAGGCGCAGCCATGATTTCCCTGGTGTTGGCGCAGTATTAGCGCACCCCGGCCAGGCCGGGGTCATTTTTTATTACCGTTGGGCAACCCACTCTTTTAATACCGCGACATCGTGCTGCCACTCTTGCTTCAGCTCTTCAATCCATTCACCCACGTTATCCCACCAGGCAGGAAGATCGGACGACTGTATTTGCTGCCCTAATTGTTGCAGATGGCGCAGACCAATCGATCCCGCCGCGCCTTTGATTTTATGCCCCTCTTCCGCAATCGCTTTTTGATCGCGTGCGGTCAGGTTTGAGTCCAGCACACTAAGATAGGCAGGCATCATTTTTTCAAAAACGGCGAGACCGTCAGTGATTAATTTCGGCCCGACCAGCTCAATGTACTGCTCCAGCATGGGGATATCTAACAGCTCGTGTGTTTTGCCATTATCCATGGAAGTCACTCTCTTCTCCTCGTGGTTAGCAGTGTCCCAGAACTTCTTAATCATGGCAGTTAATGCCGGAACTGCCAGCGGTTTGCTTAAGACATCATTCATACCGGCATCAAGGTATTCTTGTTTATCTTTCAGCACGTTGGCTGTTAATGCCACCAGCGGAGGCAGTTGGTCACGTTGATAGCGCTGCGTCAGCTGACGGGAGATATCCAGCCCGGTCATATCGGGCAACTGGATATCGAGCAAAACCAGATCGTATTCGCTCGGGGTAAACATCTCCAGCGCCGCTGTACCGGTCATCGCGACATCAACGCTGTTACCCAGTTTCTCAAGCACCGAACGCGCCACAATCACGTTCAGCTCAATGTCTTCAACCAACAACACGTGCAGGGCAGGAAGCGGCATTTCCTCGTCTTTGAGAGCATCCTCGACTTTTTCCACCACCGCTGGCGCCTCGACTGTCAGCGTAAATATCGAACCTTTCCCTGCCTGGCTGGTGACGGTAATATCGCCGCCCATATTTTTCGCCAGCCGCCGTGATACCGCCAGACCAATACCGGTCCCGGTCGCAGGTTTGCCGCCGTTACTGTCTTTTACCTGATAGTACATGGCGAAAATTTTGTCCTGCTCGTCCTGCGGAATGCCGATGCCGGAATCTTCGACTTCAAAACGCAGCGTCTTCCCGCCCTCGTAGCGGATCCGCACCGTCACTTTCCCCTGTTGGGTGAACTTGACTGCATTACTGATCAGATTCCACAGGATCTGGCGCAGCCGCGTACCGTCGGTAATCACTTTGAGTGGCAATGGCTGGCTCGGCTCCATCACAAAGCGCAGCCCTTTCTGGTGCGCCTGTAGCCCGGAGAGATTTTCAAGATCGGCCAGGAAACTGGTGAAATCGACCGGCTGATTATCAAGCTGCACTTTACGGCGCTCGATTTTATCCATGTCGATAATATCGTTAAAAATATTGCCCAGGGTAACTGCCGAGACATGAATAGTTTTCAGGTACTTTTCCTGTTCGACACTGAGATCGGTGTCCAGCAGAATGCGACTCAGCCCCACAATTCCGTTCAGCGGCGTGCGCAGTTCATGGCTGATGGTTGAAATAAAGGTGGTTTTATCGCGGCTGGCGCGCTCCAGTGCATCCTGATAACGCTTACGCTCGGTGATATCACGACCAAATCCCATCAGTCCGTGACGTTTGCCGACGCGATCGTAATAAGGCACTTTACGAATTTCAAAGCAGGCTTTACGTCCGTCCGGGTAATCGAGCCACTGCTCGTAGGTCAACGAGACGTTATGTCGGAAAACTTTTTCATCGGTTTCAATCACTTTCGCCGCGGTTTCATCCGTGTAGACATCCTGTGGCTTCAGGTTCACCAACTGCTTTTCACTTTTGCCCGTCAGCAGTTCCATTGCCCGGTTACAGCCAGAGAATTCTTTGCTTTCATTACGATAGAAAACGAGATCGGGTGAAGCATCCAGGAAAGAACGTAAAAAAGCCGACTGCTGCTCAAGCCGAATTTGCGTTTCCTCACGCTCCTTCATCTCGATTTTAAGCTGCTCGAAGGTCGCCTGCCGTTCGGCCTCGGCCTTTTCTCGATCGGCGATTTCCTGATTGAGCTGGGCGATGTTGTTCTTCATCTGAACGTTCAGTTTGAGATCCCGCTCGCGCATCTCTTCCAGTTTCTCAACCAGCCGGGAAAGGCGCTGCCGCGACTCTTCGAGTTGTTCAACCACGACGGATAAAAAATAGACGGCCCAGGGCGTAATCAGAATGCCAAAGAAAATGGAGCGAATAATGTCGATTTCTTCAACGTGCCCGCGCAGTACCATGGTCACGGCCATCTGTACCGCGATGGCCAGTACGACCAGCACCAGTGCCAGCAGCAGAGAAAATCGCACCAGCCCCAGCTTCATCATTAGATCGACGTAATATTGCGCCAGTAAACGGATTTGTTTCATAAAAGGTTCCTTCACCCCAGCATGGCTCAATCATACCCAATTTTGGGCAACAGGTTGAAGATTGGTTAAAAAATGTAGAGTGGATCCGCAGACGCGCAAAAAATAACGCCACCCTAAGGTGGCGTGATAATTAGTTCCGGTGTCTGTCTAACCAGTCACCGCTGTCTATCAGCGTTAAGCCATCAACAGGCCGCTGATAAACGTACAACCATGCGCTCCCGTAAGGAGTCTGAATCAACTGACGTGCGTATTCGCCGCCCTTTGTGCGTAGCGCATCAAGCTCGGCAAGCGTTGCAGCATCAATACGATAAACTTCCCCATGTACGGTGCCATTACCGGGTACCGCGCCTGGATAGTGGCCCAGGCTATACAACTGGTAGTTATCGATGCGGTGATCGCCCAGCCACTGAGCGTTGGTCATCCAGTGGCTGTTGCCTTGCTTACTTCGTAAACTGCCGTAGACAAATATTCGCATTGCTAAAACTCAAACTGATAGAGCAGGTCCAGTGCCTGGTCTATGCCAGACACCGCTTCAAGATATAGCTTAGGCATCAGGCGATAGCGTAACGTGAGAGTCGCCAGTGAGTCAAAAATACCTACACCATATTTCACCTGTAGACCCGGCAGCACATAACCGCTGACGACCACCTGGGAGGAGTCACCTACTCCCTGGGTATCCAGCGCCAGATTACTGACGCCAAATGTCTCCCCGATTTTACCCACAACCTGCCCACTTTGTGCAACCCCCAGACCGACTAACATTGATGTCATTGCATCACTGTCGCTCTGTTCGCTGTCCAGACCCTGACCGCGAAGCAGATAGGAGAGTGCTTCCTGCTGCGACATTGCCGGATCTGAGAAAACTTCAGCTTTCGGTTCATCAGCGGTGCCGGTTACACGTACGCCGGCGATAACGTCGTTCTCTGTCGATTCCGGGTTACGAATGGCTTCAATATTTAGCAGAGGCTGATCCGGTGGACCGGAGAACAGCAGCTCGCCTTTACGCACAATCAGATCCTGGCCGTAGGCGTGGAAACGTCCTTCCGGAATATTGATTTGCCCATTCAGACCCAGCCCTTGCTTATCCTGAGCGACTTTCAGATCGCCCGTCAGTCTGGCTTTCAGCCCAAAAGCATCCAGGCGGACATTATTGCCGACATGAACAGTCAGATTGCTGTTAATCGGAATGGCCGCGGTTTTCGGCTCCTCCGGCTGCAAATCGTTATTCAGCATGACTTCATCACTGGAGACGCCCACCGCACTTTCCGGCAGGTCATGAACCACTATACGTGCCCACGGCACATCAGCGCTGCCATCAAGCGTAAACAGCTGCGGCGTGGCAGTGAACACGATATCTGGCGAGACGTCGAGGCGCACCATTGGCGGTACGGTGATCCGCACCCGGCTACCTTTCGCCGCGATCCGCGCGCGCCAGTTGTCGAGCTGGCTCCAGTCGGCATCGCCATTTAGCGCGATTTCGCCCTGACGCGTACGGACCACGCCCTGAAGCGTTGAACTCATGCCGTTAAAATTCATCGCCAGCTGGCTTGGCTGCATGTCGAACGGCATAAAGTTCGCATCCAGATCTACGCCGTTAAGCTGCATTTGACCAAACAGCTGCGGGCTTTGCGCGTTGCCCGCCAGCCGCAGGTTAGCGTTAAGCGTTCCCGCGGCTTTCTCACCCTGGGAGAAGATGGCATTGATCATCGCCAGCGAGAAATTACGGATATTCACATTGCCGCCGAGATTACGTTGTCCCTGCGGGTCGCTAATCTGCACCTGCCCGTCGAACTGACCGTTGTTCGTCAGACGCATCAACCATTCCAGCTGCGCACGATTATTACGCAGTTCGGCCTTCAGATTGAGCGTGCTGAACGCTACCGGCAGCGGCGCATCGTTGACTATCTGCGTTACTTTTACATTACGACCAGATAACGTCACGGCACCCTGCGGCAACCCTTCTTTGGTGGTGTCCCAGCTGACATCAGCCTTACCACTAAATACCCCGCTGGCCTGAGTGGTTTCCGGCATAAACGGCTTGAGCATGGCTAAGTCGAAGCGATTAAGATTGACCACCGCCCGGCCTTCAGCACCCGCATCAATAGTTTGCGGCACGCACAGTTCAGCGTTCGGGTTAGTCCAGCAATGTGGCCCGATACTGATTTTCTGCTCTTCATTACGGTAGTCCAGCGCAATGGCGCGATTTAGCGACCACGGCCCTACCGGCGTCTGGAAACGGGTATTGCTTAACGTTCCTTTCCAGCGCTGCGCCTGACGATCAAAACTTCCCGCCAGATCTAACTGTCCGGAGACCGGATCGCCCTGTACACGCAGTTGCAGCTGATGCTGTTTCTCGCTGCCTTTGGCTTCCAGGGTTAGCGAGCGAACATTGATGTCACCCTGGACAATACGCTCCACGCGCACGTCCATATTGCCGGCAATCTGATCGGTGGATTTGATATCCCCGTTAATCCGCACTTGCGCCACGGAGAGTTCCTGCCAGCGCAGGCCCCGGGCCGTGATATCCGCCAGCAACTGTGGCGCTTCTACCGTGCCGCGTACTTTCAGCAAGCCTTTCGCTGTACCCCCGAGACCCGGTAGCGCGTTATCGAGGCCGGGCGCGTCAATGGTGGCGTCGAGGTTAAGATCTTTTACCCCCAACTCTCCTTTCACATCTGCGCTGTTACGGCCCAGCGCAAGATGCAGACCGGGAATGACCCATTGCAAATAGCTGTTGCCCTTAACAGAACCGTCTACTGCCACTTTATTTTGCTTCACGTTACCGGAGAGTTTGATCTCCGGGATATCCATCTGCCAGCTGCCGCCGTACAGGCTACCGCGCGTTTTGATCAGGCCATTCAGTTTCGACGGCCAGTCCGGGAACTCCTTCGCGGTATTAATTCCTTTCAGTGCCAGTTCACCACGCCAGCTAATAGCCTGCTGCCAGTCAAGCAGCGCTTTCAGCTCAGTCGTCCCCTCCAGTGCGGCAACGGTAAGTTTATCCAGATTGATTTGCTGCTCGTTGCCTTTGGCATCAAGCATAATGGTGGCTGGCGGTACATCCTGTCCTTTCACCGCCGTGCGGAATGAAAGCGTATAATCCGTTGCTTTGCCGGTCAGCTTGAGCTTCAGGTTATCAGCCTGGTACTGTTTTTCACCGGTGAACGGCCAGTAGAGTTGCTGGCTGGTAATATCCAGATTGAGCGGCAAACCGACTTCCGTCAGACGCGTCTGGCCACGCAGGACGATATCAACCGGTCCTGAGAGATTAACACCCAGTTCAAGCTGTTCCCGCAGGGCACCGCCCACCTTGATCTTCACCTTCTCGCCTTTCAGCGGATCGACGTTTAGCGTGCTGTTGAGCGTCAGATCGACCGGCCAGTTATCTGCCAGCCGGGCGGTGCCGGTGGCATTTAACGTGCCTTCGTTGGCATCGATATCCAGCACATCAAGTTTCGTGTTACCGTCAATACTGCTGACTTTCAGCAGCATGTTGCGCACGGTGACGTCGGTATCACCGGTCAGGCGCAGTTGCTCCCCACGGAATTCTTCAATATTCAGATTCAGCGGCAGATGAACATCAGTCATCTCTGGCAGTAACGGTTTAGCGAACAGATCTTTTAGCGTTTCACCCAGCGGCTTCTCATCCGGCTGCGGATTATCAATCTTCGGCTCGATCACCTGCTCTTGCGCCACTTTGGCAACTTTCGGCAGCGCAATTAGCAGCCCTTGCAGCGAGGTTGGCGTAACGGTCAGATTTTTGTCCTGCCATGCCAGCCCGGAAGAAAAATTCATCACCGACACGGTAGTGTCATCGATATTGATATTGACGTTATTAAGCGCGATGCGGCTCAGGGTAATCGGATACGGCGTAGAGAGATCCAGCGGGCCGTTATCCTCTTCCTCGACTTTTTCAGCCGGCGGCAATTTTTTCGTATCAACCGTTACATTGATATCGGAAAGCGTAATATCGTTCACGCACAGGCTGCTTTGCTTCAGGCAGGCAAGACTGACGGAGAGATGAACCTGACCGGCATTAACCGCCACGCCGGGTTGGTCGTAGCGAATATTTTTCAGGTTCAGATCGCGCCAGCCGCCAGTCACCTGACCGATTTCCAGCCCGGGAACCCAGCGGTTAGCCGCGCTGAACAGCAGATGAAGCCCGCTTTTGGTGCCCACCAGGAACGCGACGGTTCCGAGCAATAGCAGGATAAAAATCAGCACCCCGAGGCTTATTTTCTTCCATAAACTCATAATTCTGGCCCCAGACCGATATAAAACTGTAAATCGTGCTTATCTTTATCGCCCACCGGCACGGCAAAATCGAGTTTTATCGGCCCCACCGGTGACTGCCAGCGAACACCAACGCCTGAGCCGGTTTTAAAGTCGCTTTTACGGATGTCACTTACCGCTTCGCCGCTGTCGATAAACACCGCGCCCCACCATTTACCGGTCACGTTGTACTGATACTCGAGAGAGCCAGTGGCAAGTTTCGATGCACCTTTAAGTTTGCCGTCGCTGTCTTCCGGCGAGATGGATTTATATTTATAACCGCGAATACTGCGATCGCCCCCGGCAAAGAAACGCAGGTCTGGCGGCACCCGATTAAAATCACCGGTTTCGATCCAGCCGAGATTACCGCGCATCACAAAGCGGTGCTTATCATACAGCGAACGTATCCAGACGTTCTGTGCCTGGAAAACGGAGAAATCAACGTCGGAACCCCATGCGGTATTGGAATAATCGATGGAGTAGCGCTGGGAATCGCCCCACGTCGGCATCAGACCACCGCGCGAGCGGGTACGGCTAATCATCACGCCCGGATAGAGCAGCATGGTGGTGTGGGTTTCATTACCTTGTGTAAAGTGATCGAGGCTCCAGCGCAGGTTAATGGCGCGCTGCCAGCCGCTCGACAGATCCCAGTAGCGGGATAGCGCAAGTGTCGTGGAGTCTGCTTCAGTATCGTTGAGGTCGGTACGCTTCACCCCGCCCTGTACCAGATAATATTGTTCAAGCGGATTTTTCAGCAGCGGCACTTTATAACTAAAATCCAGTACCTGTTCAGGCGCAGAAATACTGGCGCTGGTCGTCAGGCTGTGACCGTATGAGTTCATCCACGGCTTTTTCCACGTCGCTTTCACCCGCGGTCCCACGTCCGTGGAATAGCCCACCCCGGTTTCAATGGTGTTTTCGACACGCGGAGAGACGACGCCGTGCAGCGGCAACACTTTTGTTTGGCGTGCTTTATCGAATTCAGGCGCGACGATCACCGAGTTAAACCAGCCGGTGGCCGAGAGCCGGCGATTCAGTTCAGCCAGGTCCTTCGACTGGTAGTAATCGCCCTCTTTAAAGGGCACCAGGTTCTGCAAATATTCGTCGCGAATTTGTGAGTTTTCAAAAGTGACGGCACCAAAGCGATAGCGCTCGCCGCTGTCATAATCTATGTCCCAGAATGCCTGATGACGATCGAGCGCAACGCCTAACTGACTCTTTTTAAACTCACTGTCAAAATAGCCTTTACGCAGTGAGACGCTGGTCAGCCCTTTTTTAAAGTGTTCGTAATCACCGTGATCCAATACGGTTCCGATTGCCGGACGCTTATTCAGTAGCTCCAGATAGTCCTCATCGGTCCGCGCGCCGCCGCGCAGGATCACATTTGTCCCGCCAATACGCACCGGCTCTCCTGCCGAGACGCGGGCAATCAGCACCTGTCGCCCCTTTTCCGGTGGCGGGCGCAATTCAAAATCAATGGTCGGCTCATAGTAACCCAGCGCCTTTAACCCTTCGCGGATGGCATCATCAACGCGCGCACGAAAGCGCTGGTCCGGCGTCACTTCATCACTTTCGATGGTCGAAAGCTGAGCGCGAACGTTTTTTTGTAGTTGACCGGTTAACCCTTCAACCTGCAGACGAACGTTAGCCGCGCTGGCTACGCCGCTAAGCAGCAGTAAACTGGTCCAACATAACTGGCGGATTTGTGGCACATTTTCTCCTGAATATCCTTGTCTCCACCCCTGCTGGAAACGAACTGCCGATCCATAGCGTAACAAAGTCCCAACAACAGGACTTGAAAAACAGTCAACATCCCAAATATTTCTTATGTTTAAATCTAGACTGATTCAGCGTATTTATTGTGTTAAAAGACACGCCGCGTTACAACCCTAACAACGATTTCTGTTTCGGGAGAACAGCATCATGAGTTTATTCGACAAAAAAGAGTTTGTTTCTCAGGCTGATGCGCTACCCGGACGCAATACGCCTATGCCAGTAGCCACGCTTCATGCGGTTAATCAGCACTCAATGACTAACGTGCCGGACGGTATGGAAACCGCTATTTTCGCGATGGGATGCTTCTGGGGCGTTGAACGTTTATTCTGGGTATTACCCGGCGTCTACAGTACCGCAGCCGGTTATTGCGGCGGCTATACGCCTAATCCGACGTATCGCGAAGTCTGCTCCGGTGAGACCGGACACGCGGAAGCGGTACGCGTGGTATACGATCCGCACGCTATCAGCTACGAAGAGCTGCTGCACGTTTTTTGGGAGAATCACGATCCGGCTCAGGGCATGCGTCAGGGTAACGATCATGGTACGCAATACCGCTCGGCTATCTATCCGCTGACCCCGGAGCAGGATACGGAAGCACATGCCAGCCTTGCGCGTTTTCAGGCCGCCATGCGCGCTGCCGGAGACGATCGTCAGGTGACGACCGAAATCAAAACCGCCACGCCGTTTTACTACGCAGAAGACGATCATCAACAGTATTTGCATAAGAATCCGTACGGATACTGTGGGATCGGCGGGATTGGCGTGTGTCTGCCGCCGCAGGCATAACAGAATGAGAAGGTAAGTCCAGATAGTGTGGCATGGAGAAATCACATTCATGTCGGCGGCACAACGCTTTCAGGTTGTACCGCATCCAATAGAAAAGTCGGTAATGTTTACCCCCCCGACTTTTCTATTAATTATGATAAGTAAAACCGAAGAAATTATTTGGATCTAAAAATAATTGCCTTTCATTTTCCCCGTTTTTATAATTAATCTCAATGGTGGAAAACGGAGTTGCGTCGTAGTTAACTTGAGTGATTCTCACTTCCTGTTCAGTCTTAAATAGCTGTGAATATAGAGACATCAAAGAAAATTTGTCATCTTCATCGACATCAAACCATGCATTTATGTTTTTTAATGGATGATAGCGAATAATTCCGTCATCAATATATAATTCGAAGATGTCATCATTTACCATGAAATACAGTCTTTCATACATGGGATGAAAAACGGGAGGCGTTTTAGCATCAATGTATCCAGAAACCACAACATCACTTATAATGCCCTGGATCATGCGGGTAAATAATTGTTTCATAGTCCACCATTCTGTATGGAGAAAAAATAATCCCGATATCCATACCCGTCACAGATTCAACCAGCGCGACAAATCTCTCAGGGCCATCAGGTCGTTTTTTTGATATATACGTCATTCCTTATCTTCTCTATATCTCTATCAATAGCTGACCTTTTATGCTCCCCCTGACCAACATGGACTGGCTTCCCTCTGCCCCATAGTATTTCAATATTCTTTAAAAGGCATCCCGCTTATTAACCAGGGATTATCCGCCTTTTCGCGGATAATCCTTCAAAAAGTTACTTGTTAAATTTTACAGGGTTATTGCGATAAGCCACCAGCTTCGCACGCATCCAGCGGCTGCTGTTGTGGTTAACCGCGCTGACAACACCGGTAGTTGCCCCACCGCCGACCTGAACATGGAAAATACCCCGTGACGGGAAGTCGATATATTTCGGCGTGGTGAAATCCCACTCATGACGGCTGAACAACTCTTTCGGGTTGTGCCCCATCATGCTCGCGTGAACATCGAGGAATTCGATGCTCAATAACCGCGGGTGAATAGCCTCAATAGAGCTGCCGATTTCCGGATGGCCCATAAGATAGCTGCCGCCGGTGCCCCAGAATTGTTCTTCCAGCTCACCTACCTCTTCAGCGACGGTAGCCAGACGGCTGGCAGGCATCTGCCACGGCAGAACAGGCTGACGTAAGTGGCGGCTCAGGGAGGCACAAAAATCAAACGTACGATCCCACTCATACGGTGAGTAGCAGTAGCCATTCTTATAGGCGCGCCCGGTCATGTCGTCCGCTTCATAGCGGTCAGCCGCCATAAAGTCAGCGCCTTTAGCGACAGCGGTAGTGCCATCGGCACGCGTATATGGCGTCTCTTCAAACACACCGACCAACAGCGCGTACTCAGCGGAGAGTTTGCCAGCCAGTGCAGGATCGATGGTCATTCTCTTTTTCACGCCATCAACAGGATCGAACACATCGTCATAGGTGAAATCGTTGTAGACCCACTGTGAACCGCCAACGCTCCACAGGTTTAACTGCCAGCCAAGGACCACATCAGGAGCGACAACGCGAACTAACCAGTTTACGCCTTTGATATAGCCTTTCAGGGTATCGGTAATGCCTGCCGGAACGGTGATGTTAACACCGTGATGCGCCAGTGCTTTGGCCAACGGTTGACGAACAGGGATCGGATAATCCGGCGAGAAACCGTACTTCTGACACTCGCCCAGGTAGTCCGGGTTAACAATAAAGCCCGCAGGAACCGGATGCGCATCATCTTTCATCGCCTGCGCCATTTGCAGCGCCTGGATGAAGTTGGCAAAGCTGAACTCGTGACGAACCGGATCGTCAATGATGTTTTCAACGTCACCCAGTGACAGGTTACAGGTATAAGAGACCATTACCGGCAGTACGCTATCATTGGTTTTGGCAGAGACGTTACGTGCCATTTCAATAATTTTTGACGTCGGCTCTTTAGCTGGATCCAGGTAACCAGAGGCATCGCCCATACCGTCATCGCCGGAGTATTTAAAGAGAGAAGAAACGCGTGCCTCGGCCAAATCGTCAACGTTGGAGGGAGACATATCGGCACAGCCGCCAAAGCTCAGGTAGTCAGGGAAACCTTTAACCCGCAGATTCGCGCCTTCGGTAATAGTAACCGTCAGCGTTTGCGCCGCATTGTTCTCAACATGCAGAAGCTGTGGAACCACGTCAATGTAATACACCACGCCGTCATGGATAAGCGATCCGGACGCAATCTGGTACGCGCCTGGTGCCAGCAGCACGGGCTGTACATGGCTGCCATTTTGCATCGGCAGATCGGTGAAATGGTATTGACGTGAGCCGTCGACAAGGCGCAGGTCAAAAGCGTCAGCGACGGGTTTCTCTGCGGTCACATTGATGGTCAGTTTTGCCGATCCGGTTTGCGTATCATCGCTTTGACGGATCTGCTGATGGGTGAACGCAACAGTATGCAGGCGGTTATCCAGGGCGCCATTCATCGCATCAAAAACAGAATGAACGTTGTTCAGTCTTACATCATCAATGTGTACTGAATAGTTACCTGTACAGGGTAACTGTTCCAGACGCTGCTGCTGACCCGAACGCATGATGATGCTCTGTTTTTCGACACCATTTTCCAGATATACGACGCGTAGATCTTCATTGTACAGCGCATGTGTTGCAGGTAAATCTACAGAAATATCTACGGTGGTGCTACGCCTGGCCGGAGCGAAAGAGATTGCAAGCCCGGTGCGCTGGCCTTTAACGATGATCAATTCAGATGCGCTGAGTATTGCTGCTGCACGCACGGTGCCGTCGATAGTGCGCAGTTCGGCAACGGATGCATTGTAAGTACCGGCAGTAATGGTGAAAGAAGTGGAACCGGCTTTAGGGTGTAGCACTTCGCTTTTCTCACCGCGAATCAAAACCAGTTCAAGTTCGGTATTTTCCAGTCCGGCAGGGAATGCGGAACAGTTGACGACTAACTCGCCCGCCACCTGAGTATCTTCATCCGCTGCAATAGCGAAAGAATCACGGAAAGCGTCGAATTTTGGCGCTGTATCGGAGGAGACGTTAACACCCATATGGATTTGTGCAATCGAATTACCAATAGCACTACCGTCAGCTGACGTAATTGTCAGTTTGATATCGTAGATACCTGACGAAATTTCGCTTGATTCGACCTGAGTATTTAATGACATCCACGGATTGGTTGAAACGTTGATATCTCCGACAGTCATTTTTCCTGGCGCGCTAAATGTCAGGACCATTTTTTCTTTAATATCGACATTACCACCGGAAATCGATTTGAAGTCGCTAATATCCACAGTCGGATACCAGACATCATTACTGAAATTAAGAGTGAAATCTAATTGCATTTTTTATCCTTTATAAAATTATTCAGCGTCAAGAAATGAATGCAGTTAAGCATCCAGTCACGTTTATTTATAAACAATAGAAAAAGAAAATGCACTGGCATTGTCAGTGAAATGATTTTCTTTGATTTAAGATTATCATTAGCGATTAATCTACTTTAGCCTGTTAAAACCTCATTTCATTTCATGATAAAACCGAGATGCAATATGATTTAAAAATGAGAAAGAAAACGGCGACAGCGATCGCATATTCCTCCTGAAATATCATGTTTTCTATTTTAAGAAAAAAAATTGAAAACATCAGGAATATCACTCTATCGCAGGCCTGCTCTGCTCAGCCCTGGCCGCGTAGCGGGTGGCATTCAGTACCGTGCCATATTCAGCAACTTTACCCTGTAACAATAAATTAAATACCGCCGCCTGCGGGCGATTAAGCCGATTCTGAAGCAGATGGACTGCCTCGATACCCAATTCACGGCACGGCACGATAATACCCGTTAGTCCTCTGCCCATTTTCTTTTCCAGATGCCAGGCAAAGTCGGTTACCATTAGCGATACCTGTTCGGGAACCTGTAAATTATGCTTATGCAGAATCTGCATTATTCCGCCGGCCATCTCTACGCTACCGCATAAAATAGCTTCCGGCCAGTGTTCTTTGGGATGTTCATTCAGCCACGCAGCAATCGCGGCGGCGGCTTCCTGAGGAGAGAACGTTTCAGTAATAACTAAATCATGTTGTGGATCAAACGTTTTATGAAAATAACGATAAGCCTCTTTAATGCCCTCCAGACGGCGGCGCAATGTTTCTCGTCGCAGACAGGTTAACGAGAGAATGTGCTGATAACCGCGTTCAAGTAAATAATGGGCGGCGCTAAAACCAATAGCCTGATGGTCCGGTGAAACACAATCCAGAGTCATATCCCGATCTACTGAGTTAATTAAAACGCAGGGTTTATTCAGGGTAGCAGTCAGCTTGAATATCGTTGGGTCGTCAGTTCCGATAATAATAATCGCGTCGATATCTTTATTACTGGCTTTTTCAAGGAATAATTTCAGGTCGGGTCGCTGCTCTTCAAGTGCGTAATAACTTAAATAGACATTTTGAGCGGCGGTTGCTTCGGCAATACCTTTAGTGACTTCAAGATAAAAAACGTCACCGCGCGCGTTGAACGTTCGCTGGGGTGCAAAAACCGCGATGCTTTTGACATATAAGCGGCCACTGGTGAGTTCATCCAGAACCCCCATTTCACGTGCACACTGAACAATAGCTTCCCGCGCATTATCGCTGGTGTAGGATTTGCCATTTAATACCCGTGAGACCGTGCTAATCGAGTAGCCAGTTTCCGCTGCGATTTGATTGATTTTTAGCCTTCCTGCCATAGTGTGACCCCGCTCGCAATCAATATCTGCAAATTCTTGCAAAAACAATCGCATGATTTTAAAGCGTTTTCTTCTTACCCATGACAACTTTGTCTTATCCCTGCGAGCATTCTCACAAATTGTGTTTGTTCTGAGCAACGCGCTTTTTTATTTTCCAGACAGTGTTTATTTAAGCGATAACAGGATGTGACATGAAAAGCGTTCGTTTCGGCATTATCGGCGTAGGGAATATTGGAACTGTTCATGCGCGTTATTTACTGGCAGGTGCCGTGCCTGAAGCCCGTCTGCTGGCAGTGTGTGACCACGATGCGGCTAAACACGAGGCAATACGTCAGTTGGTTGGTGAAAGTGTCACCCTTTTCAACGACGCAGAAACCCTGCTTAAAAGCGGGCTTATTGATGCGGTCATTGTAGCCACGCCTCACTATGCCCACCCTGAACTTTCAATGCTGGCCATGCGTCACGGAATTCATACGCTGTGCGAGAAACCCGCAGGTGTTTATACCGCACAAGTTCGTGAGATGAATGAATTTGCCGGGCGCAGCAATGTGGTGTTCGGCATCATGTATAACCAGCGCCCCAATCCGCTTTATCAGAAAGTCAAAGACCTGATTGATAGCGGCGAGCTTGGCGCGATCCGTCGATCAAACTGGATCATCACTAACTGGTATCGATCGCAAAGTTATTATAACTCTGGCGGCTGGCGGGCAACATGGAAAGGTGAAGGCGGCGGCGTTCTGCTTAATCAGGACCCGCACCAGCTCGATTTATGGCAGTGGCTGGTGGGAATGCCCGTGCGCATCCGCGCTTTCTGTCAGTTCGGTAAACATCGCCAGATTGAGGTCGAAAACGAGGTGACGGCTTACGCCGAATACGCCAGCGGCGCAACCGGAGTATTTATTACCACCACCGCTGAAGCACCCGGTACCAACCGTCTGGAGATCGCAGGCGATCGCGGCAAAGTAGTTGTTGAAGAAGGCAAATTGCGTTTCTGGCGGCTTCGCGAATCTGAAACGGCGTTCAATGCCCGCTGGCAAAATGGTTTTGGCGAACCGGAATGCTGGGAAGTTACGCTTCCCGTCGCCGCGGAATGCAGCGAACACCACGTTATCACCGCCAACTTTACCGCCGCGATCCTGCATGGCGCGCCGCTGATTGCCCCGGGTGAAGAAGGAATAAACGGTCTTACGCTCTCGAATGCCATGCACCTTTCAACCTGGCTGGACGACTGGGTCGAACTTCCCATTGATGAGGCTCGCTACCTGTCGCTGCTCGAGGATCGCATAGCCTCTTCCGTGGAAAAAACATCGGCTAATCGCACGCTTGATGCTTCAGGCACCTGGTAACTAAGGAGGAAATAGTATGCTGAACGTTGCCATTGTGGGCACCGGCAATATTGCTCATAACCATATCCAGAGTTATTTACAGTTTGCCGACCGCTGCCGAATTGTCGCCCTGGTGGATATCTATCCTGAAAAAGCCGAGGAGAAAAAACAGCGCTATGGACTAACCAATGCGCAGGTATACAGCAGCCACGAAGCGATGCTGGAAGCCGAACTTCAGGTAGATATTGTCGATATCTGCACGCCACCTTACGTCCATGCTGAAATAGCTATTCACGCGCTGGATGCCGGAAAACACGTGCTATGTGAGAAGCCGATGGCAGCCTCTCTTCAGGAGTGCGACGCCATGATTGCCGCGCAAAACAGATGCGGGAAAATTCTCTCTGTTGTCGCGCAAAATCGCTTTTCCGATGCCTTCTGGCGACTCAAAAAAGCCGTCGACTCGGGCGAAATCGGTAAAATCTGTCATGCACAGGTGGACTCGTTCTGGTGGCGTGGCCGCTGCTATTACGATTTGTGGTGGCGTGGCACCTGGGAAAAAGAGGGCGGCGGCTGCACGCTTAATCATGCTGTACACCACATTGACGCTATTCAATGGATGCTGGGCTTTCCCTCAGAGGTGGTAGCCATGATGACCAACGTAGCTCACGATAATGCCGAAGTGGAAGATCTCTCGGCTGCCATTTTTCGCTATCCCAACGGCGCACTAACACAGCTTACCGCGTCGGTGGTCCATCATGGTGAAGATCAGAAAATAGTGATTCAGGGTGACAAAGCCCGCATCAGTGCGCCGTGGGATATCTGGGCCAGCGTTTCAGCTGATAACGGTTTTCCTCAGCCAGAGCACGATCTTCAGCGAGAAGCCTGTCTTAATACTCTCTTTCATTCAACCCCGGCGCTGGCGTGGACCCTGCACAGCGGGCAAATCGATAACGTGCTTAGCGCTATTGCGCATGGTGCTTCACCGCTGATTGACGGAGTCCAGGGCAAGCGTTCACTGGAAATCATCACTGCTATCTATAAATCGTCGATCACCCGGCAGGTAGTGGCACTGCCTATCAGCACTGACGATCCCTGGTACCACACGGGTGGACTGTTCTCACTGGCCCCGCGTTTTTATGAAAAAGCTGCCTCAGTAAAAAATTTTAGTGAAGTGGGTGCCATTCCACTGGGAAAAGACCTTGATACAGGAGCACGAAAATGAGCCTTAATGACGGAATGAACTATGCCCCCAAAGGCAAACCGCAGCCGGTTGTAGCATCAGGCGAATTTATTATCGCGGCGGCCGCGCTGGATCACGGCCATATATATGGAATGTGTAACGGGCTTATCGAAGCAGGGGCGACATTAAAATGGGTATACGATCCCGATCCGGCGAAAATCGATGCCTTTGTTCAACAGTATCCTCAGGTGCAAATCGCCGACTCACTGGACATCGTTTTGAACGACCCTGGCGTCCAGCTTGTTGCCGGGGCCGCTATCCCTTCGCAACGCTGTGCTCTGGGCCTGAAGGTAATGGATGCCGGCAAAGATTATTTTACTGACAAAGCCCCGCTGACTACCCTTGCCCAACTGGAGGCAGCAAAGCGTAAAGTCGCTGAAACCGGACGTAAATATGCGGTCTATTATAGCGAACGTCTGCACGTCGAAAGTGCGGTATTCGCGGGTCAACTGGTACAGCAGGGTGCCATTGGTCGCGTCATTCAAACGCTCGGGACCGGGCCGCACCGGGAAGGTAAGGGTCGCCCGGCCTGGTTTTATGACAAAGCATTTTTTGGCGGGATACTGTGCGATATCGGCAGTCACCAAATCGAACAGTTTCTGTTTTATACCGGCAACAGCGACGCTCGCGTCGTAGCAAGCCAGGTGCGCAACGTCAATCATCCAGACTATCCGCAGTTTGAGGATTTTGGTGATGCCATGCTGGCAGGGGAAAACGGCGCAACGGGCTATTTCCGCTGCGACTGGTTCACCCCGGATGGCCTTTCAAGCTGGGGAGACGGCCGCCTGACGCTACTGGGTACTGAAGGCTACATTGAGATCCGTAAATACGTTGATATAACCCGCGGCGAGCAGGATGTGGTGTATCTGGTCAATAAAAAGGGGGAATTCCGCTACCCGGTCGCCGGACAAGTTGGCTTCCCGTTCTTTGGTGAACTGATCAAAGATTGCCTTAATCGCAGCGAAAACGCCATGAGCCAGGCGCACGCCTTTAAGGCAGCCGAACTTTGCGTTAAAGCACAAATGCTGGCTAATGCCAGCCGCTAAGGAGCCACCAATGAGGTCGATAAATGCGGCAATTATTGGTTGTGGCGCGATTCATCTCAACCATGCAGAAGCGCTGAGACAGATACCGGGCACGCGTTTGCACGCTATTGTAGACACCAATATCGCAAAAGGACATGCTCTGGCGGCGGCGTACGGATGTGACTTTTATCACGACTACCGGGAGATGTTGCAGGATAAAAACATTCAAGTCGTGCATATTTGCACCCCGCATTATCTGCATAAGACGATGATCGTTGCGGCGCTGGAGGCTGGCAAGGCAGTTTTTAGCGAGAAGCCCGTGGGAATGAATAGCCTGGAGGTGGCCGAGATTGCCGCCGCCGCAGCTTGCGCAACATCTCTGCTGGGCGTGTGTTACCAGAATCGCTATAACCCGACCAGCAAGGCGATCCAGGACATCATCGCCTCAAACGCACTGGGGAAAATGCTCTGTATAAAAGCGGTTCTCACCTGGTCGCGCTCAGGCAGTTATTACACCCATAGCCCGTGGCGCGGGCGTTTTGCCACCGAGGGTGGGAGCCTGTTGATCAATCAGGCTATTCATACTCTGGATCTGATGCAGTGGTTCGCCGGGGGAGTCGATAGCGTAAAAGGCGTCGTTGAGAGCAGTCTTCTGGCTGGCACAATTGATACCGAAGATAGCGCGATGGCAACATTTTCTCTACGCAACGGCGCACGCGGCCTGTTCTGGGCGACGAATAATCACACTACAGACTCGCCGCTAATGCTGGATATACATTGTGAAAATGGCGAGTTACAACTCAGGGATAGCATCCTGTGGCAGATTTGTGACGGTGAAAAAAAAGCCCTCGCGACGGATAACTCTCCAGTGGGTCAGGGCAAAAATTACTGGGGGGCGGGTCACCAAAAGGCTATAGAGCAATTTTATCAGGCGATTCAATATAAGCCTGGCAGCGAATATATTGATATTGAACAGGCTGCAAAATCACTTTCAATCGTGGAGGCAATATATCGTTCATCACAATTAAGACAATGGATTGACATTCTGAATTAACATTACTGATTCCAGTATTAAAGTGCGACTTATTATTTATGAGCCGCTATAAACCCTACATCGATCTGGAAATAAAAAAATGGTTAAACCAACGGAAAGAAGAGTTGGTTATGGCATAGCGATTGGCTATGGCGTAACGGATTTATTTGGCGGAGGCGCTTTCGCCATTATTGGAACATGGCTTCTGTTTTTCTATACAACCTATTGTGGATTATCGATTCTGGAAGCCGGATCGATATTTGCGATTGCCCGGGTTATTGACGCCGTTCTCAGCCCGATCATGGGGTACATTACCGATAACTTTGGCAATACCTGGCTGGGTAAGAAATTTGGTCGCCGTCGGTTCTTCTTATTAATTAGCAGCCCGCTTATGTTCTTATATGCTTTATTGTGGGTTACCGATATGGGTTACTGGTATTATCTGGGAACTTATCTCTCTATTGAACTGCTTTCAGCCATGGTTCTTGTTCCCTGGGAAACGCTGGCGGCGGAAATGACCAATCGCTATAACGAACGTAGCCGCCTCTCTGGTGTACGCATGATCTGCTCCCAATTAGGTGGTTTTCTGGCGGTCTCCGTACCGGGCCTGATTATGCAGTTCACCGGCAAAGACAACTCGTTCACGTACACCCTGACCGGCCTGATCTTTTCCGTTATATTCTGTCTGGCAGTGTTTTCAACGTGGTGGTGTACCTGGGAAGCCAAAGACGTTCAGGAGGAAAATCATTTCCAGCCGCAGTTGAATCGCAGTAGTGGCTTACTAAATCATCTGAAATATCTGATACTGGATCTGCTGTCCTCGTTTCGCATTCGTGCTTTTCGTCTCCACATTATCATTTATATATTTTCATTTACCGCGATGGATGTTTTCGGCTCAGTATTTACCTACTACGTTGTTTACTGCCTGAGCCAGGATGCTTCTGCCGTATCTGGCTGGCTAAGTATTGCTGCTTTCGCTTCAATACCCGGTACTTTCGGTTTTATGCAATTACTTAATCGATTTAATGTCACTCCATCAGGTGCATTACGGCTCGCCTATGGCTGCATTTTTCTGGTGCTCGCCTTCTTATTTACCGTCTATCTTACTGCCATTAGCGTGCCTGCCCTGCTGCTCTCCGGCGTATTTATCTTACTGGGTGCCGCCAGAGCCGGGCTTTATTATATTCCGTGGAATATTTACAGCTTTATTCCTGATATCGACGAAATGGTCACCCAACAGCGACGGGAAGGTATTTTTGCCGGCGTCATGGTATTGACGCGCAAAAGTACGGTGGCGCTGGCCATTCTTATTATCGGCCTTGTATTGCAGGAAGCCGGTTTTGTAAAAGGCAATGGTATCCAGCCGCAAAGCGCTCTACATGCCATTATTGGACTGATGATTTTCGCTACCGCAGCGCTGTTGTCGGTCAGTTTTTACGCCACCTATCGCTTTAAACTGACCCGTGAAACACACAAGTTACTGATCAAAGAGATCGCCCGCCGCAAACTGGGCGGCGACTATCGTGACTGCGACGACGAAACCCGGCAGGTGATTAAACAGCTCACTGGCTACGACTATGACCAGGTATGGGGTGGAGAAGCCAGTCGTCGTTTTAGCGAGAAAACGCCGATCTCAGTGGTCGAATAAGCGTAACACCGCTGTGTTAACTGCCCTGATCGCCTGATCAGGGTATTCTCACCCTCTGGCAGGCCTCCCCTTCCTTACGCTATACTACCGATGAAATTGCCACGCCAGTGCCTTCGGCGCGGCTTATCGTATTATCCAAACTTCCCTTCCGAGGATCTGGCGAGAAGCCGGATAAACTATGTTAAACAGTATTTTAGTAATACTTTGCCTGATAGCCGTGAGTGCATTTTTCTCGTTGTCTGAGATCTCGCTTGCCGCCTCACGAAAGATAAAACTCAAACTCCTTGCCGATGATGGCAATATTAACGCTCAACGCATTTTGAAGATGCAGGAGAACCCAGGAACCTTCTTTACCGTCGTACAGATTGGCCTTAACGCCGTCGCCATTCTTGGCGGTATTGTCGGCGATGCTGCGTTTTCTCCGGCATTTTATGACATGTTAATTCGCTTTGTTTCACCAGAACTGGCGGAACAGCTGAGCTTCATCATCTCCTTTACTCTCGTTACCAGCCTGTTCATTCTGTTTGCTGACCTGACTCCGAAACGCATCGGTATGATTTCGCCTGAAGCCGTGGCTTTACGTATCATCAACCCGATGCGCTTCTGTCTGTTTGTCTTCATGCCGCTGGTATGGTTTTTTAACGGTATGGCAAACAACATTTTTCGGCTGTTTAAGCTGCCAATGGTGCGCAAAGACGATATCACCTCAGATGATATCTATGCAGTAGTGGAAGCAGGTGCGCTGGCAGGGGTATTACGTAAGCAGGAACATGAGCTGATTGAGAACGTATTTGAACTGGAGTCCCGTACCGTTCCCTCTTCCATGACCTCGCGTGAAAACGTAGTGTGGTTCGATCTGCATGAAGATGAAGAGAGCCTGAAGAAGAAAGTCTCCGAGCACCCGCACTCTAAGTTTCTGGTGTGTAAGGAAGATATTGACCATATCATTGGTTATGTTGACTCAAAAGATCTGCTGAATCGCGTGCTGGCTAACCAAAGCCTGGCCCTGAGCAGCGGCCTGCAACTGCGTAATACGCTGATTGTACCGGATACACTGACCCTCTCCGAAGCGCTGGAGAGCTTCAAAACTGCCGGCGAAGACTTCGCGGTCATTATGAACGAATATGCTCTGGTCGTTGGTATCATCACCCTGAATGATGTCATGACTACCCTGATGGGCGATCTGATCGGCCAGGGAATGGAAGAGCAGATTGTGGCACGTGATGAAAATTCATGGCTTATTGACGGCGGAACGCCGATTGAAGATGTAATGCGTGCCCTGGATATCGACGATTTTCCGCAGTCCGGCAACTATGAAACTATTGGCGGTTTTATGATGTACATGCTGCGTAAGATCCCCAAACGTACTGACTCGGTTAAATTCTCGGGCTATAAGTTTGAGGTAGTGGATATCGATAATTACCGTATCGATCAGCTGCTGGTGACCCGTATTGACAGTAAACCCACAGTGCTTACGCCGAAACTGCCGGATGCAGAAGAAAGAAGCGACATCTGATCCCCATCGCGCATAAACATCAACGGCCCCTTCTGGGGCCGTCATTTTTTACCGCTTAGTTTTTTTCACTGCGTAGATTTTTCACTGCATAGCACGTTGATTAAGCCATCTCAGTTTGCAGATGCAACACCTGACGATTGACTTCAGACATCACAGATAAATGCTGCTTGTCCTTCACTTTAGGGATAAGGATTTTTCCCTTATCAAATTCAAAAGCGCCTACGTCCTTGATGTACAACCGTCCACGGAACAGGATCTTCACGTATTTCGCTACCTGGCGAGGGTTGTAACGCTGGAAAATTTTCATTCTTCTTTACTCCTGCTGAAGATTACGCCCTTGTGGTGCCACATTTGGACCAACTGTTTTGAGACGCAAATTTAATGCCCTATGACTATAGACCAGAACCACCGACACACCCAGTGTGTATAAGTTTATTTACCGTTTGATTACAATTAATCAGAATTTTCTTTCAGACATGTCATAAACGCAGTATAAGCCTTCATTTTTTAACCGATATGTGCGCTCTCCCGCAAATTGGCATTACGCTTGCGGGTAAAGGTTAAAATAGCACATATTATTAACATTCCGCCGTAAGTGGTCGGATCACCTGCTTAGAAAAAAGGAAGCTCGCATGACACTACGAACCTTGATGGCATCCGTATGCCTGATACTGCCGATGATGGCCTCTGCTGAAAACTTTAAAGACAACCAGCGCGTGCCCCCTGTCGGCATCGCCGATCGCGGCGAGCTTATTCTGAGTAATGACAAATTTAGCTATAAAAACTGGAATAGCGCTCAGCTCACCGGAAAAGTGCGGCTGTTGCAACATATTGCGGGCCGTACCTCGGCTAAAGAGAAGAATGCCAACCTCGTCGAAGCAATCAAAACGGCAAATTTCCCTCACGATAATTACCAGACCACCACAATCATCAATACCGATGACGCGATACCCGGCTCGGCGATGTTTGTGCGCAGCAGTATAGAGAGCAATAAAAAGCTCTACCCGTGGTCACAGTTTATTATCGACAGCAACGGCGCGGCACGTAAGGCCTGGCAACTGGAAGAGAAAGGATCGGCAGTGGTGGTGCTGGATAAAGAAGGACGCGTGCGCTGGGCAAAAGACGGCGCGCTCTCCCAGCAGGAAGTGCAGCAGGTCGTAAACCTGATTCGTCAGCTTCTGGCAAAATAAATAAAATGCTGCCCTCTGTTATGAATGAGGGCAGCAGCGTTAGCTCAGTAAAGAGAGACGCGAAAGCCAGGATTAAGGAAGGATTCACGCGGCGTGTAATCAAGGGTTTTTCCCTGCCAGTCGTGAACGTGCGCCCCGGCAGCAACGGCAACGGCGTGGCCTGCGGCAGTGTCCCAGGCATTCGTTGGCCCGAAGCGCGGGTAAAGCTGCGCCTGTCCTTCCGCCACCAGGCAGAACTTCAGCGAGGAGCCAACGGAGGTGGTCTGATGCTCACCCAGCTGCTGGAGATATTCCTGCAATTCCGCATCCGTTGAATGTGAGCGGCTAATGACCACCAGCGGCGGTCGCGCATCGCGAACCTGAATCTGATTGCGCACGCCGCACTCTTCTTTCCACGCTTTGCCTTCAGCGGCGCTATACATAACATTTGGCACCGGGGCATACACCACGCCCAGTACCGGCCTGCCCTGCTCGATCAGCGCAATATTGACGGTAAACTCACCGTTACGTTTGATAAATTCCTTAGTTCCGTCCAGCGGATCGACCAGCCAAAAACGCTGCCAGTGCTGACGCACTTCCCAGGCTGGCGGATCTTCTTCCGACAATACCGGGATGTCAGGCGTCAGCGTTTTCAGCCCTTCAACAATGACTTTATGCGCTGCAATATCCGCCGTTGTAACCGGCGAGTCATCCGACTTACTGGTGACTTCTATCGGCTGCGCGCCATCATAAATCTGCATAATGGCATCACCCGCGTTCCGGGCAAGCTCACATATTTGTTGTAGCATTTTCCACCTCACTCATACGATAGTGGTATTAACTCATTGTTTTATTTATACCCTATCCGAAAATAATTCGCCATCTGTGATAATGGTTGCGTTTTTGTTACTAAAATACGTGGCAAGATTCACACTTCTGTAAGCAACAAAACGTATATACATTTTCTTTTGTGTATCAGATCAAAAAGGATGTCTCTGATGATTAAGTTTAGTGTAACGCTGCTTGCGACGTTGATTGCAGCCAGTGTAAATGCCGCAACGGTGGATCTTCGCATCATGGAAACCACTGATTTACATAGCAACATGATGGATTTTGATTATTACAAGGATGCGCCAACGGAAAAATTCGGACTGGTCCGTACGGCTACTCTGATTAATGCCGCCCGCACCGAAGCGACCAATAGCGTGCTGGTGGATAACGGCGATATCATTCAGGGCAGCCCGCTGGCCGATTATGCCGCCGCGAAAAAGCTAAAAACCCACCCGGTCTATAAGGCGCTGAATACGCTGGATTACACCGTAGGTAACCTCGGAAATCATGAGTTTAATTACGGGCTTGAGTATCTGCAAAATGCGCTGAAAGGTGCAAAATTCCCTTATGTAAATGCCAACGTCATTGACGTGAAAACCCATAAACCCCTGTTTACGCCTTATCTGATTAAAGAGATACAGGTAAAAGATCAGCAGGGAAATGCGCATCCGCTGCGCATTGGTTATATCGGCGTAGTGCCACCGCAGATCATGACCTGGGACAGCAAAAATCTTTCCGGCAAAGTGACGGTTAATGACATCACCGAAACCGTGCGTCAGTACGTTCCACAGATGCGTAAAGAAGGTGCGGATGTGGTGGTGGTGATTGCTCACTCCGGTTTATCAGCCGATCCTTATCGGGCGATGGCAGAAAACTCAGTTTACTATCTCAGCCAGGTGCCTGGTGTAGATGCCATTCTCTTTGGTCACGCCCACGCGGTTTTCCCGTCAAAAGAGTTTGCCGGTATTAAAGGCGCAGATATACAAAAAGGCACGCTCAACGGTGTACCGGCAGTTATGCCCGGCATGTGGGGCGATCATCTTGGCGTTGTGGATTTAGTTTTAAACAACGACGGCGGAAAATGGCAGGTCAGCCAGGCAAAAGCGGAAGCCCGCCCGATTTACGATGCCGCAGCGAAAAAATCGCTGGCGGCAGAAGATGCAAAACTGGTGGACATTTTAAAAGCCGATCACGATGCCACCCGCGCGTTTGTGAGCGAGCCGATTGGCAAGTCTGCCGATAACATGTACAGCTATTTGTCGCTGGTCCAGGACGATCCTACCGTCCAGGTCGTTAACAACGCGCAAAAAGCTTACGTGGAACACTACATTGAAAACGATCCGGACCTCGGAATGTTGCCGGTACTTTCTGCCGCTGCACCGTTTAAGGCAGGCGGACGTAAGAACGATCCGGCGAGTTATGTTGAAGTCGAGAAAGGCCAGCTGACTTTCCGTAATGCCGCGGATTTATATCTTTATCCCAATACGCTGGTGGTGGTTAAAGCCAGCGGTAAAGAGGTTAAAGAGTGGCTTGAGTGTTCAGCCGCCCAGTTTAATCAAATCGATCCGCACAGCACAAAACCGCAGGCGCTGATTAACTGGGACGGTTTTCGCACCTACAATTTTGACGTCATTGATGGTGTCAATTACCAGATTGATGTGACGCAGCCCGCGCGCTATGACGGTGAATGTCAGAGTATTCATCCGCAGGCCGAACGGATTAAAAATCTGACGTTTAACGGTAAGCCTGTCGATCCCAGTGCAACCTTCCTGGTCGCCACCAATAATTACCGGGCATACGGCGGCAAATTTGCCGGGACCGGTGAAGATCATATCGCTTTCGCTGCCCCGGATGAGAACCGCACGGCGCTGATTATGTGGATTGCAGCAGAATCAAAACGGGCCGGAGAAATTCATCCGGCGGCGGACAATAACTGGCGTCTGGCTCCGATTGACAGTGATACCGCGCTGGATATCCGCTTTGAAACGTCACCTTCTGAAAAGGCCGCGGCGTTTATTAAGGATAAAGCGCAGTACCCGATGCATCAGGTGGCGACCGACGATATTGGCTTTGCTATTTATCAGCTGGACCTGCGTAAATAGCGGTGGAGTAACAGCGTTTATCCGCCGTTTATGCCGGGCGGCGGCTGCGTCTTACCCGGCCTGTGCCAGGACCTGAACCATCGTTCTGTAGGCCCGGTAAGCGTAGCGCCACCGGGCATTTTCATTGCTGTCTCTGCGACAGTCGTTACGCGACCCGGGCATCACGCGTTGCCAGCACATCCGGCAGATTTAGTTCGATCCAGTCGGCCAGTGCTGCCACTTTTTCACTAACCTGCTCGCCACGTGGCGTCAGGCTGTATTCCACATGCGGCGGTACTACCGGCCGGGAAACCCGATTCACAAAACCATCCATCTCCAGCGCCTGCAGCGACTGGGCCAGCATTTTCTCACTCACGCCACCCATTTTACGCCGCAGCTCGCTGAACCGATGCGTTCCATCGCGCAGCGCAACCAGAATTAATACTCCCCAGCGGCTGGTGACATGTTTAAGCACGTCGCGGGAGGGGCACTGTTCTGCAAACAGATTGCCAGCCCGTAGCTGTTCGCTGAGCGTTAAATTTGCCATTTAATACTTACCTTTTTGTACGTACTTACTAAAAGTAAGTTTAGATGTTAGCGTACGTCAACACAAGACAAACCTGAAGGAAGATATCCCATGATTGCAATTACCGGTGCTACTGGTCATCTTGGCCAGCTCGTTATTAATGACCTGTTAAAAACCGTGCCTGCCAGTCAGCTGGTGGCGATTGTGCGTGATCCCGCTAAAGCCGATGCGCTAAAACAACAGGGTATTGTTATCCGCCAGGCGGATTATGCCGATGAAGCGGCGTTAACGCTCGCGCTGAAAGATGTTGAAAAGCTGCTGCTTATCTCGTCCAGCGAGGTCGGACAGCGCGCTATTCAGCATCAGAACGCGATTAACGCTGCCGTCGCCGCAGGCGTTCAATTCATTGCCTACACCAGCCTGTTACATGCTGATACCTCCCCGCTGGGGCTGCATACTGAACATGTGATTACTGAAAAAGCGCTTGCCGCGTCCGGTATTCCTTACACTCTGCTGCGTAACGGCTGGTATAGCGAAAACTATCTGGCCAGCGCGCCGGCGGCGCTGGAACATGGGGTGTTTATTGGCGCAGCGGGCGACGGTAAAATTGCGGCGGCCACTCGCGCTGACTATGCGGCCGCGGCTGCACGCGTTATTCGCGAAGATGGGCACGCCGGGAACGTTTATGAACTGGCAGGCGATGACGCGTGGACACTAAACGAGTTTGCAGCCCAACTTAGCGTCCAAAGCGGTAAACGTGTGGTTTATCAAAATCTCAGCGAAGCCGATTTTGCCGGCGCGTTAAAAGACGTGGGGCTGCCCGCAGGACTGGCCGACATGCTGGCGGACTCCGATACCGGGGCGTCAAAAGGCGGATTATTTGATGACAGTCATACCCTGAGTAAGCTGATTGGTCGCCCGACGACCTCGCTGGCAGAAAGCATCAACACTATCCTGTAAGCGTTACAAAATAGTTAATTTTTGTAGCCATCGCGCGGACCCTCTTCGATAATAACGAAATGGTCCGCGTGGAGATGCGTCGTGCAAGGTGTTCCCGAACAGTTCATTGATGAGAAAGACAGCGCCCGCTTTCGCCATCTGGCGCAGGTGCCCGGCGTTGAACTCTATCACGCGCATATTTCACGTTATGCTTTTGAACCGCATACGCATGAAGCGTTTGGCATCGGCGCGATTGAATCCGGTGCGGAACGCTTTCGCTATCGCGGCACGCATTACGTTGCCTCCGTCAATTCTGTCGTTACCATGAATCCGGATGAACTGCATACCGGGGAAGCGGAAACGGCCGAGGGCTGGCGTTACCGGATGGTCTACCTCGATCCCGGTTTGCTTGAAGAGGTCACCGGCATTCGTCACTGGCGGTTTGATGAGGTAACGCGGCTTGATCCACTGTGCTCCCGGCAAATTTGCACATTGATCCAGACGTTATGGCTGACTGACGATCCGCTGGCCCAGAAGGGACATCTGCTGGATTTGATCGATACGTTCCGCCCTTTCGCCCGTCATTCTCCGGTTGCTCACGAAGCTACTCACCGCTTTGAACGTGCGCGGGAGTACTTGCATGATAACTACATGCGGGCGGTGACGCTGGACGAGCTGGCTCAGGTGGTGGCCCTCAGTCCTTACCATTTTCAGCGCCAGTTCAAATCCCATTTTCATGTCACTCCGCATCAAATGTTGATGGCTATCCGCCTGTGGCGCGCGAAAAATTTCCTGACTCACGGTATGCCTGCTGCTGAAGTGGCGGCGGCCACCGGGCTGAGCGATCAGTCGCATCTAACCCGTGCCTTTACTCACCGCTACGGCATAACCCCGGTTCGCTATCAAAAGCAGGTCGCCCGGCGCTAATGCGCAATCTCATACAATATTCGGCTGCATCTGACGTTTACACTCGCCCATCGATACGTAAACGGGGACAATAATGATTAGTGGTGTGCTGTATGCCTTACTGGCGGGCTTAATGTGGGGACTGATTTTTGTCGGACCACTGATCGTGCCTGAATACCCGGCAATACTCCAGTCGATGGGACGTTATCTGGCGCTGGGGCTGATTGCCCTGCCGCTGGCCTGGTTCGGCCGCGCAAGGTTAAAACAGCTTGCTCGTCGCGACTGGCTGACCGCGCTGGCATTAACCATGATGGGAAATCTGATCTATTACGCCTGCCTTGCCAGCGCTATCCAGCGAACGGGCGCGCCGGTATCGACCATGATCATCGGCACCCTGCCGGTCGTGCTCCCGGTATTTGCCAATCTATTGTACAGCCAGCGCGACGGAAAACTCTCGTGGCGGCGGCTGGCCCCCTCTCTGGTGTTTATTGCCGTGGGATTAGTCTGCGTCAATATCGCTGAACTGCGTCACGGTTTGCCTGATTTTAGCTGGCAGCGGTATGGCTCAGGCGTCGGTCTCGCACTGATCGCTGTAGTTTGTTGGGCATGGTTCGCCTTACGTAATGCGCGGTGGCTACGTGAAAACCCGGACAAACATCCGATGATGTGGGCTACTGCACAGGCACTGGTTACGCTGCCGGTATCACTCATCGGGTATATCGTCGCCTGTATCTGGCTGGAAGGCCAGCAACCGGCGTTCGACCTGCCGTTTGGGCCACGCCCGGCGCTATTTATCACGCTGATGGTGACTATCGCCATTCTCTGCTCATGGGTTGGGGCGCTATGCTGGAACATCGCCAGCCAGCGCTTGCCTACGGTGATTGTCGGCCCACTCATTGTATTCGAGACCCTGGCCGGATTGTTGTATACCTTTCTGCTACGTCAGAGCCTGCCGCCGCTGCTCACTCTCAGCGGAATTATTCTGCTGGCGCTTGGGGTTGTACTGGCAGTGCGGGCAAAGCCCGACAGACCGCTAACACAAGAAATAACGTAGCTGACTATCCCAAAGGGGTATTTCCTCTCACTAAAGATGCATTTAAAATGCATCTTATATTTTTGATGATGAGGTAACTGCTATGACCTACCGTGACCAGGCTTTAGGTGAGCTGGCGCTCTCTATTCCGCGCGCCTCCGCGCTGTTTCGTAAATACGATCTGGATTATTGCTGCGGCGGCAAACAGACGCTGGCGCGCGCTGCACAACGTAAAGAGCTTAACGTAGCGGTTATCGAAGACGAGCTGGCTGCGCTGGCTGAGCAGCCAATTGAAAAAGACTGGCGCGTTGTGCCGCTGGCAGACATCATCGATCACATTATCGTGCGTTATCATGACAGACACCGCGAGCAACTGCCGGAGCTGATCCTTCAGGCGACTAAAGTGGAACGCGTTCATGCCGATAAACCCGGCGTCCCGCACGGCCTGACCAAATACCTGACCGCGCTGCATCAGGAATTATCCAGCCACATGATGAAAGAGGAGCAGATCCTGTTTCCGATGATCAAACAAGGCATGGGCCGCCAGGCCGCAGGCCCGATTTCCGTAATGGAAAGCGAGCATGACGACGCGGGCGAACTGGTCGAGGTGATCAAGCATGTAACGCAGAATGTGACGCCGCCGGCGGAGGCCTGTACCACCTGGAAAGCGATGTATAAAGGCATCAACGAGATGATCGATGATCTAATGGAGCATATCAGCCTCGAAAATAACGTGTTATTCCCGCGCGCGCTGGCGGGCGAATAATATAAAAAAGGTGCCCTGAGGCACCTTCATTTATGGACGTTTCTGGCCGCCCTAAAAGCGGCCTTTTTTATAATACTTAGCCGTATTAACGACCTGAACGTGCCAGCCGTTTTTTACGCATCAACAGCCAGAACGCACCCAGTACCACGAACCACAGCGGCGTCACCATCAGCGCCTGACGGGTATCATCTTCCAGCGACAACAGAACCAGCACAAACGCAAAAAAGGCCATACAAACCCAGCACATCAGCCTGCCGAGCGGCATTTTGAATGTTGACTGTGCATGTAAATGTGGGCGTTTTTTACGATACACCAGATACGAACACATGATGATGGTCCAGACGAACATAAAGAGGATCGCTGAGACAGTCGTCACCAGGGTAAAGGCGGCGATCACATCCGGCTTCAGGTAAATCAGCACTACACCGCCCAGCAGGCAGACGCAGGAGAAGGTCAGCCCGGTTGCCGGAACGGCGCGTTTTGACAGTTTACGGAAGCTTTTCGGCGCGACGCCATCCTGCGCGAGGCCAAACAGCATACGGCTGGTAGAAAATACGCCGCTGTTGGCCGACGAGGCGGCCGACGTCAGCACCACAAAGTTGATGATACTCGCCGCTGCCGGCAAGCCCACCAGCACGAACAGTTCCACAAACGGGCTTTTATTCGGCACTACGGAGTTCCACGGCGTCACTGACATAATGACGATCAGGGCCAGCACATAGAACATGATGATGCGCAGCGGAATAGAATTAATGGCACGCGGCAGGGATTTTTCGGGATCTTTAGTTTCTGCAGCGGTAGTCCCGACCAGTTCAATGCCGACGAAGGCAAAAACAGCAATCTGGAACCCGGCAAAGAATCCGCTAATGCCTTTCGGGAACCAGCCGCCGTTATCCCACAAGTGGGTAAAGGAGGCTTCAACGCCGGTTGGCGACTGAAAATGCATCAGGACCATCACCAGGCCCACAATAATCAGACCAACGATGGCGACGATTTTAATCATCGCAAACCAGAATTCCATCTCGCCGAACATTTTTACCGTGGCAAGATTTAGTCCCAGCAGCAGCAGGATCACCGCAAGTGAAGCGACCCATTCCGACAGACCGGGAAACCAGAACTGCGCATAGGCGGTGATCGCCACCACGTCGGCCATGCCGGTCACCACCCAGCAGAACCAGTAGGTCCAGCCGGTAAAATAGCCAGCCCACGGGCCAAGCAGATCCGCGGCAAAGTCGCTGAAGGATTTGTATTCGAGATTCGACAGCAGCAACTCACCCATTGCTCGCATAACGAAAAACAGCATAAAACCGATAATCATATACACAAAAATGATCGACGGTCCGGCAAGGCTAATGGTTTTACCGGAACCCATAAACAGGCCGGTGCCGATTGCGCCACCAATGGCAATAAGTTGAATGTGTCGATTAGTGAGATTACGCCGCAGAGACTGCTCGCCGGATGCCGGTTCATCGGCAACGGTTTTTATTTGATCTACCATGTGATTATCTTCCTGTGTACCTGTCTGTGTTGTTCAGGCTCTGATGGCCTTTTAATGTGTCTTTTTTGACGTTCCCGTTACAGGGTCCATCGATAGTAGGGAAGAATCGGCAGGATGAATACCTGGAAATGGCGCTAATGTTAAATTTATGTTTAAACTGAGTGTTATATCACTGAGATAATGATAAACAGCTCACAAAAATACACTCAGTGAACGTATTTGCAAGATAAAACACCAGTATTGTTCTGATTTAAGCATCTTGCACTGAAAGCGCCCTCGTACGACGTCATACGAGGGCAAATGACATTTACAGAATTTCCAGCAGTTCGACTTCAAAAACCAGCGTGCTGAACGGTGGAATAGAGGCACCCGCGCCGCGTTCGCCATAGGCCAGGTTCTGCGGAATAGTCAGTTCCCATTTAGAGCCAACCGGCATCAGAGTCAGGGCTTCAATCCAGCCTGGGATCACACCATTTACCGGGAATTCAGCCGGCTCACCGCGCGCGACAGAGCTGTCAAACACCGAGCCGTCAATCAGTTTGCCGGTGTAGTGTACGCGAACGTGATCGGTGCGTGACGGAATAGCGCCTTCGCCCTGAGTAATTACGCGAAACTGTAAGCCAGACTCGGTGCTGTTAACGCCTTCACGCGCCGCGTTTTCTTCCAGATACGTAACGCCATCTGCCGCCATTGACTGGAAACGTTCGCGACGTACGGCGTCCGCACGCTCATGAATTTCACGCAGCGCACGATGCACAACATCAACGGGTACGGCCGGATGTTTGCCTTCCAGTGCATCGGCGATACCCGCAACCAGCGCTTCTGGCAGCAGCCCTTCCAGGCCAGACTCGCTCAGCTGCTGTCCTACCTGTAAACCGATACCGTAACTTGCCTGCGCTTCGATGGTGTCAAAAGTTGGGGTCGTCATCGTCTTTCCTTTTCATGCAGTTTAAGTAGCGGGCAGCATATCAGTCACGCCGCATCGGGTAAAACTTTGTCGCAGGAATGATGACAAATCGCACTGAAACAGAAACAATATGCGAGCAGGCGTTTTCCCATTCTGATGTTGCCCAGTCTTTCTTTACTGCGTACATCAGACAGTTAGCCAACTATACTGATGTAACAGGATTAAAATATGCGGAGCAGGAGGAAAGCCATGCCCGGGCGCGTTGACCTAAAATCTACCCTGGCGAGGATCTGGTATGCACCGGATCACTTTCGCCTGATGGACCCGCTCCCGCCGATGCATCGGCGGGGAATTATTATTGCTGCGCTGGTGGTGGTTATTGGCTTCCTGCTACCGTCCGGCGACGACACGGCCTCTCAGCCGGTTACGCGCGACGCACAGCTGGATCTTCAGACTTCGCCGCAGCAACAGCCAATGCCGACCCAGCTGGTCGCGCCGTCTAACGATCCTGGCGCAGTGGCTCCTGTAGAGCCGGAGCCTATTCAGGAGCTGCCAGACGACCAGGTACAGGTTCAGACGCAGCCGGAGAACACACAGCAAGCATCAACACCCGGTATTGACCAGCAGTGGCGCGCTTATCGCGTTGGCGCAGGTAAAACGCTGGCGCAGGTATTCCGCGATCATAATCTTCCACCAACGGATGTGTATGCCATGGCGAAGGTCGAGGGTGCAGGCAAGCCGCTTAGTACGCTGCAATCGGGTCAGATGGTGAAGATCCGGCAAAACGCCAGCGGTGTGGTAACCGGTTTGACAATTGATATGGGCAACGGGCAGCAGGCGTTGTTTACTCGCCAGCCGGACGGGAATTTTATCCGCGCGCAATAATAAGCAGGATCTTCCGTGCAGTACGCACCGAAGCACACGTCAGAAAAGCAAAACGCCGACCCAGGGTCGGCGTTTTTACGCGTATTTCAGAATAAAAACTTATTCTGCAACTACGTTTACAGTCAGCTTAGCGAACACTTCGCTGTGAACCTGGAAGTCCACTTCGTGTGCGCCAGTGGTACGCAGAACGCCGTTCGGTAAACGAACTTCGCTCTTAGCTACGTCAACGCCAGCTGCAGTTACAGCGTCAGCGATGTCGCGAGTACCGATGGAACCGAACAGTTTACCTTCGTCGCCAGATTTGGACGCGATGGTGACGGTTTCCAGTGCGTTGATTTTCTCAGCACGTGCATTGGCAGCAGCCAGAACGTCAGCCAGTTTGGCTTCCAGTTCAGCG
This sequence comes from Klebsiella sp. RIT-PI-d, assembly GCF_001187865.1. Lineage (NCBI taxonomy): Bacteria > Pseudomonadati > Pseudomonadota > Gammaproteobacteria > Enterobacterales > Enterobacteriaceae > Klebsiella > Klebsiella sp. RIT-PI-d. Next base: position 516,601 of record NZ_LGIT01000003.1, read on the forward strand.
CGACGGCCTTCGAAAAATTCAACGTTTTTCTTGGTAGCAGGAACAGCTTTACCCTGCGGTACCAGGAAGTTACGAGCATAACCCGCTTTAACGTTAACCTGATCACCCAGGCTACCCAGGTTTGCTACTTTATCAAGCAGAATAACTTGCATTACCTTATCCTCTCAAAGTCGTATTAATGGACCGTGACCGATTACTGATGACGATCAGTGTACGGCAGCAGGGACAGGTAGCGAGCGCGTTTGATTGCGCGAGCCAGCTGACGCTGATATTTTGCACGGGTACCGGTGATACGGCTCGGGACAATCTTACCGCTTTCGGTGATGTAGTTTTTCAGCGTAGCGATGTCTTTATAGTCAATCTCTTGAACGCCTTCCGCGGTGAAACGGCAGAACTTGCGACGACGGAAATAACGTGCCATATGGCTAGTCTCCAGAATCTATCAATTCAATCTGCTCGGCATGCAGAACCATTTTGCTCAGGCCGTTCTTTGCCTTGTGGCAAGAAATGAACCCCTGAACGATTACTGCGCTACCGACCGTTATACTGTGAGTAATGGCCTGGTTTTCGTGTCCGCTAATAATAACGGGCATTTGGCACCACGCCTGCCGGTGAAAACCGGCTTCCTCCTGCACAGAACGATGCTCAAGCACGAACTGGCAATGAGGAATTCCTGATGGGCTGACCTTTCGAAGGGGCATCCTGCACACGGTGCCGGACAACACCAGACGGTTGGTCATCAGAAATTACTCTTCAGAATCCCCAGCATCAGCATCATCTGCGGTTTCGTTTGCGAAATCATCGCGACGCTCACGGCGCTCGTCTTTCGCTTTAACCATCGGAGATGCTTCGGTAACCGCGTTTTTAGTACGCATTACCATGCTACGGATAACGGCATCGTTGAAGCGGAAGTTTGTTTCCAGCTCATCGATCACTTCCTGCGGCGCTTCAACGTTCAGCAGAACGTAGTGTGCTTTGTGCAGTTTGTTGATCGGGTAAGCCAGCTGACGGCGGCCCCAGTCTTCCAGACGGTGGATCGTGCCTTCTGCTGCAGTGATTGCACCAGTGTAGCGTTCGATCATGCCCGGAACCTGTTCGCTCTGGTCAGGATGGACCATAAAAACGATTTCGTAATGACGCATCGAATTGCTCCTTACGGATTATTCAGCCTCCTGTCTGGGTCAGCCGAGGCCCATGGAGGCAAGGAACGTGTTAAAGGTCGGCCGAAAAATGACGCGTCATAGTACTAGCGCCCCCCAATAAACTCAAGCGAATTGCACATAAAGTTTGCACAACGCGTGCGGACGTGCGAGGGCGATCGTTGCCGATGTTAAAAGCAGGCGGGTTTGACGCGTTCACCTTAAAAAAACGCTACCAGACTAAAAGAAATAGCGGTCTTTATGGTGGGTCATCATTAAAGAATGCTCCGGAACCCGACCAGTAACATCCCGTGGGAGTACAAATTCCGGAGCATAATGTTTACTTCTGCCCGTAGTAGGCGTCTGGACCATGTTTGCGCATGAAGTGCTTATTCATCAGATAGCCGTCAATCGGGTGCAGAGCCGGGTTAATCCCCCGCGCGATCCACGCCATTTTGGCCACCTCCTCCATAACGACAGCATTATGCACGGCATCATGGGCATCTTTCCCCCATGCAAACGGGCCGTGCTGATACACCACAATGCCAGGGGTATGCAGCGGTTCAGCGTCAGCAACGGTTTCGATAATCACCTTGCCGGTATTCAGCTCGTATTCGCCCTGAACTTCCTCTTCGCGTAATGCCCTGGTGCAGGGAATGTTGCCGAAGAAGTAATCCGCGTGCGTAGTCCCGAGCGCCGGGATTGCCAGCCCTGCCTGCGCCCACGCCGTCGCATGCGTCGAGTGAGTATGCACCACCCCACCCAATGACGGGTAACGTTGATACAGCGCCAGATGAGTAGCCGTATCGGAGGACGGACGATAGCGCCCTTCTACCACTTTGCCACTCATATCGACCACCACCATGTCATCCGCTTTCATGGTTTCATAGGCGACACCGCTGGGCTTAATCACCATCAGTCCACGCTTGCGATCGATGGCGCTGACATTGCCCCAGGTAAAGGTCACCAGACCGTAGCGCGGCAAATCCATATTGGCATCAAATACCTGCTGCTTTAGCGTTTGCATTATGCTGCCTCCCCAAGACCGGCGCGTGCCATACGGGTTTTCACCCAGTCGCGAGCTTTCACCACTTCCCGCATCGGATCGTCAGACGTTTCGCTCCACATCTCAATCAGGTATGGTCCGCAATAGCCTGTTTCTTTGAGCGTTGCAAAACAGCGCTCAAAATCCACAATACCTTCACCAAACGGCACGTTTTTAAACACGCCGGGTTTCGTATCTTTGACATGTACCGCGACGATATGCCCTTTACCGGCCTGCAATTCCATTTGCACGTCGTTATCCCACGCCGACAAATTACCGATGTCAGGATAAAGCTGGAACCACGGATTATTAAGGTAGTGGGCATAGCCAAGTGCCTTACTGATTGAATTCATCAGCGGATAATCCATGATTTCCATGGCCAGCGTCACCTGGGCACGGCTCGCCATTTCAACGCTCTCTTTCAGCCCGTCACGAAAACGGCGGCGCGTTTCATTATTGGCCTGCTGATAGTAAACGTCGTATCCGGCAAGCTGGATAACGCGGATCCCGACATCCTGCGCAAAAGTGATGGCTTTACGCATGATCTCCAGCCCTTCTGCACGCACAGCATCATCTTCGCTACCCAGCGGAAAACGACGATGGGCGCTGAGACACATAGAAGGCACGCGTACGCCCGTTTCCGCAATCGCATTCACCAGCGCCAGGCGCTGCTCACGGGTCCAGTCAAGGCGCGACAGGCGCTCGTCGGTTTCATCGACAGACATCTCAACAAAATCGAACTCCAGCGTTTTTGCCAGCCGCAGGCGTTCCAGCCAGCACTCCCCGGCGGGGAGCGCTTTTTCGTAGATCCCCAGCGGGATCGGTTTCGACAGCATAACCGCTCCTTAGCCCCAGAGTTGGGCGATAGAGCGTTTGAACTGGCGTGCGGCTTCTACCGGGGAAGCGGCATCACGGATGCTACGACCGGCAATAAAGACGTGGATCGGAATGCCCGCAAACAGCGGTAAATCTTCCAGCGCCAGGCCGCCAGTAACGGTGACTTTGAAGCCCATATCAGACAGACGTTTGATAGCGGTGATATCGGCTTCACCCCATGCTACTCCTGCGGCCTGTGCATCACGACTGCGGTGATAAACCACCTGCTGAATTCCGGCTGCACGCCACTCGGCCGCCTGTTCCCAGGTCCAGTAGCCGGTCAGTTCAATTTGAACATCGCCATTAAACTCTTTTGACACATCCAGCGCGCCTTTGGCGGTGTTGATGTCAGCACAGCAAATGACGGTGATCCAGTCAGCGTTAGCCTCAAAGCACATACGAGAAAGAATTTTGCCTGCATCAGCAATTTTGGCGTCTGCCAGCACAATTTTATGCGGGTATAGCGCTTTCAAATCGCGTACGGCGCGCACGCCTTCCGCAACGCAAAGGATCGTACCAACTTCTATAATATCCACCTCTTCCGCAATCAGGCGGGTCGTTTCATAGGCAGAAGACATTGACTGGTTATCAAGCGCAACCTGCAACATAGGTAGTGACATGTAAATTCCCTCTTAAGCGGATGCCGCAGTAGTGCGGTCAATTAAATCGAGAACGTCCTGGGTGGTGCGGCAGGCACGTAAACGGTCGAAGTTGGCTTCATCTTCAAACAGATTGACGATTTGCATAATGCCCACTTCCTGGTGCGTGTTGGCATCTACCGCCGCCATGGTGATCAGGATATCGACCGGGTCGTTGTCTTCATGGTTAAACACCAGCGGCGTTTTTAGCGTTACCAGCGCAAAGCCCGTTTTTTTCACACCTTCTTCCGGCCGGCCGTGCGGCATTGCCAGCCCCGGCGCAATAACGAAATAGGGTCCGTGTTGTGCCACACCGTCCAGAATGGCCTGGTAGTAACGCGGTTCAACCACATCGGCTTTGACCAGTAAATCAACGCTTAACTTCACCGCTTCCTGCCAGGTACTGGCATCGGCCTGCAGTAGAATAGAGTTATTTTCTGCCAGCGAATCACGTAGTTTCATGGCGCCCCCTTACTGCATATCGTGCGGGAAATGTTCTTTGATCACTTCCAGCAGTTTTGGTCCGAAATCGGCAGGCGATAGCATATTGCGCACACCCACGACATACTTGTTACCCGTGACGGTGATTTCACCGGCGATATGGGTGGAAGCAATGATGATATCCGCGCCACTCAATTCACTTTTATATTCACCGACGGCACAGCTGTTCACGCTATGATCAATTTTCGACTGGGTCAGGAACTGGTCCACCTTCATTTTCATGATCATGGAACTACCTTGTCCGTTACCACATACGGCCAGAATACGTACGGTCATAATCAAACTCCTTATTGAGCAGAGGTTTCTGCCAGTTGTTTTTCTGCATCTTCTTCAGCACGCAGCGCGCGTCCTGCGAAGACCATGTAAGCGAGAGCAATAACGATGATGACGGCCATAAACACGGCGCCAATGGAGGCGAAGCCCTGCATCATCGGCGGTGCCAGAATTGACCAGTCCGCCATGCCCATCCATGCACTCATTCCCGTCAGTTTTACCGCCCATACGCAGCCGAAGATTTCAATCATGCCCATCACCAGGCAAATCTTGAGCGCGGCACGCCATCCGCCAAAGTGGTTGGCGAAGACACCAATGGTGGCGTTAGAGAAGAACATAGGAATAAAGCCTGGAATAATCAGGATTGATGAGCCACAACCCACCAGAATACCGACGGCAATCAGCTGACCGATTGTGCCCCACATAAAGCCCCAGACGACGGCGTTAGGTGCGAAGCTATAAATAGCTGCACAGTCAATCGCCAGCACGGCCCCCGGGATCAGGCGCTGGGAGATACCGTTAAATGCTTCGGACAGTTCGGCAACGAACATCCGCACGCCCTGGGTGATGATGAAAATTGCCACCGCGAACGAGAAGCCGGTTTGCAGGATATAAATCGTCCAGTGGGTTTTACCCGCCATCGCCTGCACAACATCCACACCAAAGGAGAGCAGGATCGCGCCGAAGAAAATGGTCATCACGATCGCGGTAGAAACGATGTTGTCGTGGAAGATGTTCAGCCATCCCGGCATTTTGAGCTCTTCAACGCTCTCTTCTTTTTTACCCAGCAATGGCGCCACTTTGCAGGCAATCCAGGCAGCAAACTGCTGCTGGTGACCAATTGAGAAGCCGCAGCCATCCGTCACATCCTGGGTTGGTTTGTACATCATGTTTGAGGTGATCCCCCAGTACAGCGACACCAGGACGGCGGTAAAAATAATGGTGGTCCACATTGAGTAGCCAGCAATATAGAAGAACACTGCGATCAGCCCGGCCTGCTGGAACATAATGTGCCCGGTCAACATGATGGTGCGGATCCCGGTGATCCGACGCAGAAGCACATAACAAATGTTCAGCGCCAGTGCCAGGAGTACGGCATATCCCACCCAGCTGTAGGCATCGCCCATGCGCTCTATAGTGGCCATCATAGAAGCGTAGGTGTCTGAAATTGCGCCGTTAATGCCATAAACCTCGGACATTTTAGCGACCACAGGTTTAAACGTGCTGGTCAGGATGCCGGAGCCTGCCTGCAACAACATAAACCCAATAATCGTTTTGATGGTGCCTTTAATAATTACGCTAACGCTTTTACGCAGCAGGATGTAACCCAGGCACGTCACAATACCCAATAACAACGGCGCATTGGTCATAACCTGATTAAAGAAGACGGTAAAGATGTTGTAGAGGATCTCCATAGCGCTCTCCAGATGTACGAGCACAACGTGTTGCAGACGTAGTGCGTGATGTGTCGTCACTCTAGCAATCAAGAATAATCACTAAAAGATTGTATTTGATTATTTGTGACACATCCCGCACTTTATTTCCTGTCCAGATGTAATACTTTGCGATACAAACATTAAAATCCAATAAAATCATTAATATAGATATTTAAATGCAATTAGAATAACGATGAAACATACGGTTAACAATTGATTCAGGAGGTGAGAACAGGTAGAAAATTGGATTTTTTGCATTGCAATGATGATTTCTTGCTGTCACTATAAATCAATCGTAATCACAAAATGATTTATTATGAAAACAGGAGCGGTACAATGAGTAAGGTTGAAACCATTACCCGTGAATCATGGATCCTCAACACGTTCCCGGAATGGGGGAGCTGGTTGAATGAAGAAATTGAACAGGAACAGGTCGCACCGGGGACCTTCGCCATGTGGTGGCTGGGCTGTACCGGTATCTGGCTCAAATCTGAAGGTGGTGCCAATATCTGCGTTGATTTCTGGTGCGGCACAGGCAAACAGAGCCACGGCAATCCGCTCATGAAAAAAGGCCATCAGATGCAGCGTATGGCGGGCGTACAGAAACTCCAGCCAAATCTGCGTACCACGCCTTTCGTCCTCGATCCGTTCGCTATTCGTCAGATTGACGCTGTACTGTCGACGCACGATCATAACGATCATATCGACGTAAACGTGGCCGCTGCCGTGATGCAAAATTGTGCAGACGACGTGCCGTTTATCGGACCGCAGACCTGTGTCGATTTATGGATTGGCTGGGGCGTGCCAAAAGAGCGTTGCATCGTCATGAAGCCTGGCGACGTTGTGAAAATTAAAGACGTCGAAATCCACGCGCTGGACGCGTTTGATCGCACTGCATTAATCACGTTGCCAGCCGATCAACACGCGGCGGGCGTGCTGCCAGGCGGCATGGACGAGCGCGCCGTAAACTATCTGTTCAAAACGCCGGGCGGCTCTCTGTATCACAGCGGCGATTCCCATTATTCCAACTACTACGCGAAGCACGGTAACGAGCATCAGATTGATGTAGCATTAGGCTCTTACGGCGAAAATCCGCGTGGTATTACCGATAAAATGACCAGCGTTGACATGCTGCGCATGGGCGAAGCGTTAAACGCCAAAGTGGTTATTCCGTTTCATCATGATATCTGGTCAAACTTCCAGGCTGACCCGCAGGAACTTCGGGTACTGTGGGAGATGAAAAAAGATCGTCTGAAGTACGGTTTCAAACCGTTTATCTGGCAGGTTGGCGGTAAATTTACCTGGCCTCTGGATAAAGACAACTTTGAGTATCATTATCCGCGCGGCTTTGACGACTGCTTCACTATAGAGCCTGATTTGCCGTTCAAATCTTTCCTGTAATGTTGCTGATAAGACGCTGCTTTAAGCAGCGTTTTTTTAAGCGGTCTTTCGACGAACACTTAGCAATTTCATGCTATTTCAAATATTATCTTTAATTATCATTTTTAATCGGAACGGCTCATGACGGAAGCGCAAAGACATCAAATTTTACTCGATCTATTGGCCCACACTGGCTTTGTGACAGTAGAACAGGTTATTGCCCGGCTTGGGATTTCTCCGGCAACCGCACGCCGTGATATTAATAAACTTGATGAAAGCGGCAAATTAAAAAAAGTCCGCAATGGTGCTGAAGCCATTAATCAGCAGCAGCGTCCACGCTGGTCGCCCAGAAACATTCATCAGGCCCAGCATCATGATGAGAAAGTGCGCATTGCCAGAGCCGCAGCGCAACTGGTAAACCCGGGCGAAAGCGTGGTCATTAACTGCGGCTCAACGGCTTTTTTGCTCGGCCATGAAATGTGCGGTAAGCCAGTACAAATCATTACTAATTACCTGCCTCTGGCTAACTATCTCATCGACCAGGAGCACGAAAGCGTGATTATCATGGGCGGTCAGTATAATAAGAGCCACTCTATTACGCTTAGCCCTCAGGATAACGAAAACAGCCTGTACGCCGGACACTGGATGTTTACCAGCGGCAAAGGGCTAACCGCCGAAGGGCTGTATAAGACGGATATGCTGACCGCAATGGCGGAGCAGAAAATGCTCAACGTCGTGGGTAAACTGGTGGTGGTCGTAGACAGCAGCAAAGTCGGCGAGCGCGCGGGAATGCTGTTTAGCCAGGCTGCACAGATTGACCAGCTAATTACGGGCAAAAATGCCGATCCGGAGATCCTGAAAAAGCTTCAGGATCAGGGCGTAAAAGTGACCTGTGTTTAAAGATGCTGGCGAAAGAAGTCGACAGTGCAGGATAACGCTTCTGGCGTAATTCGGTGACGAACGCCAGCCTGCCAGCAGCAGGTCAGATTTTGATCCAGTCCGCTTTGTGTCAGAGCCTGCTGCAGGCGCAGCGTATCATCAGGCGGAACAACATCGTCATCTTCACCGTGCCAGAGCAGCAAAGGTCGATTTGCCAGTGCAGGCAGCTGCTGCGTGACATCCCAACGCGCAAGCTGAGCCGAAAAATCAGTGTCAGGTGCAGGGAATAGCGTGTGTGAGAGCTGACTGAGATAGCCCGACCCCATCAGGCTGGCGACGCAGGCGATATCCGGATACTGCGTCATTAGCCCCAGTGCCGTCATTCCGCCCATCGATGCGCCAGCCACCGCCAGACGCTGCCCGTCCACCCAACCCTGCTGGACAATAGCAGTACGTAGATCGCTGAATTCGTGGAAATTCTCCTGCAATATTTGCCAGAAATGCCCCATTCGCGCCTGTTCATCACCGTTATAGCGCGCGCCATGCTCGCTGGCATCTGGCATCACCACGCGGAACCCGGCCTGCGCCAGCGCGACGGCAAAATAGCTGTACACCAGCTTTGAAGAGGTAAAACCGTGATAAAACACAATACAAGGCAAAGGCTGATTCCCTTTTCCTGCGGGAAAAGCCTGTAATATTTCATTATTTGCCAGCATACGCACATCAAGTTCAATCATCTGCCCTCTCCTCTTTTAATCTGGTATGCCACGCGGCTGGCCGTTAAGCAAGCTGCAGAAAAAGCCTGTGCACAGCAAGGTTGAGATATTGCTTACGTTTCTCACTTTTTTTCATTCGAAAATAGCGGTACAGGTAACAAATTGGGAACATTCCCCTCAATGCAGAGCGGTTTCCCACTACACTAGCGTTATCAGGAGACACGTTATGAAACTTATGCGCCGTATGGCCCCGTTAATACTGATAACACTGTTGAGCGGCTGTAGCGTGCTGGAAGGTACGCCAAAAGCGCCGCCGCCGGTTACCCAGGCTCCTCAGGAGATCCAGCGTAATCAGACCGAAGGATTACAGCGGATGGGAACAGTTAGCGCGATGGTTTATGGCTCACCCATGGATGCAGAGGACGCGATAGAGAAGAAGGCCATTGCGGCCAAAGCGGATTACTATGTGATTATTATGATTGATGACACCGTATTCCCGGGCCAGTGGTATTCTCAGGCAATTCTTTATCGTAAATAAGAGGTGATAACTCTTTATTGATTTTTACACTGCTTTGCGTCCATTCACAAACTCCTGGCCAAAATTATTTGCAGCTGGATGACAGGATCAATACTCGCAGCGGAGCGTCTCGCTAAACGTTGGGGTGGTGTGACAAGGAGCGAAGAATGAAACGAACTTTTGCTTTGCCCTCATTAAAATTTGTTGGTAGATCGGCGCAGTCGGCTGAATTTGCCAGCGCGGATTGTGTTACCGGACTCAACGAAATTGGCCTGATTTCGGTAAACAATATTATTGGCAATCCGCAGGACGTTGAGCGTGTCGTTGCGCGTAAAGCAGATGAGCAGGGAGCATCCTGGTATCGCATTGTCCAGATGTATGAGGAGCAGAATCCGGATAACTGGCGAGTCCGGGCTATCCTTTACGCCTGATACGGACGCGGACAGAGTACCGACGCTTGTAGTGATCTGAACGAGTCTGAAGATAATCCGGCACAGTTTAACGATCTACTGCCTCGTTAACATCTGCCACCGGATTTGTTATTGCACGAGTATTAACCGCGCTGACGTACGGCTTCAAACAGGCAAATACCGGTCGCGACCGAGACGTTAAGCGATGACACGCTGCCCGCCATTGGAATACTAATCAGTTCATCGCAATGTTCGCGAGTCAGACGGCGCATACCTTCGCCTTCCGCGCCCATGACCAGCGCCAGCGGGCCGGTCATTTTGCTTTGATAAAGCGTATGATCCGCTTCACCCGCCGTTCCGACGATCCAGATATTCTCTTCCTGCAACAAACGCATGGTGCGCGCCAGGTTAGTCACCCGGATCAGCGGCACATTTTCTGCTGCGCCACAGGCCACTTTTTTAGCCGTTGCATTAAGCTGCGCGGAGCGATCCCGAGGCACGATAACGGCGTGAACGCCAGCAGCATCGGCGCTACGCAGGCAGGCACCGAGGTTATGTGGATCGGTAACGCCATCAAGGATCAAAAAGAAAGGCTGCTCAAGAGAGGCGATCAGTTCCGGCAGATCGTTTTCCTGATACTGACGTCCCGGCTTCACGCGTGCAATGATCCCCTGATGCACTGCGCCTTCGCTTTTTTCATCCAGGTACTGGCGGTTAGCCAGCTGGATCACTACGCCCTGGGCTTCAAGCGCGTGAATAAGCGGCAGCAGACGTTTGTCTTCACGTCCTTTCAGGATGAAAACTTCCTGAAAACGCTCCGGAGCGCGCTCCAGCAGTGCCTGCACCGCATGGATGCCGTAGATCATTTCACTCATCAAAGGTACTCATTTTAGGCGGGTTGCGCCGGGTTATCGGGATTACTTGCCCATTATAACCGACACAGCCCGCAGGTCGACTCCCGCGCGAAGGTTATCCGTTCGCGACAAGATCAGCGGCCTGCATGCCCGCGGGATGTGCGGGCAGGATCGCCTCCAGCAAGTACCGGGTATAAGGATGCGCAGGGTGGGCAAAAATTTGCCCACAGTCGCCCTGTTCAACAATTTTACCGCGGTGCATGACGCCAACACGATCGGCAATATGTCGAACGACATTGAGATCGTGAGAAATAAATAAGTAGGCAAGCCCATACTCGCGCTGGAGGGCCATCAGTAAATTAAGGATTTGCGATTGTATCGACACATCAAGCGCAGAGACGGGCTCGTCACACACAATCAGCTTCGGTTTAAGGATTAACGCCCGCGCAATACCAATGCGTTGCCGCTGACCGCCAGAAAATTCATGCGGATAACGTCTGGCATCTTCGGCTTTCAATCCAACCTGAGTCAACATCTCCGCCACGGCCCGCTGGCGATTTTTGATGCCATGAATAATCAAGGGTTCTTCCAGGCTATAACCGATGCTCCGTTTCGGATCGAGAGAGGAGAGCGGATCCTGAAATATCATCTGCAACGCTTTACGCGTGCCGCGCCACTGTCCGGCATTTTGCGAGAGCAGAGAGGTGCCCTCAAAGATAACATCGCCACCCGAGGCTGGCGTCAACCCGAGCAGCACGCGTCCAGTCGTGCTTTTTCCGCTGCCGGACTCCCCCACCAGCGCCCAGGTTTCTCCTGCCTGAATGGTAAAGCTGACATCATCTACCGCCAGCACCTTGTGGCCACGACGCTGAAATGTTTTCGACAAATGGCGTACGGTTAAGAGCGGTGTAATCATGATAATAAGACTCCGGTTTCATCGGCCCGCCAGCAGCGCACCCGGTGAGAAGGAATGTCGACGGAGCGTAATGCGGGCCCCTGCGCCCGACAACGTGGTTGAGCCAGCGGGCAGCGGTCGGCAAACGCGCAGCCGGAGGGCGGCGTATACAGCGAGGGAACCTGCCCGGCAATTTCCCTTAGCTCGCTTTTTGGCTGACTGTCCGCGGACGGACGCGCAGCGAGTAACGCAAGAGTGTAAGGGTGACGCGGCCGGGCAAATAACGTCAGAACATCGGTTTCTTCCACCACCTCTCCAGCATATAGCACCACCACCCGCTGACATAGCCGGGCAACCACGCTGAGATCGTGCGTAATAAAAACGATCCCCATTCCCGTTTGCTGCTTGATCTCATCCAGAAGATCGAGAATTTGTGCCTGGATCGTTGCATCCAGCGCGGTAGTAGGCTCATCAGCAATGAGTAATGCCGGTGAACTGGCAATTGCCATCGCAATCATGATCCGCTGGCGCATCCCACCTGACAGCTCATGCGGCCACGCGCTGGCGCAGCGTTGAGGATCGGTAATACCGACCTGCTGGAGCAGAGTGAGAATTTTTTCGCGCCGCTGAGAAAGATCAAGTGCGGTATGCAAGCGCAGACTTTCATCAATCTGAAAACCGACAGTCAGGACTGGATTGAGGCTGGAGAGCGGGTCCTGAAAAATCATCGCCATTGCCTGCCCGTTGAGTCGCCTGCGCGCGTTGGATGACAGTGAATGGAGAGCGCGTCCTGCCAGGGTAATATCACCGCTGACCCGGCTGGTTCGCGGCGGAAGCAGGCCCATCAGCGCCTGCGCGGTGACGCTCTTCCCGCAGCCGGATTCACCGATAATGCCCAGCGTCTCATGAGCGTTGACCTGAAATGAAATGCCGCGCACCGGCGCTACCACGCCGTGCCGGGTGGCGAAATTAACGCGTAAATCATCGACCCGAAGCAACGTTTCAGCCATGCTGATCTCCTCGTGTTAAGCGACGTAAAATGCGGCGCGGAAGCGGTTTCAGTCCCGGATCGGCGCTATCCCGCAGATCGTCGCCGATAATATTCAGCGCGAGGATCAGCAGCACAATTCCCACTCCGGGAAAGAGAGTCATCCACCATGCGGTAAAAATGACCGCTTTCCCTTCAAGCAGTAAATTGCCGAGGCTGGGTACAGGCGCAGGCACGCCGGATCCAAGAAAGCTCAGCGCCGCTTCAGTGAGTATGGCGACTGAAAATACCCAGCTGACCTGCACGATAAAAGGTGAAATCACATTTGGCAGCAGGTGCAGCCAGATAATACGCGCGGATGATGCGCCCTGAGCCCGTAGCGCTTCGATGAAGTTTTTCGCTTTGATAACCATCGCCGCGCCGCGGATCACTCTGGCGATACAGGGGACGTAGACCAGCGAGAGCGCCAGCACCACATTGGTTATTTTTGGCCCCAGCACGCCGACGATGGCAATCGCCAGCAGCAGCGAGGGAAAGGCAAACAGGCCGTCGCAGATACGCATCAATATGCGGTCAACCGGGCGATACCAGGCACACAGTAGACCAATCACCATGCCCGCGATGCCCGATATAACCGCTACCGCCGCACCCACACTGAAGGATATTCGCACCGCCAGCATCACGCGGACGAAAAGATCGCGACCAAAGTTATCCGTGCCAAACCAGTGCGTCGCATCCGGCGGTTTCAGGCGGCTTAACGGATCGATAGTATAAGGATCCCAGTGGCTTATCGCGCTCGCAAAAAACGACAGTATCACGATTGCCACCAGCAGCAGCGGCCAAATCCATAGCCCAGGATGTCGTGGCGTTATCAATTTTCACCCCCTTCAAGAGAGAGTCGCGGATCGGCAAAATAATTCAGCACATCGACCGCCAGATTGATCAGCACGTAGCATACGGTGATCAACAGCACCACCCCCTGGATCACCGTCACGTCGCGGCGCTCGATCGAGTCAACAATCAGCGATCCGACGCCGGGGATCCCAAAGACGCTTTCAATTACGATGGTTCCGGTAATTAGCCCGGCGAAGGACTCGCCGCAAATGGTCAGGACAGGAATAAGCGCATTTTTTAGCGTGTGCCGCAGCAGTACCCGCCGCTCAGGCACCCCTTTCGCCCGGGCAGTGTTAATGAAATTTTCCTGCAGAACATCCAGCATCACCGCCCGCGTCATACGCGCGATCAGCGCTGCTATACGAAATCCGAGCGCGATGGCGGGCAGCGTCAAATACCAGAGATTGAGCAGCAGATCGTTATGGGTCGAACGATAGCCAACTACCGGGAACCAGCGTAATTGCACGGCGAAAACGAAAATCAGCAACAGTCCCAGCAGAAAACCCGGTACTGACATTCCAAGCGTTGCCAGCGCGCGAATACTGCGATCCGCCAGGCGTCCATGCTGCCAGGCGCTGATAACGCCGCCGGTCAACCCCAGAGTCAGGGCAATCACCTGGGCGTAAAGCGCCAGCGATAGCGTCGGCGCGAGATGTTGTAAAAACAGCCCCATCACGCTGGTATCCAGAAAGAGCGAGTGCCCAAGATCTCCACGCAATACGGCGCCGAACCAGCGAAAAAACTGCACCATCACAGGTTGATCCAGTCCCATCTGCTGACGCAGCCCGGCAATATCGGCGGGGCTGGCATCGTTACCGAGGATCACCAGCACCGGATCGCCCGGAGCCAGATGAACCAGGCAAAACACAACAATCGATACCACCAGCAGCACCGGTAGCAGCGCCAGCAGACGATGAAAAAGAAATCCTCTCATGGTGCACTCCGGTCAGGTCTTGCTGACGCTAACGTTCCACAGCACCGGACCAATCAGGTCCTGATACCCTTTCACGTTAGTTTTAATTGCCACCGCATCCGGCGCGGTGCGCCCCAGCACGATGACCGGCAGGTATTGCCAGAGCTGGACATTAAGCTGGTCCACCAGTCCCTTCGCGTCTTTCAGCGAGGGCGATTGTTTTATTGCATCCAGGGTTGCGTCGATTTCCGCACTGTTACTCAGGCCAGGAAATTTGGCTCGCGAGTCGAGGAATGGATATTGATGCAGCACCTGACGCATGGAAAACTCCAGCGCGCAGAGATCGAAATTTTTCGGATCCTGACGACGCTGAAGCACCGTTGGCCAGTCATAGACATCGAGGCGCGATTTCACGCCAATCTGCTTCAGGACCTGCTGGGCGACAATCGCCAGGTTATACAGTTCGGCATACTCTTTGGTGGCGATGATGACCACTTCTTCGCCTTTATAGCCGGAATCCTGTACCAGCTTACGCGCCTCGTCCAGCTTGCGCTGGTTCCAGTACGGTTTACCGGCGTCACTGTACCAGTCCACCTGATCCGGGAACCCCAGCGACGGATCTTCCTTAAAGAAGCGCGGATCGCTGTAGCCTGCCAATAGCGTCTGATGAACATCCAGCGCCAGGTTAAACGCCTGTCGCAGTTTTACGTTAGCAAACGGCCCCTGATGTTTATTAAACAAATAGGTAATCAGCGATCCGCCGCTTTGCGGCTGGAAGAGGGAGATTTCTGGCGCATTTTGCAACGTTTCAATATTGTCTTTCGGTAACTGAAAAACGAGATCGTATTCGCCGGTCATCGCTCCGGCCAGGCGGGTTGACTCGTCCGTAATATAGCGAAACCAGATATCCTTCACGTCCGCTTTTTTCTGCCCGGCAAGGCCGCTGGGTGCTTCACTGCGCGAAACGTATTGATCAAAGCGGGTCAGGTGCAGGTAATCCCCCTGCTTAAACGCCGCCAGCCGATAAGGCCCCGTTCCCACCAGCTCCGTCACCGGTTTTTTACTGCTGTTTGCCGCATCAATAATGCGTTTTGGCATAATAGCAGCAATATTTTTGACATCGGCCAGTACGTTCAGGGTAATTAGCGAGGGGGCAGGCAGCGTCAGGCTAACCGTTTTTGCATCCACTTTGACAAAGTGTACGCCGGGTAGATTGGCTTTTCCCTGAGTTGAGGTCGTCAACCAGCGGTTCATTGAAGCCACAACATCATCTGCCGTGAGTAACTGCCCGTCATGAAAGTGAATGCCTTCGCGCAGCACAAACGTATAGGTTTTGCGATCATCACTCAGGGTATAGCTCTGCACCAGCTCCGGTACGGGCTCGAATTTGGCGTTGATGGTGAACAGCGTTTCGAAAATATGCCGATCCACATCCGACGTAGCGTTATTAGTAGTAAGGTACGGATCCAGCGTGCCGGGACGGTTGCCATAGGCAATGTTCAGTACCGCGTTGCGATCCACACTTGCCGCCTGCACGGATCCCCAGGGTAATGTTGCCGCCAGCATGAGCGCGGCGGCAGAAAACAGCATTTTCATTATTATCGTGCTCCGGTTCGGATTTATGCGGCCTGCGTGGACGTCTTACGCCCGGCAAACTCAACTTTGATATTCTCTAACAACGCGGAGTCGGTCAGCAGGCGCAGGCCGGTACGCGCCAGCACCTGCGCGCCGGTAATCAGCGCCTCATAGCCCCTGATGGAATTAGCCGCTTCGCGAAATGCGACGGTATGACCAATCAGATCGTCAGGTCCAATTTTGATATAAGGATGGGCGGTCGGTACCGCATGACTGATATCCCCCGCGTCGGTCGAGCCTAATCCCGCCTTCTCATTGAGATCCACGAACTCGCCGGCGGCGGTGAATTCGTCCAGCAGCACCGCGTTGAGCGCATGATTAATGCGGAAGTCGCGCGGGCCAACTTGATGTTCTATTTTCACCGAGGTACCGGTTGCCAGCGCGGCGCCTTCTGCAATCGCACGCACACGAGGCTCCAGCGCCAGTACCTGCTCACGGGTGGCGGCGCGAATGTAAAAATGCCCGGAAGCGTATTCCGGGATCACGTTCGGCGCCTGACCGCCGTTGGTAATAATGCCGTGGATCCGCACGCCGTCAGGAAGCTGCTGGCGCAATACGCTGATACCGTTGTACAGCAGTACCAGCGCATCCAGCGCGTTGACGCCTTTATGCGGCGAGCTGCCCGCGTGAGAAGGTTTACCGTAAAAATGAAAATAGAGATGATTATTGGCAAGCGTCGGCCCGGTAAGACGCGTTTTTCCTGACGGATGCACCATCAGCGCTACATCAACTTCATCCAGGAATCCGTGCTCGACAAAGCGAGCTTTGACATTGCCGTTGATGCCGCCTTTGCCGCGCAGTCCGCCCTCCTCTGCTGGCGTTCCCAGGACCACTACGCTACCGCCGGTGCGATCCAGGGTTTCACTCAGCGCAATCGCTGCCGCAATGCTGGTCACGCCAATAATATTATGTCCGCACGCATGACCAATATCGATCAGTGCGTCGTACTCTGCCAGATAGGCCACCGTCGGCCCGGGCTTCGCGCCCCTTTTTACCGCGTAAAAAGCGGTTTCGTGCCCGGCCACGTTGGAGGTAACGGTAAATCCATGCCGCGTTAACAGCGTCGTTAAGATCTCATTGGCGTAATACTCGTTATTCCCGGTTTCCGGGTGCGCGTGGATATCTTTCGCAATCGCAATATAGTCGTCGCGGCGCTGATGAATACTCTGGTCTACACGATGTTGTAACTCGCTTGTGCTCATGGCTTTCACCTCACGTAGTAACGGTTGATTAGATCCCGCTAACGGGAATAACGAATTAGCTCAGATGACGTTTTGCCTCCTGACGAACGCGATGCAGCACGTGATGTTTGATCTCACCGTACTGTGGATGTTCAGCAAACGTTTCAATGTCGCGCTCGCGACCAAACGGCAGAATAATCTCCTCGACGATTTTTCCGGGACGGGCCGACATGATAAGGATCCGATCGGCAAGAAAGAGCGCTTCGTCGACATCATGCGTGACAAACAGCAGGGTTGTGTCCGTTTCCAGCCATGCGGTGTAGAGCAACTCCTGCATCATCAAACGCGTTTGCGCATCCAGCGCACCAAAAGGCTCATCCAGCAGCAGCACCTCCGGTCCCGGAAGCCAGGCCCGGGCCAGGGCCACACGCTGTTTCATGCCGCCGGAAAGCTGCCACGGCGCATGGTTTTCAAAGCCTTTAAGCCCGACGCGTGCCAGCCAGTCCATGGCCTGCGCATTGACCTCATGTTTATGATGTCGCCCCAGGCGCGGGCCGAAGGTGACGTTATCGAGAACCGACAGCCAGGGAAACAGCGTCGGCTGTTGAAAAATCATTCCCCGGCTCGGTCCCGGCCGCTGTACCCGTTCTCCTCCCGCCAGTACCTGCCCGCTGTCCGGGCGGGTAAATCCGGCGACCAGATTGAGGATGGTGGATTTACCGCAGCCAGACGGCCCCAGCAGGACCACAAATTCTCCTTTAGTCAGCGTTAATGAAACGTCTTCCAGTACATTCAGCGGCTGTGGCGTTGCCGCAAACGTTAACGATACATTTTCCAGTGCAATCGGGTGTGTCATCACTCTTTCCCCGCCCAGGGCACCAGCAGTCGTTGCAGCCCCAGGAGTAGTAAATCCAGCAGATAGCCAATACTGCCAAGCAGCAGTATGCCAAGCATGACAATGTCGGTACGCAGATAGGCGCTGGCATTAATTACCATCCAGCCAAGCCCTGAGCTGGCGGCAACCATTTCAGCGGCAATCAGCGAGGTCCAGCCAATGCCTATCGACAAGCGCACGGTCGTAAACAGATCCGGGAGCGTATCCGGCAGAACAACGCGCAGAAAAATCTGCCGCCGGCTTGCTCCCAGAGTCTGCGCCACGCGGATACGCGAACGGCCAATACGTTCTACCGCTGCGCTGGCGCCCACCACCACGCTGAGAAACGTGGCAATAAAAATCAGGAAAAACTTCGACGATTCGCCAATGCCCAGCCAGACGACGGCCAGCGGGATCAGCGCGATTTTCGGCAGCGGACGCAGAAACTGTACAAAAGGGTTAAGGACGGCGGACAGGCCTTCCGACATCCCCATCAGCAGCCCCAGTGGAATACCGATAATAATCGCCACGGAAAACGCACTGAGCGCCCGCGCCAGGCTGACCGCGATATGCTCCCACAGCGGCACCTGGCGATAGCCGTCCGCCAGCAGTTCTTCGGCGGTTAAACCGATGTCCGTCAGGGACGGCAGCAGCAGCGGATCCACCCATTGCTGTAGCGCGGCGATCTGCCAGAGGCTAAAAAAGATCGCCACCGACACCACGCTTATCGCGACATGCTGACCTAATTTCATTTTGCGGCGGCTTCCCGGATATAACGTGAATTGATGGCCGCATCCCAGTTGGCAGGGATATCACGCTTGCGGATTTCACCGATGCCGGCGAGGAAATTCGAGGTTTTGGTCAGCGCCTTGCCGATCCCGCTGTCCGTGGTCTGTGTACCGTCGCCCAGCCAGGCGACGGTTCCCTGCTCGCTCAGGGTCGGATACTCCAGCCCGCCCAGCGTATTGGCCGCCGTCGTCACTGGCGCACCAACTTCTTTGGCGACGATGCCCGCTGCGCGTTCAGGATCGCGTTTGAACTCGTCAACTTTTTGTTGATGCACGCGCAGGAAGGCACTGACCGCCTGCGGATATTTCTCCGCAAAGGCTTTACGCACCACGTAGTTGTTGTAAATCAGATACCCGTCTTTTTGCAGATCTTTGGTGGCAAACACCTGATGACCGCCGGAGGATTCCAGCTCCTGAGCAAACGGTGCCCAGACGTAACCTGCGTCAATATCGCCACGTTTCCACGCCGCCACCATTTCCGCCGGACGCAGCGGCAGCAGCGTTATTTTGCTACGGTCGAGTTTATTCACGCTAATTGCCGCTTCCAGCGCATATTGCGCGGTGGAATTTGGCGGATATGCCACGCGTTTCCCTTCGATATCCTTAATATTACGAATACCGTCTTTACCAATTAAACGTTCGTAACTGGCAATCACGCCTGAGACGCCAATAATTTCTACCGGTAATTTACGCACAATTCCGGCGGTCGCCGGGCTGGAGCCAAAATTCGCAATATCAATAGCGTCACTGGCGAAATAACTTAAAGCATCCGCGCCGGAGGCAAATTGCACCCATTTAACTTTACTGTTGAGTGCTTTATCCAGCGAGCCGTCCGCTTTCGCCAGCATTAATACCTGAGAGCCGCCGCTGTATGCAACCCGAACTTCGGGCGGCGTTTGTGCACTGCTGACGTTGGCCCACAAGCCTCCCGCTGCGAGTAATAAGCAGAAACTTTTTTTCATTTTTTATCCTTTGCGTAATTCAGTTACGTTAAATAAGAGGTGCGGTGATCCTGCCATAATGCGGAACATCGTCCGGCCAGTGCCCTTGCGGGATCAAAGGTCAGCGGTAAGAAAGGAGCGTTCACTGCCCGCAGAGCAACGGGAACCTCAGTGCAGGCAAGGATCAGATTTTGCGCTCCGCGCTCAAACAGGGCTTTTGCCTGCTGTAAAAAAGCAGCCCCCCCTTCTGCGAGTTCACCACGCTTTACCGCATAGCAGCCCGGCACGAACCAGGTATTAAGCTCAACCTCATCCGGTACCACTGCCGTAATGCCATGCTGTTGTAGTCCATGCTGATACCAGCCGGCCTCCAGAGTCCCTTTAGTGGCAATAATGCCGATACGCCGGGGGACGGGATCGTTTGCCGCTACCGTCGCGATTGTCGCGTCCACCATGTGGATGAGTGGCGCGCGGCTGGCGTTGCTTAACGCAGAGTACCAGTGGTGAGCCGTATTACAGGGGATGACAATATGGCTGGCGCCCGCCTGGTTGAGCTTCTCAATACCGTTTAATAGCTGAGGGAGTGGCGACGGTCCGCGACCTGCCAGCGCATCCTGCCGGTCCGCAATTTGCGGCACGTTCCAGACTACCGTTGGGATTTGCTCCTGATCGCGAGTGGCAGGCGTCAGGGCAAGCAGGGTCGACATAAAATCAACGGTGGCCAGCGGTCCCATTCCGCCCAGTACGCCCAGAAGGAACGGCGGCGTCGTCATTCAAAGACCTGACGATAGCCGAACAGCCCTGCTGCACCGCCGGTATGGATAAACACGACATTATCATCTTTACTGAAATGGCCTTTGCGGATCAGGTCGATAAGGCCGGCCATACCTTTACCGGAGTACACCGGGTCCAGTAAGATCCCTTCATGTTGCGCCAGCAGATGAAGCGCTTCCAGCATACCGTCTGTCGGCAGACCGTAGCCGTCACCCACGTAATCGCTGTTCGCCACCACCGCCTCACGCGGGAGATCGCCCGGTACGCCGAGCAGCTCACGAGTCCGGCTCGCCAGATTCCAGACGTTTTCTTCCTGTTTCTCTTTTGGCGCACGTACGCTGATCCCAAGCACCGGAACAGCGCTATAGGTCGCCGTAAATCCGGCTACCAGTCCGGCCTGCGTCCCGGTACTGCCGGTGGCGTGAACCACGTGATCGATGCGTAAACGCTGTTGTGAAGATTGATACAGCAACTCTTCGGCGCAGGCAACATAGCCAAGCGCGCCAATCGCATTAGAGCCGCCGCCGGGGATCACATACGGATTATGTCCCTGCTCGCGCAGTTCGGCGGCATAATCGTCCATCGCCTTCTGCATATCAGTTCCGCCCGGCAGATGGGCAACTATTTCGCCGCCGAGCAATCGGTCCAGCTGAACATTACCCGAGAGCTGATAATCCTCACCAAAGTCTGTCACCCGTTTTTCCAGCAGCACCTTCGCTTTCAGACCCAGTTTTGCGGCACCGGCAATCGTCTGACGCACGTGATTAGATTGCGTCGCGCCCTGGGTAATAATAACGTCGGCATTATTTTGCAGCGCATCGGCCAGCAGAAACTCCAGCTTACGGGTTTTATTCCCGCCGGTCGCCAGACCCGTCGCGTCATCGCGCTTGATCCATATTTTCGGACCGCCTAATAATTGCGTTAAATTAGTGAGCGGCTCTAATGGTGTGGGAAAATGGCCAAGGGATAGCCGGGGAAATCGGGCCAGATGCATAATTGCTCCTTTTAAATCACATTCTATTTAACGAGCGCTGTTTTCCGGCTCTACAAATATCGTGTGATTGACTATACACATCTGATTTCAGCCGCTAATAAACTATTAAAAATATCGATTCCCGGAATTGAGATAAGGACGTAATCAGGGGAGATAAAAGGCGTTTCTATAACGAAAGGGTATAGCATCAATGAAAAAAGAATAACCCTCTTCAGGTGAAGAGGGTTATTTAAGCGGATTATTCAACGGCGTTCTTTTTCGCTGCGCGTTTGGCTTTGGTGGCCGCCGCGATTTTTTGCGTTTTTGCCGACGGCTTTTTCGCCTTCTTCACGCTTTTGTTGGCATCTGCTTTTTCCGTTTTCTCAGTTTTCGGTTTACTTTTGCCTTTGCTACCACGGAATGCGCTATCCGGCTCGAAATTGACTTTCTTGCCGGTCTGGCGACGTCTGCCGGCATTTTTAGCCGGTGCGCCTTTTTTAGCTTTTTCACGCGCGGTTTTACCTTCATTACGCGGCGCGCGCTCGCTGGAGATCAGTGAGAAGTCGATCTTGCGTTCGTCCATATTTACCGCTTCGACGCGCACTTCTACCCGATCGCCAAGACGGTATGTCTGACCGCCAGATTCACCAATCAGACGCTGACCGACCTGGTCAAAACGGTAATAGTCATTATCCAGTGACGAGACGTGGACCAGACCATCAATAAACAGATCGCTCAGACGGACAAAGAAACCAAAACCGGTAACGCTGGCAATGACGCCCGGGAAGACGTTGCCCACCTGATCCAGCATAAAATCACACTTCAGCCAGTCGGAGACGTCGCGCGTCGCTTCATCGGCGCGGCGTTCAGCAATTGAACAGTGCTGCCCAAGCTGTAGCATCTCTTCCATGGAGTAGTGATACCCGCCGGTATCGGTACTGTTACCCTTATGCCCCTGCTCTTTCGCCAGCAGATATTTGATGGCCCGGTGCAACGACAGGTCAGGATAACGGCGAATAGGCGACGTAAAGTGAGCGTAAGAGGTCAGCGCCAGACCGAAGTGCCCGCGATTTTCAGGATCGTAAATCGCCTGTTTCATTGAGCGCAGCAGCATGGTTTGCAGCATTTCGGCATCCGGACGATCGGCAATCGATTCCAGCAGCGCCGCATAGTCGCGCGGTTCTGGCTTATTACCGCCCGGCAATTCCAGCCCCAGTTCTGCCAGAACGGAGCGATAGGAGGTGATTGCCTCGGTCGTCGGCTTATCGTGAATACGAAATAGCGCAGGCTCTTCGGCTTTTTCAACGAAGCGTGCCGCTGAGATGTTCGCCAGGATCATGCACTCTTCAATCAACTTATGGGCGTCATTGCGCTGGGTCTGCTCAATACGTTCGATGCGGCGTTCAGCATTAAAAATAAACTTAGCTTCTTCACTTTCAAAGGAGATCCCGCCGCGCTCATCACGCGCCACATCCAGCACTTTATACAGGTTATGCAGTTCTTCGATGTGTTTAACCAGCGGCGCATACTGCTCGCGCAGCTCCTGATCGCCCTGTAGCATATGCCAGACTTTGGTATAGGTCAGACGCGCATGAGAGCTCATCACCGCTTCGTAGAATTTAAAGCCGGTCAGACGACCCTTCGACGAAATGGTCATCTCACAGACCATACACAGGCGGTCAACCTGCGGGTTTAGCGAACACAGGCCGTTGGACAGCACCTCCGGCAGCATCGGGATCACCTGCGAGGGGAAGTAAACTGACGTGCCACGGTTACGGGCTTCCTGATCGAGCGGCGTAGGGGGACGAACGTAATAGCTGACGTCAGCAATGGCCACCCACAAACGCCAGCCGCCGCCGCGTTTTTTCTCGCAATAAACGGCATCATCAAAGTCGCGGGCATCTTCGCCATCAATGGTCACCAGCGGCAGGTTGCGCAGATCGACGCGGCCAACTTTGGCTTCTTCCGGCACCTGTTCTTTCAGGTGGGCTATTTGCTCTTCAACGGCCTGCGGCCAGATATACGGGATTTCATGGGTGCGCAGCGCCATATCAACGGCCATGCCGGTACCCATGTTATCGCCCAGCACTTCAACGATTTTACCCACGGCTTTGGTACGTCGGGTTGGACGCTGGGTCAGTTCGACCACTACCACAAAGCCCATGCGCGCGCCCATCACCTCTTCCGGCGGGATCAGGATGTCGAAGCTCAGACGGCTATCATCCGGGACCACAAAGCCTACGCCGGCATCGGTAAAGTAGCGGCCAACAATTTGACTGGTTTTCGGTACCAGCACGCGAACAATACGCGCTTCGCGACGACCTTTACGATCGGCACCCAGCGGCTGAGCCAGAACCTGATCGCCATGAATGCAGGTTTTCATCTGCTCGCTGGAGAGATAGAGATCGTCCTTACGTCCTTCAACGCGCAGGAAACCAAAGCCGTCGCGATGGCCAATGACAATGCCCTTAAGCAGGTCAAGACGTTCCGGCAGCGCGTAGCACTGACGGCGAGTGAAAACCAGCTGGCCGTCGCGCTCCATGGCGCGCAGGCGGCGACGCAGCGCTTCCGTCTGTTCTTCGCCTTCGATATTAAGTTCAACCGCCAGCTCTTCACGGTTGGCCGGTTTTTCACGTTTGGTCAGATGTTCGAGGATAAATTCCCGGCTCGGGATAGGGTTCGCGTATTTTTCTGCTTCGCGGTTCTGGAAAGGATCTTGTGACATAGCGGTTCCTCCGTCGTCAACGCTGGTGACAATAATAGTTACTCCACCAGTAATAATTTATAAAGCGGTTGATTTTCTTCAACCAAATCAGCCAGCGTGAGATTATCCAGTTCCCTGAGGAAGCTCTGCACGGCTTGTGAAAGCGCCTGTTTGAGGCGACAGGCTGGCGTAATGTGACAAAATGCGCTGTTACAGTTCACCAGCGTAAGCGGCTCAAGTTCACGCACAACATCACCGATACGAATAGTTTCAGCCGGTTTTCCCAGCCGAATACCGCCATTTTTTCCCCGCACGGCGGTGACATAGCCCGCCCGACTAAGCTGATTGATAATTTTGACCATGTGATTTCGGGATACCCCATACACGTCGGTAACCTCAGAAATGCTGGTCATGCGCCCGGTCGGTAGCGATGCCATATAGATTAGCGCACGCAGTCCGTAATCGGTAAAACTCGTTAACTGCACATCAACCTCAAAACAGGGGAAAATACGGATATTTATAATAGTGATGATAAACCAGCCAACCGTCAGGCCGCTAATTTATTTGTTCAGGGTAGGGGCAAAAGGCAGGAATTCAGGACGGGTTAAGCTTATCTGGCCTGCGCGTTTGGTCGCAGGCCAGTGGCTAAATCATTATGCGTCGAACGGATCGCGCAGGATCATGGTTTCAGTACGATCCGGACCGGTAGAGATGATATCAACCGGAACGCCCGTCAGTTCTTCAATGCGCTTGATGTAATCCAACGCGGTCTGCGGCAGACCATCACGGGTTTTCACACCAAACGTGGTTTCAGACCAGCCCGGCAGCGTTTCATAAATCGGCTCAATACCTTCCCAATTGTCGGCTGCCAGCGGCGTAACGGTCACTTCACGGCCATCCGGCATACGGTAGCCGACGCAGATTTTCACTTCTTTCAGACCGTCCAGCACGTCCAGCTTGGTCAGGCAGAAGCCGGACAGAGAGTTGATCTGCACCGCACGTTTTATGGCCACCACGTCCAGCCAGCCGGTACGACGACGACGACCGGTGGTTGCACCGTATTCGTTACCTTGTTTACACAGGAACTCGCCGGTGTCATCAAACAGTTCGGTCGGGAATGGACCTGCACCCACACGCGTGGAGTACGCTTTGATGATGCCGAGCACGTAATCTACATAGCGCGGACCCAGACCCGAGCCGGTGGCTACGCCGCCTGCGGTGGTGTTGGAAGAGGTGACGTACGGATAAGTCCCGTGGTCGATATCCAGCAGCGTACCCTGCGCACCTTCGAACATGACGAAATCGCCGCGCTGACGTGCCTGGTCCAGCAGGTCGGAGACATCAACAACCATTGCAGTAAGAATGTCGGCTACGGCCATAACATCGTCCAGCACTTTCTGGTAGTCAACAGCGTCTGCTTTATAGAAGTTCACCAGCTGGAAGTTGTGATATTCCATCACTTCTTTCAGTTTGTCGGCAAACGTGGCTTTGTCGAACAGATCGCCGACGCGCAGACCGCGACGAGCAACTTTATCTTCATAAGCCGGCCCGATACCACGACCGGTGGTACCGATAGCTTTCGCGCCGCGTGCTTTTTCACGCGCCACGTCCAGTGCGACGTGATAGTCGAGGATCAGCGGGCAGGCTTCAGAGAGCAACAGACGCTCACGAACCGGGATACCACGGTCTTCCAGCTCTTTCATCTCTTTCATTAACGCAGCAGGCGACAGCACCACGCCATTACCGATGATGCTGGTAACGTTATCGCGGAGAATACCTGATGGAATAAGATGAAGAACGGTTTTTTCACCGTTGATTACGAGAGTATGGCCTGCATTGTGACCGCCCTGATAGCGCACCACATATTTAGCCCGTTCAGTCAGAAGATCTACGATCTTGCCTTTACCTTCGTCACCCCATTGGGTGCCCAGAACGACGACGTTGTTACCCATTTTAAAATCACCGATTGCTTAAAAATGGATTCTACCACCGCTTTTTCAGAGTTACAGCACTTTTTAGCCGTAAAAAAAAGCAAACCCGCCCATTTTTTGATCAGCCAATCGTTTTCCTCAACATGTAGTAGATCACAAACCCGGCAACCACAAGTCCACCGCCAAAACGCCGTAAAATAGTATCGGGTAGCTGAGTCATTGCAGCAATCATTTTGCGCCATGCACGCGGATAAAGCATTGGTCCCAGTCCTTCAAGGACTAAAACCAGGGCAAGTGCCAGTAATATGGTGGAGTTCATATTTTCCCTGTAGAAAAAGAAAACCACCGTTCTCGCGAAGAGGAACGGTGGTTTTAATCAGCTCGTTGCTAATGCAATATTAACGCGTAGCGTTAGTCGGCGTCTTCATATAACGGAAGAAATCGCTATCCGGGCTGAGGACCATCACGTCCTGGTTGCTCTGGAAGCTGCTTTCATACGCACGCAGGCTACGAATGAAGGCATAGAAATCCGGATCCCGGCTAAACGCATCAGCAAACAGTTTTGCTGCTTCTGCATCGCCTTCACCGCGCATGATACGTCCCTGACGCTCGGCTTCTGCCAGCGTTTTGGTAACTTCATAATCCGCGGCTGCCTGGATTTTCTCTTTCTCTTCTTCACCCTGTGAACGGTGACGACGCGCTACCGCTTCACGCTCGGCGCGCATACGGTTATAAATCGCCTCAGATACTTCGGTCGGCAGGTTGATCTGCTTGATTCGCACATCGACAACTTCAATACCGAGGGCCGCCATACTGTTCGGGTTCACTACCGGCACTTTACCGTTAGTTTCCGCCGAAACGCGTTCTGCTGCCTTGGCAATTTCGTTATCTGCACCAGGCGTTGCCACTTCATCTTCTGCACCGGAAGAACCTGAGTTCAGGGCTTCGCGAACTTCAATGGTCAGACGACCACGGGAGTCAGTGACGATATCTTTAACGTCCAGACGACCAATCTCAGAACGCAGTCGGTCAGAGAATTTACGTTTCAGCAGCACTTCTGCCTGAGAAACGTCGCCACCGCCGGTTGCCAGGAAGTAACGGCTAAAGTCGCTGATCCGCCATTTGATATAGGAGTCAACAATCAGATCTTTCTTCTCTTTGGTGACAAAGCGATCTGCCTGGTTATCCATGGTCTGGATACGGGCGTCGAGCATTTTGACTGATTCAATGAACGGAACCTTAAAGTGCAGGCCCGGCTCAAAAACCAGCGGTTTGTTATCGTTGTCACGCAGTACTTTACCGAAGCGCATGGTAATCCCACGCTCACCTTCTTTCACCACAAACAATGAGGTGTAAAGCACTACCAGCACGATGATAATTATCGCAATAACAGACTTACGCATCGTTATTCCCCCTGACGCTGGTAGTCGTTACGCTGCGCGTTAGCGCGGCGTTGGTCCATGATATCGCTCTGATCGGCAGACGATGTTTTATTTGCACCGCTGTTGCCGCGCGATGTCGCAGGTGGCTGACGCAGAAGCGTATCCGCACCGCTGCGCTCGTTCTGTGCTGAGGACGCACTATTACCTTTCAGCATCTGGTCCAGCGGCAGAACCATCAGGTTACCGCCTTTGTCATTCACCAGCACTTTACGGGTATGACTCAGCACTTTTTCCATGGTTTCAATATACAGACGCTCGCGGGTAATTTCCGGGGCGGCTTTATATTCCGGCAGCATTTTGGCAAAGCGCGCCACTTCACCCTGTGCTTCTAACACGGTACGCGTTTTATAAGCGCGGGCCTCTTCAAGAATACGCTGCGCCGAACCGTTTGCACGCGGCTGTACTTCGTTGCTGTACGCTTCTGCTTCACGAATTGACTGCTGCTCGTTTTCACGGGCGGAGATTGCATCGTCAAATGCCGCCTGAACGGCTTCCGGCGGACGGGCTGCCTGGAAGTTAACGTCCAGCAGAGTGATCCCCATATTGTACGGACGAATCGTCTCTTCCAGCTCACGCTGAGTATCGCTACGAATAACGGTACGACCTTCGGTCAGAATACGGTCCATGGTGTACTTACCGATTACACCACGCAGGGCGCTGTCCGTTGCCTGACGCAGACTGTCGTCCGCACTGGTCACGCTGAACAGATAGCGACGCGGATCGGTAATTCGATACTGCACGTTCATTTCAACGCGCACCACGTTTTCATCAGAGGTCAGCATCACGCCGGAAGCGGCCAGTTCACGCACGGCTTCAACGTTAACGGCCGTCACGTCATCAATAAATGTCGGTTTCCAGTTCAGACCCGGCTCAACCAGATGACTGAACTTACCGAAACGCGTCACTACGCCACGCTCCGCTTCTTTGATGGTATAGAAACCACTGGCCGCCCAGAAAATAACCAGCGCCACAACGATAATACCGACAATGCGGCCACCCATTTGGGTGCGCGGGCCTTGTGGTGCCCCACCGCTATTGCCTTTTCCACCGCCGCCAAAACCGCCAAGCTTTTTACTTAGCTTGCGAAAGATATCGTCCAGATCGGGCGGTCCCTGTTCACGACCACCTTTATTTCCATTCCCACCGGGGTTGCCGCCAGGTTTATTGCTCCCCCAGGGGTCGCGGTCTTGTCCGTTATTACCGGGCTGGTTCCACGCCATGTCTGTACTCCATATTTGTTATTGCGGTGATATACCCGGCACACCTGTGCTGCAAATGTCCCGGGCATCCTCCAAAAGAGGGAAAATAGCTTCAGTCGGGTTAAATAATATAATCAACCAGAGCAGGTTCTTGTTTACAGAGGCGACGCCAGTCAACAATTGGCAGGCGAATTTGCAGACTGATACTGCCGTCGTCCTCTAACCACTCTTTTTCTATTGCCTGAAGCTGATAAAAACGGCTTCTCAGACGCCCTTCCTGCGGAGGTAGCCGTAGCGTGTGCTGGGCTATTTCACCGGAAAGCCGTTCAGTCAAAGCCTCAAAAAGCAGTGGTACGCCCGCTCCGGTCTGCGCGGAAAGCCAGACGCGGGTCGGTTTATTCTCTTCATCACGATCGATACGCGGCGCGAAATCGTCCAGCGCATCAATTTTGTTCATAACCAGTAGCGTGGGAATTTCGTGCGCGTCAATCTCTTCAAGCACCGTATTCACCGCATCTACGTTTTCCTGTACCCGAACATCCGCAGCATCAACAACGTGCAGCAACAGCGTCGCCTGACGCGTTTCCAGCAGCGTAGCTTTAAATGCCGCGACCAGATCGTGTGGTAAATGGCGGATAAACCCAACGGTGTCCGCCAGTACGGTTTCCCCGACATCGGCGACATCGATGCGGCGTAGCGTAGGGTCCAGCGTTGCGAAGAGTTGATCCGCTGCGTAAACCTGAGATTCTGTTATCTGATTAAACAACGTCGATTTCCCGGCGTTGGTATAACCGACTAATGAAACGGTCGGGATGTCGGCTTTAATACGCGATTGACGCCCCTGCTCACGTTGCTTCTCAACTTTCGCCAGCCGTGACTGGATCTGAACAATTCGATCGCGAAGTAAACGACGGTCGGTTTCGAGCTGGGTTTCACCCGGGCCGCGCAAACCTATCCCGCCTTTTTGCCTTTCAAGGTGCGTCCAGCCGCGCACAAGGCGTGTTGCCATATGGCGAAGCTGTGCCAGCTCGACCTGTAACTTACCCTCATGGGTACGGGCGCGCTGGGCAAAAATATCTAAGATGAGACCGGTACGGTCAATTACCCGGCACTCGCATAAGCGTTCCAGATTACGTTCCTGGGCCGGACTCAAGGCGTGATCAAACAGCACGACTGACGCTCCAGTCGCTTTTACGGCTTCCGCAATTTCAACTGCTTTACCTTCACCAACATAATACTTGGGGTGCGGTGCTTTACGGCTACCGGTAATCACCTGAATTGCTTCGACACCGGCGGAAGAGACCAGGGATTCAAACTCCTGTAAATCTTCCATATCTTTGTCTTGCGTAAAATAGATGTGTACCAGTACCGCCTGCTCACCGGCATCATAACGGTCAAACAAGCGTAAACCCTCATTAATGACCAGCGGGGAACCTGAAATTACAAGCTCCCCTGCCTGGAAAAACAGCGAATAACTTACTCGTTATCGTCACTGTCTTGCTGGGACGCAGAAGAACCCTGCGCGTTACTACCGTGATGGTAGTTGCTGCCAGTGCCACCGGTTGCATTGTTGCTATGATGGGATACTGGACGAGACGGAACAACGGTTGAAATGGCGTGCTTATACACCATCTGGCTGACCGTGTTTTTCAACAAAATCACGAACTGATCGAAGGATTCAATTTGACCTTGCAGCTTAATACCATTCACCAAATAAATAGAAACCGGAACGCGTTCCCGACGTAATGCGTTCAGGAACGGGTCTTGTAAAGATTGCCCCTTAGCCATTCTCTCTTTTCCTTATATGTATGCTTGTTTTGTACTTAGAACCTTACGATTCTGCAAATTGCGCACGATTCGACTCAATTGTACACATTCAATGAGCGTTAGCACCAACAACCTGTAACACCGCGTCGCGCGCCTGTTCCGGTTTTTCACTATCCAGCCAGTGAACCCCTTCCCACCCTCGCAACCAGGTTACCTGGCGTTTAGCTAACTGCCTCGTGGCGCAAACACCTCGATAAACCATTTCATCGTATGAAATCTCACCTTCAAGATAAGACCACATCTGGCGATATCCCACACAACGAATGGAAGGCATGTCCGTATGCAAATCTCCACGAGCAAAAAGCGCTCGCACTTCTGCTTCAAAATCTGAAGCTAACATCTGATGAAAACGCTGCTCAATGCGTTGATGGAGCAGTTCACGGCTCGCCGGGGCGATGGCAAACTGATGCACCTTGTAAGGCAGAGCCTCTCCTGACGTTTGCGTCAGTTCCGTTAAAGTTTTACCCGAAATGAAAAAAACTTCCAGTGCCCGGGAAAGTCTTTGCGGATCATTTGGATGAATACGCGCGGCTGAAACCGGATCTATCTCCTGGAGTTGCCGATGTAATGCGTCCCACCCCTGCTCTGCAGCCTGTTGTTCAATCGTAGCTCTGACCTGTGGGTCCGCTGAAGGCAGCGGCGATAGCCCTTCAAGTAACGCCTTGAAATACAACATCGTTCCGCCGACCAGCAGCGGAATACGGCCCGCTGCGATAATCTCTGCCATCTCGTTGAGCGCATCGCGACGAAAATCGGCCGCGGAATAGGACTGTGCAGGATCGAGAATGTCTAATAAGCGGTGCGGCGCAGCGCGGCGTTCTGCTGCGTCCGGCTTAGCGGTGCCGATATCCATCCCCCGATAGATAAGGGCGGAATCGACACTTATCAACTCTACTGGCAAAACTTTACGTAACTCAATCGCTAACGCGGTTTTACCGGAAGCTGTGGGTCCCATTAAAAAAATTGCCTGGGGTTGTTCTGCTTGTTTCACGTTACTCATCTTTCAGGGCGTTCATCGCCGTGTGTATCTCTACAGGTTGTAATAATCCGCCTGGCGGCGACACGACTAAATGGGGGCAAAGACGCTCAACGTCTGCCAGAACGGCGATAGCCTGCGCCATATTCCACTGGCTATGTTCACTTGCCAGATTACGCGCAAGCCATAACGCAATGTCATCCACAAGAAGTGTTGTGTGCTGCGCCAGGTAGCCTATCAGTTCAGAAATCAAGTTTTGTAAATTTTGTTGCCGTAAGGGTAAAGGCACGGCGCGAATTGTCACATATTGCGCATCTGATTGAAATTCAATCCCCAATTTTGCCAGTAACGCCTGCGCAGCATTGAGCGCGGCCATTTCGGACGAGGCGACTTTCAGACGCAGCGGAATGAGCAGCGGCTGGGCGCAAATCTCGTTTTTACCGGGGGTAAGCTGCGCCTGTCTCAGCCAGCGTTCTGCCACGCGCAGCGAGAGTAAATAGAGCCGGCCTTCCTGCTCCATCAGGGCATATTCGGCCTGTAAAATAGTTAGCACCCGGCCAAAACTCTGGCTGTGTCCTTCAAGTGCCGGGGCTGAGGGTTTCGGTTCCCGTGCTTCACGCGCAGGTGCAGGCGTTTGCAGAAGTTCGCGATACAGCGAGCCTTGCTTTTTCTGATAGCCCGGCTGGGCGCCAGGCCAGCCTGCCCCGCCCGCAGGTGCGGGAGAGCGTGCAGCAGGAGCCTCACGCGCCGGAGCCGGTTCGGCAAATTGATTCCGTCCGGCGGCGACACGGTTCTCCGGTATATGCCGTGGTGCAGGCGCGTGCTCTTCGGCCAGCGGAAGTGAGGCATCACTGTCCTGCTGGAAAACGCTCAGTACGCCCTGATAAATGAAATCGTGAACCAGCCGCGACTGATGAAAGCGCACCTCATGCTTGGCAGGATGGACGTTGACATCAACCTGATGCGGATCAATGTCCAGATAAAGGACAAACGCAGGCTGCTGATCGATTCCCAGCTTGTCTTCGCAGGCCTGACGAATAGCGTGATTGATCAGGCGGTCACGCATCATCCGTCCGTTAACATAGCTGTACTGGATCTCAGCCAGCGCCGCCGTCGTTCCCTGTGGTTTAGCCACCCAGCCGCGCAGCATCAGGTCGCCATGCTGCCACTCAATGGTCAGCGCCTGCTCAAGAAAAGCCGTTCCACAAATGGACCCCATCCGACGTTCTCGTGGCGAGTTGGGCTGTACGGCCCGATACTGGCGTACCATTTTACCGTTATGATTCAGGTTGATGGTGACGTCAAAACGCGCCAGGGCAATACGACGGATGATCTCGTCGATATGGTTAAATTCCGTTTTTTCCGTGCGCATGAATTTGCGCCGGGCGGGGGTATTGTAAAAGAGATCGAGGACTTCCAGCGTTGTCCCGACGGGGTGCGCAGCAGGTTTGACCGTCACGTCCATATCACGGCCTTCTGCGTAGGCCTGCCAGGCCTCCGTCTGCTCAGCGGTACGTGAGGTCAGGGTAAGACGCGAAACCGAACTGATACTGGCCAGCGCTTCACCACGAAACCCAAGACTGATAATCGCTTCCAGATCGTCAAGCGTCGTGATTTTACTGGTAGCGTGACGGGCCAGCGCCAGCGCCAGCTCCTCTTTTTTAATACCGCAGCCGTTATCGCGGATGCGAATTAACTTTGCACCGCCGCGCTCGATATCAATATCAATACGGGTTGCACCGGCATCAATGCTGTTCTCAACCAGCTCTTTCACTACCGACGCAGGGCGTTCAACCACCTCACCGGCGGCAATCTGGTTTGCAAGCTGCGGCGGCAGAACCTGAATCGGCATGAAATCTCCTTAGTTAAGTAGCATCCCACCTGGCGACGATGCGCTGGCAACTTGCCCGGCTCCGCTCTGCGGACCGGGCTGCATCGGATGCGTCTGGAAGTAAGTGCGCAGGCCCTGGTAAATCGCGTTGGCGAGCTGCTGCTGATAATCATCGCTGCCGAGCAGTCGCTCCTCACCGTTATTACTGATAAATCCGGTTTCCACCAGCACGGACGGAATATCCGGCGAGCGCAAAACGCCCAGGCTGGCATGCTCAGGACGTCGCTTATGCAGCGATCCAATACGCTGAAGCTGGCCGAGCATATTCACGGCGACATCATACCCGACGCGCTGTGAATGACCGAATTGTAAATCCAGTACCGCCTGGCTCAGATAGGGATCGGACTGGCTATTGGCAAGCACATCACCCGCGCCGCCGAGCAGCTCAGACTGTTTCTCGTGCTGCTCAAGCCAGCTTGCCATTTCACTGTTTGCCCTGCGGTTTGACAGCACCCATACCGATGCTCCTGTCGCGTCGCGATTGGGGGCGGCGTCAGCATGAATCGACACCAGGAAGTTGGCATTTTGCTGACGCGCTACGTCCGAGCGGCCCATCACCGAAATAAAGTAGTCGCCATCGCGGGTCAGCACCGCTTTAAACGCAGGATCGTTATTAAGCAAGGTACGTAATTTACGCGCGATAGCGATGGTGACATTTTTCTCACGCGTACCGCCCGGGCCAATCGCCCCGGGATCCTGTCCGCCATGCCCTGCATCAATGGCAATAATAATTTTCTCGCCCGGCGCGGTACGTGCACGCGTCGCAGGCCGCGTCACCGTATTACTGCTGGTAACGCTGGTTATACGATCGCTGTCTGTTTTAAACGGATTTTTCGCCGGTTGTGCTGGCTGTACCGGCTGTACCGGCTGTACCGGTCTATTTTGTGCCACAACAGGCGGTACGACACGCGGCTGTACCACTACTGGCGCAGGTGGCGGTGGTGGTGGCGCATCGGCATTGATGGTGAATACGACGGTATAATTCCCGCCGTTTTGCTGTTTCACGGCACGCGTTTTGCCATTTTGCGTGAGATCGACCACCAGCCGCAGCGACTGGTTATCTTTTGGCGTCCCTGACCGAATTGCTTTTACCAGGTTGTCACCGCTAAATTGTAACGGTAATCCCTGGATCACGCCGGTCTGCTTGATATCGAGCGCCACAGTACGATTGTTGTCCTGAGAAAAAGCATACTCGGGATCGCCGATAAAACTAAAGGTAATACGGGCCTGACGATCGCCATTAGAGACCTGGATATCAGACAGGTTTGCCGCGCCAGCCTGCGTGCACAGCAGAACCAACAGCGATACTAACCACTTATGCATACGATAAATCATCCCGTCACCCTTAAGGTTAACCGGCTACACGCGCCAGCAGCGAATTACCCGATGTAGAGACAGCAACAATACGCGCCTCACGACTCTGCGCCTGGTACTCCAGGTGTATTTCAATATCGGGTTCGGGCAGTACGCCCGTCCCTTGCTGCGGCCATTCCACCAGGCAAATTGCATCGCTGGTGAAATAATCGCGAATGCCCATAAACTCCAGCTCTTCCGGGTCGGCAAGACGATACAAATCAAAGTGATAAACCATCAGGCCGTCGAGCGTATAAGGCTCAACTAACGTATACGTTGGGCTTTTGACATTGCCGCGATGCCCCAGGGCCTGTAAAAAACCGCGGCTGAACGTGGTTTTACCGGCGCCAAGATCGCCATAAAGATAGATGACGGTTGCCCCCTGGCAGGCCTTAGCAATTCGGTCGCCAAGATCGAGGGTGGCTTGTTCGTCGGGTAAAGGAAGCACTTGATTAATCATGGTCTGGGTCAATCACATCCGGGTTAACAACACGCACAAGCGTGGAAAAAAGATCGGTAGCTAGCATGCCACGCGTACCGTAGCGCGCTGCCAGTTTATCAGCCGCAACACCGTGCGCCACACATCCCGCGCAGGCGGCCTCATACAGCGACAGCTTTTGCGCCAGCAGTGCGCCAATGATGCCGGACAGAACATCGCCCATGCCACCGCTGGCCATACCCGCGTTGCCCGCATCGACAATGCCCAGTGCACCTTCATGACTGGCTATCACCGTGCCTGCGCCCTTCAGCACGACCGTGCCACCATACTGTTTTACCAGACGCTGGGCAGAAAGTAAGCGATCGCTCTCAATTTCTGCCACGCTGGTATTTAACAACCGGGCAGCCTCGCCGGGATGCGGGGTCAGCAGGCGATTGTGACGTGTATCCGGATTGATTGCCAGCAGGTTCAGCGCATCCGCATCCCAGAGCATGAGTTTGCGAAAATTCTCAATTTTATGCAGCGCCTGCTGGCCCCATTTCTGTTGACCGAGGCCGGGACCCACCACAACAACGTCCGCCCATTGCAGGTTATCGTCAAGGTTCTCTGGCGTCAGTTCCTGCACCATCAGCTCCGGGCGTGCGGTGATGATGGGTGCAATATTCTCCTTACGAGTGAGTATTCGTACCAGCCCTGCACCGGCTCTTAACGCGGCCTCACCGGTCATACGGATAGCACCAGCCGTCCCGTGATCGCCACCAACGATCAGCAATTTGCCGTGATCGCCCTTATTCGAGGTGGGACGGCGCGGCTTCAGCCAGTGTGCCAGTTGAATACCGTCAAAACGAGCCCAGGGTGCTTCCTGACCGGCCAGCCACTTCTCCAGACCCAGCGCATGATAATGCAGCTTTCCAACGACATCGCGCGCGTTGCCAGTCAACAAACCCGGTTTAAGGGCAATAAACGTGAGCGTCATGGCGGCATTAATGACGGCCCCCGGCGTAGCGCCCGTCTGTGCCAGCAGACCGGAGGGAATATCCAGTGCCACAACGGGTGCCGGATGCGCGTTAGCATGATCGATCAGGGTCGCAGTCGCGTCGCGCGGGGCGCTACGCAGGCCGGTACCTGACAGGCCATCAACGATGATATCGATGCTTTCCGGCCATACCGCATCCAACGCATGAATTGTCCCACCCGCATTTAGCCAGGCGCGGCGCGCCGCTTCTGCCTCTTCCGGCAGCGGCCTGTGATTCTCCAGCGCGATCAGGCTGACCTGAATACCTGCCGCCTGTGCCAGCCTCGCAACAACATAGCCATCGCCACCGTTGTTACCGGTGCCGCAGAGGACAAGCCAGTGCCGGGAGAGAGGATATGCCTCACGGGCCAGGGTAAACGCCGCCTGCCCTGCGCGCTGCATTAATTCATATAATGTGACGCCGAGCGCATCTGCCCCCTCCTGCTCAAGACGCGGCAGCGCCTGCGCAGGCCAGACAGTGTGTGGTATACTGGCAGAGTTTGCCGTCATCTTATGGTCCGTCATGTCTCAGCCCCTCGATCTCAATCAGTTAGCGCAAAATATTAAACAATGGGGCACTGAACTCGGGTTTCAGCAGGTCGGAATTACCGACACCGATTTACGCGCCAGCGAGCCAAAACTTCAGGCGTGGCTCGATAAGCAATACCACGGCGAGATGGAGTGGATGGCGCGTCACGGTATGATGCGCGCTCGTCCGCATGAGCTTTTGCCCGGTACGCTACGCGTGATCAGCGTGAGAATGAACTATCTCCCCGCCAATGCTGCTTTCGCCCGCACGCTGAAAGATCCCTCTCTGGGTTACGTTAGCCGCTACGCGCTGGGGCGCGACTATCACAAGCTGTTACGCAACCGCTTAAAAAAGCTCGGGGAGAAAATCCAGCAACAGTGCGCGTCGCTGAATTTTAGACCTTTTGTCGATTCTGCGCCTCTACTTGAACGTCCGCTGGCAGAGAAAGCCGGGCTTGGATGGACAGGTAAGCACTCACTTATCCTTAGCCGCGATGCCGGGTCGTTTTTCTTTCTCGGCGAACTGCTGATCGACCTGCCGCTGCCCGTAGACAGCCCGGTAGAGGAAGGGTGCGGCCGCTGCGTGGCCTGTATGACCATTTGCCCCACCGGCGCGATTGTCGAACCTTACACGGTAGACGCCCGTCGCTGCATTTCTTACCTGACGATTGAACTGGAAGGGGCCATTCCTGAAGAATTCCGTCCGCTGATGGGTAACCGTATTTATGGCTGCGATGATTGCCAGCTTATCTGTCCGTGGAACCGCTATTCGCAACTTACCGAAGAAGAGGATTTTAGCCCGCGCAAATCTCTGCACGCGCCGGAGCTGATTGAATTATTTAGCTGGAGCGAAGCGTGGTTTTTAAAAGTGACTGAGGGATCGGCTATTCGCCGGATTGGTCATTTGCGCTGGCTGCGTAATATTGCCGTAGCGCTGGGAAATGCGCCGTGGGATGAAGCGAATATCCAGGCGCTGGAAACGCGCCGGGGTGAGCACCCACTTCTTGACGAACACATAGACTGGGCGATTGCGCAGCAAATTACGAAGCGAAATGACTGCGTTGTTGAAGTGCAATTACCGAAAAAACAGCGCCTGGTACGGGTGATTGAAAAAGGACTACCGCGCGATGCCTGATCCATTCACAGCTTGTGAATAAAATTAAAAACCTATTGATATTCAACACGCAAAAAATCGTCAAGCGATCTAATTAACATTTTGAAATATTATTTTTGGCATCTATTTCAAATAGTTAGATCGAAATAATTTACATGTTGAATATTTCGTGACAATGCGGCGTCAATAGCAGCCTGTGGATAAGTCTGTTTACAGAAGTTTGTCAGAAATAACAAATACCCCATTCAACGGGCGTTGCCGCTGTGGATAAAGTATTTTGTGAGTAAGAAATTTGGAGCGGGAAACGAGACTCGAACTCGCGACCCCGACCTTGGCAAGGTCGTGCTCTACCAACTGAGCTATTCCCGCTTAATCTGGTTTTTCAGGCTATCTTGTAGCGACCTGAAATCCTGTGATTAGGATGACATTCAAATTTGGAGCGGGAAACGAGACTCGAACTCGCGACCCCGACCTTGGCAAGGTCGTGCTCTACCAACTGAGCTATTCCCGCTTAATCTGGTTTTTCAGGCTATCTTATAGCGGCCTGAAATCCTGTGATTAGGATGGTATCAAATTTTGGAGCGGGAAACGAGACTCGAACTCGCGACCCCGACCTTGGCAAGGTCGTGCTCTACCAACTGAGCTATTCCCGCTCTGTGTAACGCTGCAATTTCTGCATCGGTACGGGAGGCGCATTATACGAGAAATCCTTTATGCTGCAAGCCTTCGCAGCGCAATTTTTAAATCTTTTTGATTAAGTGCTGTTTTTATCAGCAAAGCGTACAATTTAACGTCAGATATGGCGCTTCGCAAGCCAATCTGCCCGCATAGCGCCAACAGGCGTTTACAACTGGATAAAATGTTCGCGGTAGTAAGACAGCTCGGCCACCGATTCCCGGATATCATCCATTGCCTGATGAGTGCCCTGTTTGGTGAACCCTTTAAGGATTTCCGGCTTCCAGCGGCGCGCCAGCTCTTTCAGGGTGCTGACATCCAGATAGCGGTAATGGAAATAGGCTTCCAGTTCCGGCATATATTTAAATAAAAAGCGGCGATCCTGGCCAATACTGTTACCACAAATCGGCGATTTACCTGCCGGCACCCACTTCTGCAAGAAGGCGATCGTTTCCAGTTCGGCCGCTCTGTCATCAATCTGGCTGGTTTTCACCCGCTCAACCAGCCCGCTGCCGGTATGCGTACGCACGTTCCATTCATCCATTAACGCCAGTTGTTCTGCCGACTGATGCACCGCAATAGTCGGGCCTTCTGCAAGGATATTTAAATTCGCATCGGTCACCAGGGTGGCAATTTCGATGATACGATCGCGCTCGGGATCGAGCCCGGTCATTTCCAGATCGATCCAAATCAGGTTGTTTTCATCTGCACTCATGCTATTTTCCACCCATAATTTTATATTCAGGACTCGTCACCGGTATGATGCATGACGGGTCGGTAATCCTAATCGTTAGTATGTATCATAGAGGTTTTGCCCTTCACGGGCGACCAGGAGTCAGTACGATTGAGTAAAAATAAACTCTCCAAAGGTCAGCAGCGCCGCGTTAATGCCAATCATCAGCGCCGACTTAAGACGACGGCAGAGAAACCCGATTACGATGACAACCTGTTTGGCGAACCGTCAGAAGGCATCGTTATCAGCCGCTTTGGTATGCATGTCGATGTTGAATCTGCCGACGGTGAAACGCACCGCTGTAATATCCGCCGCACGATCCGTTCTCTGGTAACGGGCGACCGCGTGGTCTGGCGTCCCGGCAAAGCCGCGGCCGAAGGCGTTAACGTCAAAGGTATCGTTGAAGCCGTCCACGAGCGTACCTCCGTTTTGACGCGCCCGGACTTCTACGACGGCGTGAAACCAATTGCTGCCAACATTAACCAAATCGTGATTGTCTCGGCGATCCTGCCGGAATTATCCGTCAACATCATCGATCGCTATCTTGTCGCCTGCGAAACGCTGGATGTAGAACCTATCATCGTGCTCAATAAAATTGATTTGCTGGATGACGCTGGCCTGGCTTTTGTGAATGAGCAGATGGATATCTACCGCAATATTGGCTATCGGGTCCTGATGGTATCGAGTTATACCCAGGACGGTCTGAAGCCGCTGGAAGAAGCGCTTACCGACCGTATCAGCATCTTTGCGGGTCAGTCCGGGGTCGGTAAATCCAGCCTGCTGAACGCCCTGCTGGGATTGCCGGTTGAGATCCTGACAAACGATGTTTCTGATAACTCCGGTCTGGGTCAGCACACCACGACAGCCGCGCGCCTGTACCACTTCCCGCACGGCGGCGATGTCATTGACTCTCCGGGCGTACGTGAATTTGGCCTCTGGCATCTGGAGCCGGATCAGATCACCCACGGCTTTGTTGAGTTTCATGACTATCTGGGCCTGTGCAAATATCGTGATTGTAAGCACGATACCGATCCCGGCTGTGCGATCCGTGAAGCTGTTGAGCAGGGAAAAATCGCCGAGAGCCGTTTTGCCAATTATCACCGTATTCTGGAAACGATGGCGCAGGTAAAGACGCGTAAAAACTTTTCTGAAACCGATAACTGACATTTATGCTTAGCACCGCTAAAATCGTCCCCTTTTTTCATGTCCCTGCATACCAGGCGGGGACAGGAACGACAAAACAAAGGCCTGGAGGCTATCGTGTTAAACGATCTTAAACTTTCGCTGCAATATATCCTGCCGAAACTGTGGCTCACTCGCCTGGCGGGCTGGGGCGCAAGCAAACGCGCAGGCTGGCTGACGAAACTGGTTATCGATCTGTTCGTCAAATACTACAACGTCGATATGAAAGAGGCGCAGAAGCCTGATACCGCCAGCTATCGCACATTTAACGACTTCTTCGTCCGTCCGCTGCGCGACGAAGTGCGTCCGCTTAATACCGATCCCGCCGTCCTGGTAATGCCGGCTGACGGGGTGATCAGCCAGCTAGGCAAAATCGAAAACGATAAAATCCTGCAGGCCAAAGGCCATAACTATTCGCTGGAAGCGCTGCTGGCAGGCAATTATCTGTTAGCCGATCGTTTCCGTAACGGTTCATTTGTCACCACCTATCTTTCACCTCGCGATTATCACCGCGTCCACATGCCGTGTAACGGCATCCTGCGTGAAATGATTTATGTGCCGGGCGACCTGTTTTCGGTAAACCATCTGACGGCGCAAAATGTGCCTAATCTTTTTGCCCGAAATGAGCGCGTTATCTGTCTTTTCGACACGGAATTTGGCCCAATGGTGCAAATTCTGGTTGGCGCGACTATTGTAGGTAGCATTGAAACCGTCTGGGCTGGCACCATTACCCCGCCGCGTGAAGGGATCATTAAACGCTGGACCTGGCCGGAAGGCGAAAGTGAAGGCGCGGTTGCGCTGCTGAAAGGTCAGGAGATGGGCCGTTTTAAACTCGGCTCAACCGTGATTAACTTATTCGCCCCGGGTAAAGTGGATCTGGTCGACACGTTACACAGTCTGTCAGTCACAAAAATTGGTCAGCCGCTCGCCGTTTCAACGGAAGTGCTGGTCCAACCGGATGCGGAACCCGCGCCGCTGGCGGAAGAAGACGTCAACGCCGAGCTGGATGCCAGCCCGCTGGTTGACGATAAGCGAGACACTATTTAATTCAACATAAAGGGTTTTCCGTGCGCCTGATTATCACTTTTCTGATGGCCTGGTGCCTCAGTATGGGGGCGTACGCGGCGACGGCCCCCGATGCCAAACAGATAACCCAGGAGCTGGAGCAGGCAAAAGCGGCAAAACCCGCCCAGCCCGAAGCCATTGAGGCGCTCCAGTCTGCACTTAACGCGCTTGAGGAGCGAAATGGCTCCCTTGAGCGCGCGCAACAGTATCAGCAGGTTATCGATAACTTCCCCAAACTTTCGCAAACCCTGCGCGCTCAGCTTAATAGCCTGCGTGACGAGCCGCGTAGCGTTCCGGCTGGCATGTCGACCGATGCGCTTAATCAGGAAATTCTTCAGGTCAGCAGTCAGCTTCTGGATAAAAGCCGCGAGGCGCAGCAGGAGCAGGAGCGTGCGCGTGACATTGCTGATTCTCTCAATCAACTTCCTCAACAGCAGACCGACGCTCGCCGTCAGCTTAATGAGGTCGAGCGCCGGGCAGGTACGCAAAGTGGCAACGCCGCACTAAGTCAGGCACAAAATCTGGCTGTGCAGGCGGAATCGGCAAAACTGAAAGCGCTAATTGATGAGCTGGAGCTGGCACAGTTATCGGCAAATAATCGCCAGGAGCTGTCACGTCTGCGTTCTGCGCTGGCCCAAAAGCAAAGTGAGCAACTGGATGCCTGGCTACAAACCCTGCGTAATCAGGTTAATAGCCAGCGCCAGCGCGAAGCAGAAAAGGCGCTGGAAAGTACCGAACTGCTGGCTGAAAACAGCGGTAACCTGCCGCCGGATATCGTCAGGCAATTTGCCGTCAACCGCGATCTGTCTCAGGCGTTAAATCAGCAAGCGCAGCGTATGGACCTGGTGGCCTCCCAGCAGCGCCAGGCTACCAACCAGACGCTTCAGGTTCGCCAGGCGCTTAACACGCTGCGCGAGCAGGCCCAGTGGCTCGGTATGTCGAATATGTTGGGTGATGCCTTGCGTGCGCAGGTGGCACGCCTGCCGGAAATGCCCAAACCGCAGCAGCTTGATACCGAAATGGCCCAGTTGCGCGTCCACCGGATGCGTTATGAGGATTTACTGAATAAACAGGCTCAGCTACGCCAGACGCAGCAGGCCGACGGCCAGCCGCTGACCGCCGAACAACGTCGGATACTTGAGGCGCAACTGCGCACCCAGCGTGAATTGCTCTCGTCTCTGTTGCAGGGCGGGGATACCCTGATCCTTGAGCTGACCAAACTGAAAGTGGCCAACAGCCAGCTTGAAGATGCGCTGAAAGAGGTTAATGAAGCGACCCATCGCTACCTGTTCTGGACAGCAGATGTCAATCCTCTGACCATTTCCTGGCCGCTCGAAGTTGTGCAGGATTTACGCCGTCTGATCTCGCTGGATACAGTTAGTCAACTGGGTAAAGCCAGCATTATGATGCTGACCAGCAAAGAGACGCTCTTACCGCTGTTTGCCGCGCTGGTACTGGTGGGCTTTAGTATCTACTCGCGTCGGCATTTTACCCGCTTTCTGGAACGCTCTGCCTCTCGCGTTGGCAAAGTCACGCAGGATCACTTTTGGCTGACGTTACGTACGGTATTCTGGTCGATTCTGGTCGCCTCACCGTTACCGGTACTGTGGGCAACGCTGGGGTACGGGTTGCGCGAAGCGTGGCCTTATCCGCTGGCCGTGGCCATTGGTAACGGTGTCACTGCCACTGTACCGCTGCTATGGGTGGTGATGATTTGTGCCACCTTTGCCCGTCCAACCGGCCTGTTTGTCGTCCACTTTGGCTGGCCGCGTAACCGTGTTGCCCGCGCCATGCGCTATTACCTGATGAGTATTGGACTGATTGTGCCGCTGATCATGGCGCTGATCATGTTTGATAATCTTAACGATCGGGAATTTTCTGCCTCGCTGGGCCGTCTGTGTTTCATGCTGATTTGCGGCGCGCTGGCGATAGTGACCCTTAGCCTGAAACGCGCCGGTATCCCGCTGTACGTCGACAAAGAGGGTAACAGCGACAATATGGTCAACAGCATGTTGTGGAACATGATGATGGGCGCGCCGCTGATAGCTATTCTTGCCGCCGCAGTGGGATATCTGGCCACTGCGCAGGCGCTGCTGGCGCGTCTGGAAACCTCAGTCGCTATCTGGTTCCTGCTGCTGGTGGTTTACCATATCATTCGCCGCTGGATGCTGATTCAGCGACGTCGTCTGGCCTTTGATCGTGCCCGACACCGCCGGGCGGAGATCCTTGCTCAGCGTGCGCGCGGCGAAGAAGATGCGCCTCATGCCACCAGCCTGGAAGGGGCGGTCGAAATCGATGAAAGCGAGCTGGATTTAGATGCGATCAGTACCCAGTCGCTGCGGCTGGTGCGCTCGATCCTGATGTTAATTGCCCTGCTCTCGGTGATCGTTCTGTGGTCAGAAATTCACTCGGCGTTTGGTTTCCTCGAAAATATCACGCTGTGGGATGCGACCTCCACGCTTCAGGGCGTGGAAAGTATTGAGCCAATTACTCTCGGCGCGGTACTGATTGCGATTCTGGTGTTTATTATTACCACACAGCTGGTACGCAACCTGCCTGCCCTGCTTGAACTGGCGCTACTACAGCATCTGGAACTTGCGCCCGGCACCGGCTATGCCATTACGACCATCACAAAATACTTGTTAATGCTGGTGGGCGGCCTGGTCGGCTTCTCGATGATCGGTATTGAGTGGTCGAAACTACAATGGCTGGTGGCTGCATTAGGTCTGGGGCTGGGCTTTGGTTTACAGGAAATTTTTGCCAACTTTATCTCCGGCCTGATTATTCTGTTTGAGAAGCCGATCCGTATTGGCGACACGGTAACCATTCGCGATCTGACCGGCAGCATCACTAAAATCAATACCCGTGCGACGACCATCAGCGACTGGGATCGCAAAGAGATCATCGTGCCGA
Source organism: Klebsiella sp. RIT-PI-d (assembly GCF_001187865.1). Taxonomy (NCBI): domain Bacteria; kingdom Pseudomonadati; phylum Pseudomonadota; class Gammaproteobacteria; order Enterobacterales; family Enterobacteriaceae; genus Klebsiella; species Klebsiella sp. RIT-PI-d. The sequence continues at coordinate 561,108 of NZ_LGIT01000003.1, forward strand.
ATAAAGCGTTCATCACCGAGCAGTTTATCAACTGGTCGCTGTCGGACTCGGTGACCCGTGTGGTACTTACCATTCCAGCCCCGTCGGAGGCGAACAGTGAGGAAGTTACTCAAATTCTGCTGACCGCTGCCCAGCGCTGCTCGCTGGTGATTGATAATCCGCCGCCGGAGGTATTTCTGGTCGATCTCCAGCAGGGTATTCAAATCTTTGAACTACGTATCTATGCGGCCGAAATGGGCCACCGGATGCCGCTGCGTCACGAAATCCACCAGCTGATTCTGGCGGGCTTCCGCGAGCACGGGATTGATATGCCGTTCCCGCCGTTCCAGATGCGGCTCGAGACGTTGGCAGGTCGGCAAACCGGACGCACATTAAGCTCTGCGGGGAGAGGAACGCGTCCGGCAGGAAGCGTTTAGCTCATCTTTAGTAAGCCTGCCTGACCACAGGCAGGCTTACTGACCTCTCATCCTATTCATTAATTTTCCTGAACATTTTAAGATTTGCTAAAGAGTCATTTCAGCGAGGCGTTATTGGCCGTCGCTTAATTACCCTATAAGCTGCTCCCGCAAAGGCCGGGACATCATCTGACCCTACGATATTCCTGCCATGCAGTGCCACAAGGACGCCACTCTACCTGCAAGGTAAAAAGGAATGAATACTCTCTCAATGCGTGACCAGGCGATGCGAATCAGCGTCGCCGCTCGACAGGCAGCCGTACTGCCCTCCGGCTGTAAAGCCTGCCAGCGTCAAGGGCTGGCTATCTTCCCGCTGCGTATTGCTGCGATCACCCGCCGTACCGCACCCTCATGGCAACCTGATGTTCCCACTCAAACCAGTCAGTTGACCGGCGGTGAATATAAATATGCATTGCGTACACTGCGTGAAGGGTATCTCTACGTGCTGCTTGATGAAATTGTCTGGCAGGCTTATCAGGTCACCGCTGAGGGACACATGCGTGCATTTTGTTACCAGAACAGACCGGAAGGTGAGCGCGTAGAGCTGCTGAGCCGGGCCTGCCGGGAGATCAACCATGATATTACGGCAAGTTTTATCAACATTGATCCCGAATGGAACCATGCCGAGATAGCGTTTAGCAGCGATCCGTGGAGCAAGGAAGTGCTGGCAGCCTACCTGAAAAAACGCCCGGAAGGCCGCTTTACGCATATCGACCTGAAAGCATTTAGGCAATCACCGCAGAGTCAGAAACGCGGGATGGCGCTGGATTACAGCCTCTCCTCATTAACCGAAAATGTAACCGAATTTCGTACAGGTTTCTCCCCACAGCCGGGGTTTGCCGTGGGTACCTGCGAGCACGTCGCACGAGGCGGAATGCACGGTTTTTATCCGCGGATAGATCAGGATAAAATGCATGCCATGCGCAGTAAAGTTGGGCAGATTATCGCCAAATATGGCACTGCCGGGGCTGTCATTCTGGATGATGCCGTTGGGGTCATTCAGGAACTTAACTATGGTCGCCTGCAACTTATCGAGGACTGCCACGCCTGGACCTCCCGCACAGATATTCGTCATCAGCATATGACTTCTCAAGCTATTTCTCATACCTTTAAAATCGTGCAGGAGGCTATTAATAACAATAGCCAGCCTGAGTATGGCCGTCCGGATTCAGGCTATCCCGTGGCGATGCAGCAGACCACTACTGCCGCAGACGTTGCCACCAGAAATACCGCCTTTGAATTTGCCCGACTAAATGCATGTTATAACGAATCGGCTCGCCTCGAATTCGAGACAAAATATAAGAGCTGTGTTGGTGGCTGGCAGGAAAAAATTTCGGCGATCGACCGCGATCTGGCCGCATGCTACTCAGGACGGGCATGGCAAATCGCGATGAATCATGACTATGCCCCGCAAAAAAATAATCGCGACTGGCTTCTGCACATGAAAACACTGTCAGTTTGCCTGCAGGGGGGGCCTCTCGAGCACAGCGATAATGTCTGGCTGGAGTGGATGAAGAAGCCCGACTCACCGGCTTATGTCGGCTTGCTGGGGCTAAATCATACTCAGAATGCGGCTATTTTTGACGGCATAGCGGGTATAAATGAATTGCAGACAGCGAAAGCCATGCAGGAACTGGCTCCCGATACCGCTGCCATTCTTGACGGCGCGGCAGGCTACTCTTATCTGAAAACAGCGGGCGCATCTGATGAGTTTGCCAGCTTCCTGAAACTGGATGATGTTCAGTTACTGGTCACGGGGCGCATCGCAGCACTGAGCGCCGCTTACAGTCGACTTCAAAGCAAGCTGGATATTGCCACGCGGAATGGTTACAGCCGCATATTGCAGGGTTCGGCTTATAGCATTACCGGCGAGACCGTTCATCTTCTGGAGATGGAGACAACCCTCAAACGCTTTCAGCGACTGGTAAATCTCCACCCCAATTCCTGGTCAACCCTTTCCGTTGCCCGCAATAGCGCGGCATTCGGCGGCGACTTTATGCCGGGAGAGACAGGATTTGCTGCTGCGACAGGCGGCCTTATAAACATCACTGACGAAAAGTTGCTGAACCTGCCGTTGACCATTCGTATAACGACCACCGATCTTCAGGCAACGGCCGCATTAGAGGCACTTCCTGACAACACCTCACTACCAGAGAAAATATCAGCCATGCATGGCCTGCGCGTGTCCTCGGTCTCGCTAAAAGGCAATCTCAATGCACCGATCGCTGTCCCCCCAGAGACGCTGCTGACTGAGCGCAATCGTCGTTTTCTCAGCGGTAACAGCGTGGGACTGGTGCTTTCAGCGGTCATGCTGGGCCTGCAAATCAGCGACTGGCAGCACAATTCTGACAATCTCGCTCAGGCCGTCGGCAACCATACCGATGCCTCGATGACCCTGGCCATCAATCGTTTGATGGTGCTGAGCGCGGCGTCAGAAATCGGTGGATTCAGCCATATGCTGATGACCCGGATGAGCTGGCAGGCGCTGGACGATTCGGGATTTGTGCATCCGCTGATAAAAGCGGGCGGGATTATTGCCGGGGCGGCTGCGGTTATCGATGGGATACGGATGTTTATTCAGTCTTTTAGCTCGTATAAATCAGGAGACACGTTGTCTTCCGGATTATATTTGTTCGGTAGTATTAGTACCATTGCTGGCGGCACTCTAGGCGTTATCAGTTCCTGGAACGGCGTTTTTGCCCTTACCGGTATGGCAGGCCTCGGTGCGCTCCTGATATTAGTCGGAGCCGGAATTGCCTATGCCGCCGAACAATATCGCAGCACGCCGCTGGAAGTTTGGCTACGCTGCAGCTGTTTTGGCAAAAATCGCCATGACAGTGATATGGTCTGGCATGCCAACGTCAAAGAAGACTTGCCCCGCATGCTTGAAGCCTGGTACGCCGTGATTTCAGGCACGGTGGCAGAAATTGCATTCAGTGCGCCGATGATTATTTACGGCGAATATTATCGTGAAGTGAAAATTAAGCTGGTACTCCCCGGCTATAAAGACGGGATATCTGCTTTACAGTACACCCTGGCGTCCGGTGATATGGAACTGACGTCAGTCTCCCTGAACGTTGCCCAACAGCCAGACACTACCCGTATTCATCCCCGCTGTACCAATCCGCAAAGCACGCGAATCGTCACTGACGAGGCCGTCATTATGCTGATTTGTATCAGCATAAGAGAGTCGCAATGTCCATCCGCTGCGCTGAGCGTGCATTTTTGGCCGGATGTCACCAATGCGCAGTATCGGGAAAGTTTAATAGTTATGGCTGAGTGGTAGGTTAACAGTGCAGAAAACAATGAAAAACCATAAGCTTCCTCCGATCACCGCACAGGAGCTGGCCGATATTGAGCAGGCCAGACGCAGCCGCCCTGCCCGGTCGATACTGTATCCGCAGGCCGACTACTGGGAGGAAGATCTGCCGGGTCGGGAAGAAAAGCAGAGCTATAAACCTCAGCTTATCCGGGTCACGAAAATGAACGGCACCTGGATGGAAATTCCCTGCTATACCAATAAATCATGGGGTGTACTGTGGTTCTTAATATTCATGCTAACAGCTGTCATAGCTATATATATTTGTGGAGGAATTTCTTTTGAAATGCTTCTTAGTTTACCCTTTCTTTTAATGCTTTCCTTCGCGCTTTTTATTTTTTCTTCATTTTGGTTATTTGCGTGGCGAGAAGTCGTATTTAGCCCACGCTCAACCCCCATCCGCTTTAACCGCAAGCGACAAAAAGTCTACGTGTATGAGTTCCAGCGCAGATGGAATCCGTGGGCCCGCTGGCCCGTGGTGGTGAAGGTTTTTGACTGGGAGGATGTGTATGGCGAGCGCCATTTCTGGCCAGGCCGCTATACCTTCGGCAGCCAGCTGGTCTGCGCCGTCTGCAGTCCCGGGACCCGCCAGGTGCTGCACCGCTTTCCGGTCACGCGGGTGGTCGGCGATATCCGCATGATTTGGGCCGAGTGGAGCCACATTTGCCAGTATATGCAGGGCCGCAAAGTCCCCGCCACGCCGATGTTCTCTGCCCGGCCATTTAGCTGGACGCCGGAAGAGTATCAGTATTGCTGGCCGGACGATCTGGATCGCGAATCGATGACAGCCCCCGATAAATGCTCAAATAAAACGGGGTAGTGCCCGGCAGGTCTCCCTGCCGGACGCTTTTACACTTATCCAACAGCCCGCTCAGGCTGCTTAGCCATTCTGCAACGATAGTTCTCATAAATCGCCGTAGCCAGCAGCGAAAAGAAGATCGGCCCGCCGAGCATCCACATTGCGCGGCTCCAGTCACCTGCTTCAATCACAGGCTGAACGACCGTGAAGATGTTGGCGAAAGTGACAATCAGCACCACAATGCCGGTTGCCAGAAACGTGCTGGTACGATTTTTGAAAATAATAAACGGGCGATCCAGCCCCTGACGCGCTTTGAAGAAAGGAAAGGCCAGCGCGAGGAACAGGTACGGCAGCGTCATGGACACATTCGCCATCAGCGTCAATTTGTCATAAAACGCGGACGCGGTATCGCCGCCGAAAGACACCAGCAGGATAAACAGGCAGACCAGCGTACATTGCATCCACATCGCATTGGCAGGCATACCGCCCTGATTCAGACGCGTCATTTTTGCCGGCCATAGCGCTTTTGGCGTGCCCTGAATAATGGCTTTCAACGGCGAGTAAATCAGGGTAAAAAATGCGCCGGTATAGGCGAGGAACATCGACAGACCGGTGATCCGGGCAAACCAGATCCCCATGATTGCTGCACTTTCCGGCGACAAATGCATGGCTTGACCCAATGTTGCGCCGAGGCTGTTCATCAGGATATACGTAATATTGCCCAGATTGGTGCTGCTGTTGTTGAGGACCTGCTGCCAGTTGGTGCTCACGCCCCACAAGAATATCGCCAGCGAATAGCCAACAGAAATAATGATTGCCGCAAAAATGATCCCTTTGGCAAAGTTCTTTTCAGGCTTCTCGGTTTTATCCACCAGCCCGCCGACCGCTTCAATGCCGCCAAACGCAAAGATAGCAAACACCACAAAAGAGAGCATCGCCAGCCCGGATTGATAATGCGGGTTAGGTGAGGTAACAAAATTAATCCCTTGCGCAAAATGGCCGCCGTTTAAGCACAGGATCGTAATGCTTACCAGCAGGAGAACCAGGTTAAGGCACATAACGGAGATACCGCCTACTGCGGTGATGCGGGCGATTTTATTAATGCCTTTTGAGGCCACAGAGGTGACAACCAGCATCCAGAATACCGCCAGAATGCCTACAACCTGCGTCGAACTCAGGCCGGCGAAGGACCCTATCTGCGTTTTATCGGAGCCAAAAAGAAACGTCGACAGCGGTACCCACACTTTGGCAGCCGTACTGACCATCCAGACGACGTAGGATGAAAACCACATGAATGTACCAATAAACGCATAGCGCGGACCTACGCTATCGTTCATCCACGAGTAGATCCCACCCTCCTCTTTGCGATACGCCGAACCCATTTCCGCCATCATTAGCGCAAAAGGAATAAAGAAGAACAGGGCGGAGAGAATATAAAACGGCGTGGCGCTGTAGCCCATCAAAAGATATGCAGAAGGACTATTGGCAAAGCCGAAAACAGACGTAAATATCATCAGGACAAGCCCGGTCAGGCTCATCTTTTTTATTGTATGACTCATAAAACCATCCATAGGGTATAAAGCAGCGGCGGATGGTAGCAGAAGGCCAGACAACTATTGTGACTTAAAAGGGCATGCCAGAAAGCGCGCGCGTGAAGCGCAACAATGGCTGTTTTAATAACGGGAAAGGTCTATTTCCACGACACTGGCCCTCCGCCAGGGAGGGCCAACGCATCAGGCGCGATCGACACTAAACGCCAGCACTTCCGCAAGGCTTTCGGCATCTAAAGCCAGCATGACCAGACGATCAACGCCCAGCGCCACGCCAGAACAATCGGGTAATCCGGCCTTTAAGGCTTCTAGCAGATTGAGGTCAATGGGTTGCTGCGGTAAACCGCGGGCCGCACGTTTGCGGTTATCCTGCTCAAAACGCTGCTGCTGTTCGCGGGCATCGGTCAGTTCGTGGAAGCCGTTGGCCAGTTCAAGTCCTTTGAAATAGACCTCAAAGCGCTCTGCCACACGATGATCCTCGGTACTGATCTGCGCCAGCGACGCCTGACTGGCCGGGAAGTGATAGACGAACGCCGGGCGCTCTTTACCAATGTGCGGCTCGACACCCATCGCAAACAGGAGCTGTAGCAGCGTGTCACGGTCTTCTTCGGTATCGGCAATATTACTCAGGTCGAGCTTCGCCGCCACCTGACGAAGTTGCGTTTTGTCCGCAGACAGCGGGTCAATGTCCAGATGACGCTGAAACGCCTGCTGATAAGAGAGCGTTTCAGCCGCCGGACACTCAAGCACCTGCTGCAGGAGATCGTCGACTTCATTCATCAGGCGATACATGTCGTAGTGCGGACGATACCACTCCAGCATGGTGAACTCGGGATTATGATGACGCCCCATCTCTTCATTACGAAAACTGCGGCACAGCTGGTATACCGGCCCACAGCCTGCGGCGAGCAGACGCTTCATGTGGTATTCCGGGCTGGTCATCAGATACAAATTCATGCCCTGGGAGTGCCCCGGCCCCACGAAACGGGTTTCAAACGGGAACAGGTGAATGTCTGTCACCGTCGCCTGGCTCATGCACGGCGTTTCCACCTCCAGTACGCCCCGGTCGGCAAAAAAACGACGGATTTCAGTCATAATTTTTGCACGTTTCAACAGGTTAGGAATGGATGCGCTCGGCTGCCAGGTTGCCGTTTCGCTCATGGTTTTGTCTCCGTTTTTTGCTAAGGGCACGAAGTCTACTCGTTCCTCTATCCGGAGACAAATTTTGTACAGGACATTGCCCAAAAGCAGGCATAAATAATTCACTAGCAGAATGAATCACTAAATTCATCAGAAATAGTGATAAATCATCATAAAGAACCGCAAAAAAATCGAACACGTCAAATTTCCCCTCTTTCACCACGGGTATAATCCGTTACCTATAAAGGAGCAGTGGGTACGTTTTCATCGCATTCGTCGTGAGCGCGATGAAATAACAATAATCTGGAGGAACGTCGTGCATACTTTTCAAGCCGATATTGCCATTGTTGGCGCAGGTGGCGCGGGACTACGCGCTGCTATTGCCGCCGCGCAGGCCAGACCTGACGCCAAAATCGCGCTGGTCTCAAAAGTCTACCCTATGCGTAGCCATACCGTTGCTGCCGAGGGGGGATCGGCTGCGGTAACCCAGGATCATGATAGCTTCGAATATCATTTCCACGACACCGTTGCCGGTGGCGACTGGCTCTGCGAGCAGGATGTCGTGGATTACTTTGTTCACCATTGTCCAACAGAAATGACCCAGCTTGAACAGTGGGGCTGCCCGTGGAGCCGCCGCCCTGACGGCAGCATCAACGTGCGCCGTTTTGGCGGTATGAAAATTGAGCGCACCTGGTTTGCCGCTGATAAAACCGGCTTTCACATGCTGCATACCCTCTTCCAGACCTCCCTGCAATTTCCGCAAATTCAGCGATTCGATGAGCATTTTGTTCTCGATATTCTGGTCGATGACGGTCAGGCGCGCGGCCTGGTCGCGATGAATATGATGGAAGGCACGCTGGTGCAAATCCGGGCCAACGCGGTGATCATGGCAACCGGCGGCGCAGGCCGCGTTTATCGCTATAACACTAACGGTGGGATCGTCACCGGCGACGGTATGGGCATGGCGCTTGCGCATGGCGTGCCGCTGCGCGATATGGAATTTGTTCAGTATCACCCGACCGGCCTGCCGGGTTCCGGCATCTTAATGACCGAAGGTTGCCGTGGTGAAGGCGGTATTCTGGTCAATAAAGACGGCTATCGTTATCTTCAGGATTACGGCATGGGGCCGGAAACGCCGCTGGGTGAGCCGAAAAACAAATATATGGAGCTCGGTCCGCGCGATAAAGTCTCGCAGGCATTCTGGCATGAGTGGCGTAAGGGCAATACGATCTCTACCCCGCGCGGTGACGTGGTTTATCTCGACCTGCGTCATTTAGGCGAGAAGAAGATCCTTGAGCGATTGCCGTTTATTTGTGAGCTGGCGAAAGCCTATGTTGGTGTCGATCCGGTGAAAGATCCGATCCCGGTCCGTCCTACCGCGCATTACACTATGGGCGGTATTGAGACCGATCAAAATTGTGAAACGCGCATTCAGGGCCTGTTTGCGGTCGGAGAGTGTTCTTCAGTTGGCCTGCACGGTGCCAATCGTCTCGGATCTAACTCGCTGGCAGAGCTGGTGGTCTTTGGCAAACTGGCTGGCGAACAGGCGATGGCGCGTGCGGCATCTGTCGGTACAGCCAGCGATAGCGCGCTGAATGCGCAGGCGGCCGGTGCAGAACAGCGGCTAAAAGATCTGGTTAACCAGCAGGGCACAGAAAACTGGGCCAACATTCGCGACGAGATGGGCATGTCGATGGAAGAAGGCTGCGGCATCTACCGCACGCCGGAGCTGATGCAAAAAACCGTCGATAAGCTGGCAGAACTTCAGGAACGCTTTAAACGGGTACGCATCACCGATACCTCCAGCGTCTTCAATACCGACCTGCTCTACACCATTGAGCTGGGTCACGGCCTGAACGTAGCGGAATGCATGGCGCACTCTGCCCTTGCCCGTAAAGAGTCACGCGGAGCGCATCAGCGTCTTGATGAAGGCTGCACTGAACGTGACGACGTTAATTTTCTCAAGCATACCCTCGCCTTCCGTGATGCGGATGGCACCACTCGTCTGGATTACAGCGACGTGAAGATCACGACTCTGCCACCGGCGAAACGTGTTTACGGCGCAGAGGCGGAAGCCGCCGAGAAGAAGGAGACGACGCATGGCTGAGATGCAAGCAATGAAGGTTGAGGTGGTTCGCTACAATCCGGAAACCGATACCGCACCTCACAGCGCCTTTTATGACGTGCCCTATGACGAGCAAACGTCGCTACTCGATGCGCTGGGTTATATCAAAGATAATCTTGCCCCCGATCTAAGCTACCGCTGGTCCTGCCGAATGGCAATTTGCGGCTCTTGCGGCATGATGGTCAACAAGGTGCCAAAACTGGCCTGTAAGACATTTATGCGTGATTACACCCGCGGCATGAAAGTCGAGGCGCTGGGTAACTTCCCTGTCGAGCGCGATTTAGTGGTCGATATGACCCACTTTATTGAGAGTCTGGAAGCCATCAAGCCCTATATTATCGGCAATCCGCGCACGCCAGATCAGGGACCCAACACGCAAACTCCCGCGCAAATGGCGAAGTACCATCAGTTCTCCGGCTGTATTAACTGTGGTTTGTGCTACGCCGCCTGCCCACAGTTTGGCTTAAACCCGGAGTTTATTGGCCCCGCTGCCATCACCCTGGCGCATCGTTACAATGAAGATAACCGCGATCGCGGCAAAAAAGAACGTATGGCACAGCTTAACGGGCCAAACGGGGTCTGGACCTGCACGTTTGTCGGTTATTGCTCGGAAGTCTGTCCGAAGCATGTCGATCCCGCCGCCGCCATTCAGCAGGGTAAAGTCGAAAGCTCGAAAGACTTTCTGATTGCTACCCTGAAACCACGCTAAGGAGTGCACGATGACGACTAAACGCAAAGCCTATGTTCGGCCAATGCCGTCAAACTGGTGGAAAAGTCTGCCGTTTTATCGCTTCTATATGCTGCGTGAAGGCACGGCAATCATGGCGGTCTGGTTCAGTATTGAACTGATTTATGGCCTGTTTGCACTAAAACACGGACCCGAGCAGTGGGCCGGATTCGTTGGTTTTCTGCAAAACCCGGCGATCGTTATTTTGAATGCGATCGCACTGGCCGCTGCCCTGCTGCACACTAAAACCTGGTTCGAGCTGGCACCGAAGGCGGCCAATATCATCGTCAAGGATGAGAAACTGGGGCCGGCACCGGTCATTTCCGGCCTCTGGATAGCGACCATTATTGTCACTATCGTTATTTTAGCTGTTGCCCTGTTCTGGTAAGGAGACACTGATGATCCATCCCAATCCAAAACGTTCTGACGAGCCGGTATTCTGGGGACTGTTCGGCGCAGGCGGCATGTGGTGCGCCATTGTCGCTCCGGTGATGATCCTGCTGGTCGGTATCATGCTGCCGCTGGGCCTCTATCCTGGCGACGCGCTCGGCTACGATCGGGTTCTGGCTTTTGCGCATAGCCTGATCGGGCGTGCCTTCCTGTTCCTGATGATTGCCCTGCCGCTATGGTGTGGCCTGCATCGCATTCACCATATGATGCACGACCTGAAAATCCACGTACCTCACGGCAAATGGGTTTTTTACGGTCTGGCCGCCATTCTGTCGATCGTGACCCTGGTCGGCGTCATTTTTATGTGATCCGCGCGCCCTCTCAGCAACAGTGAGAGGGCTATTTTTCACGTTTACTACAGCAATTTTTCCCGACGGGTTCTACACTTAGCTAAAAAACCTGCAAGGAAAATACTATGCGTTTGCTGCCTGTTGCTGCCACCGTCGCCGCTGCGTTTTTGCTGGTTGCCTGTAGTTCTCCAACGCCTCCCTCTGGCGTCACGGTCATTAATAATTTCGATACGCAACGCTATCTCGGTACCTGGTACGAAATTGCCCGTTTCGATCACCGCTTTGAGCGAGGATTAGAGCGTGTTACCGCGACCTACAGTCTGCGTGATGATGGGGGGTTACGCGTCATTAATCGTGGTTATAACCCCGATCGCGGGATGTGGCAGCAGTCGACAGGTAAAGCGTATTTTACTGGCGATCCGAGCAGGGCCGCCCTGAAAGTCTCTTTCTTTGGCCCGTTCTACGGCGGATACAATATTATTGCGCTGGATAAAGAGTATAAACATGCGCTGGTATGCGGGCCGAATCACGATTATTTGTGGATACTTTCCAGAACGCCGACCATCTCCAGAGAGATAAAACAGCAGATGCTGGATACCGCGACCCGGCAGGGTTTTGACGTTAGCAAGCTACTCTGGATCGACCAGCCGCATTAAGGCGTACTGAGTTTCAGACCAATAATTCCGGCGACAATTAACGCAAGGCTTAGAAGGCGCGCCGGATTTGCCGACTCACCAAACAGCACGATGCCGGTAATGGCTGCACCGACTGCGCCAATTCCTGTCCAGACGGCGTAGGCAGTCCCGACCGGCAGCGTTTTCATCGCCCACGCCAGCAGTCCGAAACTGAAAAACATGGCAATCAGCGTGATAACGCTTGGGGTAAAACGGCTGAAACCGTGGGTATATTTCAGGCCAATCGCCCAGACAACTTCAAGAAGACCTGCAATAACAAGAATTAACCAGGACATATAGGCTCCATCGCGGGGCCGTCCCCATTGTAGAAAGCGCTTATGGGTCGTCCCATAAGGCTGATTGAAGTCATTACTTTACGCAATCCGAATAAAAACGCAATAATTTACCTTAAGTGTTATTCAAAACCTTATTGTCAGAAATACCTCTATTTCGCAGCGTAAATCCCGCCTTTATCTTTCCCGGTCTTGAATATGATGATGTTATCACCGTCGCGATAAGCACCTACCGTTTTCTATTCATTATGAAATCCCAATGTATAAAATCCTGATTATTGACCGCTGCCAGTTTAGTCGCCATGGGCTTGAGAAATGGCTTACGCAGGGACACTCTTTTCATTCCCCCGTTATGGTCACCAGCCTTAGCAGTCTCTTTTTAGCCAAAGAGCATATTGAGCACTGGCAACCCAGCCTGGTTATTGCAGACTTAAATGGTTTTCAGGCCGATCTCTCTCAGGCGAATTTGATTAACGCGCTCTTTACCGCCTGTGGAGAACGCAGCCAGGTTATTTTACTCCAGTACTGTGCGGCCCGACATTACGCCAATCACGATGCGGTACGGTTAACGCTGTCGAAGAAAACCCCATTGCAGCATATTACGAATATGATTGAGTCTGCACTTAGCGCGCGTCCGTGGCTGAATTACACGCATACCATAAGCCCATTGCTTACCCGACAGGAAGAGAAAGTATTATCGCTGTGGCTGGAGGGGGTCAGCAATCCGCTGATTGCCGGAATGCTCAGTATTAGCGGAAAGACGGTCTATACCTATAAAAGGAATATCCGACTTAAACTACGAATGGATAATCGTTTTTCGCCTTTTTTATCATCGGGCGAGAATGCAATAGCACACTTGTCATAACGATACGGCTAAAAAGCCGTACCGCATGGCGTATTTCGCGGAATAACCCTACTGCTGAGCTTTGGTTGCGGCACCAGAGATTGCGCTACCACCGTCAGAAATATCTTCGCCAACACCACGAGTAGTGTTACAAGCGGTTAATACTGAAGAAAGCACCAGCACTGAAAAGATCGCAGCAATTGTTTTCTTAAACATAGTTTCTTCCTTTATTCGCAGTGTTATTTGTGTATAGCAACTTAAGCATAGACAAAATTCTGAGAAATGGCGGCGGGGGAAAAATTTTTCGGAGTATTAGAAGAAACGAAGCGGTAAGGAAAGAACAGATATGGCTGAAAATACTGGCGCAGTCTGGTACCACGCCAGGAATATGCACTCGCTCACATCGAAAAAACGGTGATGCAAGCGAACGCGGTGCGTGATTACTTCACGCGGGAAACGTATTCGCCAGAGCGGGTATCAACTTTAATGACTTCACCGGTCTGCACGAACAGCGGAACCTTAACCACTGCACCCGTAGACAGCTTAGCCGGTTTACCGCCGGTACCTGCGGTATCACCTTTAAGGCCTGGATCGGTTTCAACGATTTCCAGCTCAACGAAGTTCGGCGGCGTTACGGAGATCGGCTGACCGTTCCACAGGGTCACGATGCACTCAGCCTGGTCCAGCAGCCATTTAGCGTTCTCGCCTACGGCTTTCTCATCGGCAGCCAGCTGTTCGAAAGTTTCGTTATTCATGAAGTGATAGAACTCGCCGTCGTTGTACAGGAACGTCAGGTTCATATCGATAACGTCTGCGCCTTCAGCGGAGTCGGTAGACTTGAAGGTTTTCTCAACGCGGGTACCGGTCAGCAGACGACGCAGCTTAACGCGTGCGAACGCCTGACCTTTACCCGGCTTAACGAATTCGCTGGCTTCAACCGCATACGGTTCACCGTCCATCATGATTTTAAGACCAGCACGAAAATCGTTGCTATAGTAAGTCGCCATAAGGCCCTCTGAAATTGTTAAATGGTAGCTAAGCCACAAAATGGCGCATATTGTAACCCTAAATACCCCGTCCAGAGAAGATTGGTTAACGCAACTTGCCGATGTTATTACCAATCCCGATGAACTCTTGCGTCTTCTGAATATAGACGCTGATGACGCGATGCTTGCAGGAATCGAAGCAAAACGTCTTTTTGCTCTGCGCGTGCCGCGTGCTTTTGCCGCGCGAATGGAGAAAGGCAATCCCCACGATCCCTTGCTGCGTCAGGTACTTACCTCGCAGGACGAGTTTATCGTCACGCCCGGTTTTAGCGCCGATCCGCTGGATGAACAGCACAGCGTGGTGCCCGGTTTACTGCATAAATACCGGAATCGTGCACTCTTGCTGGTGAAAGGAGGCTGTGCCGTAAATTGTCGCTACTGCTTCCGTCGCCACTTCCCCTACGCTGATAACCCGGGCAATAAGCGTAGCTGGCAACGCGCGCTGGACTATATCGCGGCCCATCCCGAACTTGATGAGATTATTTTCTCCGGCGGCGATCCGCTCATGGCAAAAGATCACGAGCTGGACTGGTTGCTCGATGCGCTTGAGGCAATCCCCCACATTAAGCGTCTGCGCATTCATAGTCGCTTACCAATAGTGATCCCCGCGCGGATCACAGACGCGCTGGCCGCACGCTTTGCCCGCTCCTCGCTGCAAATCCTGCTGGTTAACCATATCAACCATGCCAATGAAATTGATGATGATTTTCGTGCTGCAATGGCGCTGCTGCGCAGGGCTGGCGTAACGCTATTGAACCAGAGCGTTCTGCTGCGCGGGGTCAATGACAATGCCAGCACGCTGGCAGCACTGAGTAATGCGCTGTTTGATGCGAGCGTAATGCCCTATTATCTGCACGTGCTGGATAAAGTTCAGGGTGCGGCTCATTTCATGGTGAGTGATGATGAGGCCAGAGCGCTGATGCGCGAATTATTGACGCTGGTTTCCGGTTATATGGTGCCGAAACTGGCGCGTGAGATCGGTGGTGAGCCCAGTAAAACGCCTATCGATTTACATCTTCGTCAAAAATAAAGGCTGCTTATTTAGGTCTTTATCCCGGATGCTCAGCCTGAATAATAAAAGGCCTGAGCATCCCGGGTTAGTGTAGCAAGCCCTCAACGCGTGGGGGCCTGACAAACGATCAGTTAGGGCATTTATATACCTGGCCCTGCATTTCACTTGCGGTTGGCACAAAGCTCGACAGCATTCCCTGTGTGGGACTACTCACGCCATAAAGCACGTTACCGCCCATTTGAGCTGCCTGATTACGTAGTGCATTAGCTGCACCGCGCATTGAACCGCCCTCTTCACCATGTTGCCCGGACAGCCAGTTACTTTGCTTACCCGTCGCCATACCGATAAGCTGGCACTCCGCGCCTGGCTTATCTTCCACAAAGCGAACGCTCTGCCCGCCTGCGGACAGGTCATTGCCGGAGCTACATCCTGCCAGCAGTAACGCCGCACCCACGATCCCTGCTGAGACTTTTACGCGCATGTTATTCCTCATTTTCAATTAGCGGGACAAATGTGTCCGTGTCTAAACCTTATACTAAAAAGATGACCAAAAGAAAAACCCCCGAACATTTCTGCCCGGGGGTCTCTCAATTCTTAGTGTGGGAGATGAACACCCAAATCATTCTGGTTGCAGGAACGCGGCAAGTTTGTTAATCCCCAGAAGCTTACTCAAGTAAGTGACTGGGGTTAGCAAACGCAGCCAACGCATCTGCAGCCTGAAGGATGCAGGGCGTGGGCAATTACATCATGCCGCCCATACCACCCATACCGCCCATGCCACCGGCCGCACCTAAGTCAGGCGCATCGCCTTTCGGCAGGTCGGTCACCATGCATTCGGTGGTGATCATCAGGCCCGCAACAGATGCCGCATACTGCAGAGCAGAACGGGTAACTTTAGTCGGATCCAGGATACCCATATCGATCATGTTGCCGTATTCTTCAGTGGCTGCGTTATAACCGTAGTTACCGTCACCCGCTTTCACGGTGTTGGCAACAACAGACGGCTCTTCACCGCAGTTCAGCACGATCTGACGCAGCGGGGATTCCATTGCGCGCAGCGCAACTTTGATACCCACGTTCTGGTCTTCGTTCTGGCCACGCAGTTCACCCAGCTTGCTTGCAACACGGATCAGCGCTACGCCACCGCCAGCAACCACGCCTTCTTCTACCGCAGCACGGGTAGCGTGCAGCGCATCTTCAACGCGTGCTTTCTTCTCTTTCATTTCAACTTCAGTTGCCGCGCCAACTTTGATAACGGCAACGCCGCCTGCCAGTTTCGCTACGCGTTCCTGCAGTTTTTCACGATCGTAATCAGAAGTTGCTTCTTCGATCTGCTGACGAATCTGAGTCACACGCCCCTGGATTGCCGCTTCTTCGCCCACGCCATCAATGATGGTAGTGGTATCTTTGTTGATCACAACGCGTTTTGCCTGACCCATATCTTCCAGGGTTGCTTTTTCCAGCTCCATACCGATCTCTTCAGAGATAACAGTACCGCCGGTCAGCGTAGCGATATCCTGCAGCATCGCTTTACGACGATCGCCGAAGCCCGGTGCTTTAACCGCAGCCACTTTCACGATGCCGCGCATGGTGTTCACTACCAGAGTTGCCAGCGCTTCGCCTTCAACATCTTCAGCGATGATCAGCAGCGGTTTGCCTGCTTTCGCAACGGCTTCCAGAACCGGCAGCATTTCACGGATGTTGGAGATTTTTTTATCAGCCAGCAGAATGAACGGGCTTTCCAGTTCTACTGCACCGGTTTCCGGCTTGTTGATGAAGTACGGAGACAGGTAGCCACGGTCGAACTGCATACCTTCAACCACGTCCAGCTCATCCTGCAGACCGGTACCGTCTTCAACGGTGATCACGCCTTCTTTACCGACTTTGTCCATCGCTTCAGCGATCAGTTTACCTACGGTTTCGTCGGAGTTAGCGGAGATAGTACCCACCTGAGCGATGGCTTTAGAGTCAGAGCACGGTACAGAAAGCGCTTTCAGCTCTTCAACCGCAGCAGTAACCGCTTTGTCGATACCACGTTTCAGATCCATCGGGTTCATGCCCGCAGCAACGGCTTTCAGACCTTCAGTAATGATTGACTGGGCCAGTACGGTCGCGGTGGTGGTACCGTCACCTGCAGCGTCGTTCGCTTTAGAGGCAACTTCTTTCACCATCTGCGCGCCCATGTTCTCGAACTTGTCTTCCAGTTCGATTTCACGTGCAACGGAAACACCGTCTTTAGTGATGGCCGGTGCGCCAAAAGATTTGTCCAGAACTACGTTACGGCCTTTCGGACCGAGGGTAACTTTTACTGCATCTGCCAGTACGTTTACGCCGCGCAGCATTTTCACACGAGCGTCGTTACCGAATTTTACGTCTTTAGCTGCCATTTTTTCTTTCCCTCAAATTCGTATGTTCAGTGTCGTTCGCGGATTACGCTTCAACAATTGCCAGGATGTCGCTTTCGGACATGATCAACACTTCTTCATTGTCGATCTTCTCGGATTTCACGCCGTAGCCATCGTTAAAAATCACGATATCGCCCACTTTAACGTCCAGCGGCTGCACATTACCGTTTTCCAGAATGCGGCCTTTACCGACAGCGATGATTTCGCCACGAGTTGATTTACCTGCCGCAGAACCGGTAAGAACGATACCGCCAGCAGATTTGGACTCAACTTCTTTGCGTTTGACGATCACACGATCATGTAGCGGACGAATACTCATTGATAGCTCTCCTTTGAGAAAGTCTTTATCAGTTATGGATGACGTCAAAGAGCCACAGGCTTCTTCAACTAGTGCCTGAGAGATGGGGGTCGGTTTTTCCCCCTTCAAGGGGGGAGAGAAAAAAAATTTTATCTCCCCGCCATTAACGCGTTAAAAAATAGACAATGCTCGCAAGTGTCAGAGCGCTTAAAACGCAATGTGATACCATCAATGATGCGTAAATGACTCATAGAGAAAAAGAAATGGCGGGATTGAAACAGGAATTAGGGCTCGCTCAGGGCGTTGGTCTGCTATCCACTTCACTACTGGGGACCGGCGTTTTTGCCGTTCCGGCGCTGGCGGCACTGGTCGCCGGAAATAACAGTTTATGGGCGTGGCCCGCGCTTATTTTGCTGGTTTTTCCGATTGCGATTGTCTTTGCCATTCTCGGGCGTCACTTTCCGAGCGCTGGCGGCGTGGCGCATTTTGTCGGCCTGGCATTTGGACCGCGCCTTGAGCGCGTTACCGGCTGGCTGTTTTTATCAGTTATTCCAGTAGGATTACCCGCCGCCTTACATATTGCGGCCGGTTTCTGGCAGGCGATGTTTGGCTGGTCCGGCTGGCAATTACTGGTCGCTGAACTGATTACGCTTGCGCTCATCTGGTTTGTTGGCACCCGCGGGGCACGCTCCAGCGCGAATCTACAGAGTATTGTTGCGTTGCTGATCGTCGCGCTGATCGCCGCCATCTGGTGGTCTGGCGACATTACTCTGGCACACATTCCCTTCCCTGCTCTTCAGGATGTGCAGGCTCCGGCGCTCTTTTCCGCGCTGGCCGTGATGTTCTGGTGCTTTGTCGGTCTGGAAGCCTTTGCACATCTGGCCTCCGAGTTTAAACAGCCGGAAAGAGATTTCCCGCGGGCATTAATGATTGGGCTGCTCCTGGCTGGTTTCGTCTACTGGGCCTGTACTGTGGTGGTGCTGAAATTTAACGCCTACGGCGAAGAGCTCGCCGCTGCCGCGTCATTACCGGCGATTGTGGTTCAGCTTTTTGGCGTTAAGGCACAGTGGATAGCGTGCATTATTGGCTATCTGGCCTGCTTTGCCAGCCTCAACATTTATATTCAAAGTTTTGCGCGAATGGTCTGGTCGCAGGCGCAGTATAAACCGCAGAGTCCTCTTTCCCGCCTGTCAAAAAAACAGCTGCCGATCAACGCGCTTAATGCGGTTCTGGGCTGTTGTGTGATGTCTACTCTCGCGATTTACGGTCTGCAAATTAATCTGGATGCGCTTATCGTTTATGCCAACGGTATTTTCATCGTCATTTATTTGCTGTGTATGCTGGCAGGGTGTCGATTACTTAAAGGACGTTATCGCATTCTGGCCGCCACTGGCGGTCTGCTTTGCCTGCTGTTACTGGTGATGGTGGGATGGAAAAGTCTTTACGCTATTATCATGCTGGCCGCGCTGTGGCTGTTCTTGCCGAAGCGGGCCATCATCACATCGTTATAATATCTCGTCGGGCCTGAAAAAAGCAGGCCCGTTAATCGCGATCGTCTTTATGTTCAATCCGGTCGCGCACGTCGTCTTTACGCTGATATTCCCCGTCAAACGTATTACCACCGCCGGCGCTAAATCCCCCGCCCGGCATCCGCGAAAAGCGCAAATGTGGCAGCAGTTTTAGCGTCAGATGCTTTTGCACTGGCGGTAACAGCAACAGCAAGCCCAGCAGGTCAGTAAAAAATCCTGGCAGGATCAATAACAGGCCGGAAATGATCAGCGAAACGCTTTTTGTCATCTCCGCCGCCGGGCTTTCTCCGGCTGCCATTTTCTGCTGCATCAGCAAAAAGTTTTTGAATCCCTGGTTACGCACCAGCGACATGCCGATGAATGAGGTGAAAATCACCAGCAGCAAGGTTAATAGCACGCCCAGCACATGAGCGACCTGAATGAATATCGAAATTTCGATATAAACATAAAGAAAAACAGCAAGTAAAGGTATCCAGCGCACTGGCTTCTCCTGTGGTGGGCAACGGTCAGTCAGCCTTTGCCAAAAATGGGTTTGCGAAACGCATCCTGATGAGATGGAGACGAAAAGCCAAACTTCAACCAAAGTACCCCGTAATTTTAAGCTGGATGTTCAGGGGGGTGATACATTTCACACATCAATAATTATCTTGCGATTCGTCGCAGAATAAGTGATCCAGATTACTGCAATTCGCTATCATCAGCATATGATCGTGGGCACCGGGCCGATTCGGGAGATAATCGTCGGTCAGAAAATACGCATACCCTCATAAACACTGCGTATTTGGTGTAATCATTGGCAGCTTGAAAGAGAAGGTTTACATGTTAAACAACATTCGTATCGAAGAAGACCTGTTGGGCACCAGGGAAGTTCCAGCGGATGCCTACTATGGCGTTCACACTCTGAGAGCGATTGAAAACTTCTACATCAGTAACAACAAAATCAGCGATATTCCTGAGTTTGTCCGCGGAATGGTGATGGTGAAGAAAGCCGCAGCGTTGGCGAATAAAGAGCTGCAGACCATCCCGAAAAATGTGGCAAATGCCATCATTGCCGCCTGTGATGAAGTTCTGAACAATGGCAAATGTATGGATCAGTTTCCGGTCGACGTCTATCAGGGCGGCGCAGGGACTTCCGTAAACATGAATACCAACGAAGTGCTGGCCAATATCGGACTTGAACTGATGGGCCATCAGAAAGGCGAGTATCAGTTCCTCAATCCTAATGACCACGTTAATAAATGCCAGTCCACTAATGACGCCTACCCGACCGGATTCCGCATTGCAGTTTACGCTTCCATCGTAAAACTGATTGATGCAATCCATCAGTTAAGCGAAGGTTTCGAGAAAAAAGCCGTTGAGTTCCAGGACGTGCTGAAAATGGGCCGTACCCAGCTTCAGGATGCAGTGCCAATGACGCTTGGCCAGGAATTCCATGCCTTTAGCGTACTACTGCGTGAAGAGACAAAAAACCTGCTGCGTACAGCTGAACTCCTGCTGGAAGTTAACCTCGGCGCAACAGCCATCGGTACGCGTCTGAACACGCCGGATGGTTATCAACAACTGGCGGTGCAAAAGCTGGCTGAAGTCAGTAATTTGATGGTGACGCCTGCTGAAGATCTGATTGAGGCGACCTCTGACTGTGGCGCGTACGTGATGGTTCACAGCTCCCTGAAACGCCTGGCCGTTAAGATGTCGAAAATCTGTAATGACCTGCGCCTGCTCTCTTCTGGCCCACGTGCCGGGTTAAATGAAATTAACCTCCCGGAATTGCAGGCTGGCTCGTCAATCATGCCAGCAAAAGTTAACCCGGTGGTACCAGAGGTGATTAACCAGGTCTGCTTTAAAGTTATTGGCAACGATACTACCGTGACGATGGCCTCAGAAGCCGGTCAGCTTCAGTTGAACGTCATGGAGCCGGTGATTGGACAGGCGATGTTTGAATCGATTCACATTCTGACCAATGCGTGCTACAACCTGCTGGAAAAATGCGTTAATGGTATTACGGCGAACAAAGCCGTTTGTGAAAGCTATGTCTATAACTCTATCGGCATTGTGACCTATCTTAATCCGTATATCGGCCACCATAATGGTGATATTGTTGGCAAAATTTGCGCTGAAACGGGTAAGAGCGTGCGCGAAGTCGTCCTGGAGCGCGGTCTGCTTACCGAAGCTGAACTGGACGATATTTTTTCAGCACAGAATCTTATGCATCCGGCTTATAAGGCAAAACGTTATACCGATGAAAGTGAACAATAACAGTTCCGGTTAAACATAAAGGCACGTCAGCGATGACGTGCCTTTTTTGTTGCTTGTGATTACCTAATTGCAACAATTTAATATCAATTAATTAAAAAATAAGAAGGTTTATATGTTTGGTGCAGAACTCGTTATTGTCCTGCTGGCGATTTACCTTGGTGCGCGGCTTGGCGGCATAGGTATTGGATTTGCTGGCGGATTGGGTGTCCTTGTCCTGACGCTCTTTTTTCAGATTCCCCCCGGCGCGATCCCGTTTGATGTGATTGAAATTATCATGGCCGTGATTGCCGCTATCGCCGCCATGCAGGTTGCTGGCGGGATGGACTTTCTGGTCAGCCTCGCCGAACGTATGCTGCGGCGGCACCCAAAATATATTACGTTTCTTGCACCGCTGGTAACGTGGTTTATGACGATCCTCGCCGGAACCGGGCATACGGCATTCTCAACGCTACCGGTGATCACCGAGGTCGCCAAAGAGCAGGGAATTCGCCCTTCGCGCCCGCTGTCTATTGCCGTGGTCGCCTCGCAAATCGCCATTACTGCCTCACCAATTTCTGCCGCCGTAGTCTTCTTCGCCGGTATTCTTGAGCCGCTGGGCGTTAGCTATCTGACGCTGCTGGCTATCTGTATTCCGGTCACTCTGATCGCCGTTATGCTTACTGCCATCGTGTGTAACTTTCTTGGCGCCGAGCTAAAGGATGATCCGGTGTATCAGGAGCGTCTGGCGAAAGGAGAAATCAAACTGCGCGGTAGCCAGGTGTTTATGCTTAAGCCCCATGCGAAGCGTTCGGTGATGCTGTTTTTGATTGGGATTATTGCAGTCATGCTGTACGCCACGGCGATTAGCCCAACCGTCGGATTAATTGCCAACCCGATCCTGCCGCGTAATGAAGCGATTGTGGTATTCATGCTGACTATTGCGACGTTGATTTGCCTGACCTGTAAAGTCGATACCGGAGAGATCCTCAACGCCGGTACCTTTAAATCCGGCATGAGCGCCTGTATCTGCGTGCTTGGCGTTGCCTGGCTGGGCGATACCTTTGTGAAGCACCATATTAGTGATATTCAGACGATAGCGGGCGACCTGTTAAACAGCTACCCGTGGCTACTGGCGATCGTACTCTTTTTTGCCGCCACCCTGCTTTACTCGCAGGCGGCAACGACCAAGGCACTGATGCCTGCTGCGCTGCTGCTGGGCGTTAGCCCGCTGACGGCCATAGCGTCTTTTGCCGCCGTCTCAGCGCTGTTCGTTCTGCCCACCTATCCTACGTTGCTGGCAGCGGTAGAGATGGATGATACTGGCTCAACCCGCATCGGCAAATATGTCTTCAATCACGCGTTCCTGATCCCCGGCGTTATCGCCATCACGCTATGTGTGATCTTCGGTTTTATTTTCGGCAGCATTATGTTGTAAATGTTTTTAAACGCGGGCCATTGAGTGGCCCGCGTCATCAACCCTTTCTTCCCACCGTGGTATAGTGCCTCTTTCCCCTGATACGAGGTTAATGATGACCACACCCGAAGCCGTTGTCGTACTCTGTACCGCCCCGGATGAAGCTACCGCCCAGGATTTGGCAGCAAAAGTGTTGGGCGACCAGCTTGCTGCCTGCGTAACGATCCTGCCTGGCGCGAGCTCGCTCTATTACTGGGAAGGCAAACTGGAGCAGGAATATGAGGTGCAAATGGTGCTAAAAACGTCGCCTGCACATCAGCAAGCGCTGCTGGACAGCCTCAAAGCGCACCACCCGTATCAGACCCCTGAACTTTTGGTTTTACCCGTTATTCACGGAGACAGTGATTACCTCTCATGGCTCAACGCATCCTTACGCTGATCCTGCTGCTGTGCAGCACGTCAGCCTTTGCCGGTCTTTTTGACGCCCCGGGGCGCTCAAATTTCGTTCCGGCCGACCAGGCATTTGCCTTTAATTTTCAGCAAGACCAACGTGTAGTTACCCTAAACTGGCAGGTGAAAGAAGGATATTATCTCTATCGCCAGCACATTAAGGTGACGGCTACGCAGGCAGATATTGGCCCGCTGCAACTCCCGATGGGAGAGAGCCATGAAGATGAATTCTTCGGCAAAAGTGAAATTTATCGCCAGACATTATCGGTACCGGTAGACATCTATTCTGCCGGGAAAGAGGCTTCATTAACGGTAACTTATCAGGGTTGTGCTGCCAGCGGGCTCTGCTATCCGCCGGAGACTAAAGTGGTGCCGGTAAGTGAAGTACGCCCTCTCCCCCAGGAGAGGAAACTGTCCGCACCCGCGACGGAGAGAGCCACTCATCCTGAAGCCGAAGTAACAGCAAATAGCGACGCCGACGCCAGCACCTCCCTCTCTCCCGGGGAAGGAGCTGAGGTAAGAGAAAGCAGCGACGCCGACGCAGCCCTGCCCTTCACTGCCCTGTGGGCATTGTTGATCGGCATTGGCATTGCCTTTACGCCCTGCGTACTCCCCATGTATCCGTTAATCTCCGGCATCGTTCTCGGTGGTCAGCATCGGCTCTCTACCCCTCGTGCGCTACTGCTGGCCTTTATTTATGTACAGGGAATGGCGCTAACTTACACCTCGCTTGGGCTGGTCGTTGCCGCCGCAGGGCTGCAATTTCAGGCGGCGCTTCAGCATCCCTATGTTCTGATTGGCCTGTCCATCATCTTTACCCTGCTGGCTCTCTCAATGTTTGGCCTGTTTACTCTGCAACTACCCTCTTCATTACAGACGCGGCTGGCGCTGATGAGCAACCGCCAGCAGGGAGGTTCTCCCGGCGGCGTATTTATAATGGGGGCGATTGCCGGACTGATTTGTTCTCCCTGCACTACCGCCCCCCTCAGCGCGATCCTGCTCTATATCGCTCAGAGCGGTAATCTGTGGCTCGGCGGCGGCACGCTGTATCTTTACGCGCTGGGTATGGGCCTGCCGCTTATCCTGGTGACGGTCTTCGGCAATCGCCTGTTACCCAAAAGCGGGCCGTGGATGGCGCATGTTAAAACCGCGTTCGGTTTTATTATTCTTGCATTACCGGTCTTTCTGCTGGAGCGGATCGTTGGCGACGTTCAGGGATTACGACTGTGGTCGCTGCTCGGTATCGCCTTCTTCGGCTGGGCCTTTATCACCAGCCTGAAAGCACCGCAGCCGTGGATGCGTGCGGTGCAGATTATCTTGCTGGGTGCCACGCTGGTCTGTGCCCGCCCGCTTCAGGACTGGGCCTTTGGCGCGCCGCCCGGCGCTGAACAGGCGCACCTGAACTTTACCCGCATCACGAATGTGGAAGACCTGGATCGCGCTCTGGCTCAGGCGCAGGGTAAACCGGTAATGCTCGATCTCTATGCGGACTGGTGCGTAGCCTGTAAGGAGTTTGAGAAATACACGTTTAGCGATCCTCAGGTTCGTCAGACATTGAATAACAGTCTACTGTTGCAGGCTAATGTTACCGCCAACAGTGCTGAAGATATTGCCCTGTTAAAACGTCTCAAGGTACTGGGTTTACCGACAATTTTGTTTTTTGATTCCGCAGGTAACGAGCACCCGGAATACCGGGTAACGGGGTTTATGGATGCGCCTGCTTTTCATACACATTTGCAGAATCTGCCGCAGTAAGCGACACTTCTGGGGATTAAATGGAGGAGAACATCGTGCAACGTGAAGACGTCCTGGGAGAAGCCCTTAAATTACTCGAAATAAGAGGGATAGCCAGCACCACGCTAGAAATGGTTGCCGAGCGCCTTGATTACCCGCTGGAGGAACTGCAGCGTTTCTGGCCCGATCGTGAAGCGTTGCTTTACGACGTACTGCGCTATCTTAGTCAACAGGTCGACGCCTGGCGCAGACAGCTTATGCATAATGATGAACTGACTAACGAGCAAAAGCTCCTGGCCCGCTACGGCGCGCTCACCGAATGCGTCAGTAATCATCGCTACCCTGGCTGCCTGTTTATCGCCGCCTGTACGTTTTATCCGGATCCAGACCATCCTGTTCATCAGTTGGCCGATCAGCAAAAAAAGGCAGCATATGATTTCAGTCATGAACTGCTTACCCAACTGGAAGTCGACGATCCGGCAATGGTGGCGAAGCAGATGGAACTGATTCTGGAAGGCTGCCTGAGTCGGATGCTGGTCAACCGCAGCCAGACCGATGTCGACACCGCTCAACGTCTGGCAGAAGATGTCCTGCGTTTTGCGCAGTGCCGCCAGGGCGGTGCGCTGACATAGTGGTCTTTTTGCCGCAAAGTTAAGCAAACAAACCGTATTTAGCGAAATTTCATTGACGTGAATCGATGATTACGGTTTAATGCGCCCCGTTGCCCGGATAGCTCAGTCGGTAGAGCAGGGGATTGAAAATCCCCGTGTCCTTGGTTCGATTCCGAGTCCGGGCACCACTATTCAAAGCCGGTTGGTCAGATATGCAAGATGCAGTTCTGACGGACACGAAGACGAGCCAGTAAAAACACGATGTAACGCTGTTACTTGTGGTTGAGAAAAGGCTCCAGAAAAACAGACTTGTTAGAGCAAGTCTGTTTTTTCGTGCGTGATATTTACAGAAATTCACTGTTAATGTCAAATTGTGTCAGCGACACATTCATCAGACCGCTACATCAACTCCGTTTCCAGTATATCCCTCAGACTATCAACACTTTCATCAATATATTCCAGCGTTGATGTGATACTGACATGACCCAACAGTTTTTTCACCGCGTACAGATTACGCTCCGGTGATTTCATCATATGCGTTGCCACCGTGTGGCGAAACCGGTGCGGCGTTACAGTGAGCTTACACTCTCTGGACAAGCGCCGGAAAAACGCTCTCAGCGGATACTCGTTCATCACCTCGGGATATTTATGCTTTCTCACCAGGTCAAACCACCCAACGTTGAAGACCTGATGATTTCGCTCCATCCCGGCTTCGCCTGCTTTTATCACAAGATACTCCAGTGACGGATAGGGTGCTGACACGACCGGAACCCGATGCTCACGATGATTCCTGGCTCCTTCTATGTTCAAATCGATCCATCGTTCTTCGAGATTTATATCACCAAGCCGGATATGCAGAAGCTGGTTCTGCCGTATGGCGGTATAACGAAATACATTCATAACCGTCAGCCAGAACCAGGTGGGGAACAAGGCATTTCGTCGTCCATTAAACACACTGCAATATCCCCTTTCCTTTTCACATTCCATATACTGTTCCATTAACCGATACATCGTATCCATTTGCGTCTGGGTTAATGTCTTCTTCTTTTTCGTTCCCGGGCGAACTATTGCACCGTTGAAAGGATTTTCAGCCTGCTTCAATAATCCCTGTTTGATACCGAAGTTGAATAGCGCCCGCATATGCGCCACTTTATTATTCCAGGTTCGGGGAGCCAGATTTAGATCGTTAAGTACCGTGTGCCGCCATTTAAGCACGGTCAGATAAGTAATTTCTGCGGGTTGCTGAAGCGTAAAATCCTCAAAAGAACGAACTACTTTCCGATAACTCCACTCTGTCGCTGGCCGTAATGATTTGCTGTAAAAATACTGCTCCGTAAGAAGCTCAAAGGAAATATCATCTGTACGTATCCAACGCGGGGCCTTAATTTCCGCAGCAACATAGCTAGCGCCACCACGCTGTAACCCTGCAATCCCCATGCGGCCAGCGGTTTGATTTCAACGGATTCTGACGATAGCAATGACGTAAGTTTGTCCGGTAACGGTAGCGAAACAGAATGCACGCCGGGCAGCGGCTCAATCGTTCGTGACGGTGCGTACAGACTTTGCGCGGCATAGCAGGTCAGGGCCACCGGCAGCGGAATACGCTCCCACTTCACCAGCTCAACCGCCTGCGCCGGTAATGCGGCAAGACAGGCCAGCAACAACAAAAATCGTCGTAATCTCATCAGTTAAACACTCCCTTTTTCTCTTCCTTAACCACAGGGGCCGCTTCCAGACGCTGCGGCGCTTCCGAGAGACAATCCAGCGTCAGACCGAACGGGTTGGCTTCCGGATTTTTATCCCAGCGCACCACTTTCAGCGGATAGCGCACCAGCGAGCGTTTAACCGGTTCGGAGTTAACATATTCATCGGTAACCAGATCCAGACGAACCTGCCAGTTATCGCGGTCAATAATGGTGACGCTGTCATCCCGGTAGCCCCGTTCCGGGATCTCCGACACACCCCGCACGCGATCCCGCGATTCGCCCAGGTCTTTACGTTGCTTCGCATCCTTGTGCAGCCGTTCCTTGCAGGTCGGCGTCAGGTAGGCCGACAGCGTTTCGATGCGATACGGATAATCAACGTCACCATCCTTCGGCCAGCTGTTCAGTTGCTGGAAGATATAAAAGCTGAAGGCATACACCGTTGAGGGAGGGATTTCCCATCACGGACGGGAGCTGCCGGAGCGGAGATCGAGAGGATTGTGGATGGTCAGATTACGCGGGGACATCATCCAGCCTGACAGCGCCAGAACCCGCGCACACCAGAGGCGAAAAGAAAAAAACAGAGAAGATAATGCAGCGCAAAACATAGTTATTTCCTTATAAGAAAGCCAGACTTAGCTGACAAAAAGATAGATAGCGATAATGATTAAAAGGACTGAGCGAATGGCAAAACGCACTAGCGCCTGCTCTTTGACATGGCCTGCCGCGTACCCCCGATAAACATGTACAAAACCCCACCCCACCCACAAAACCAGTAGCGCAATTAGTGCACCGATAAACACTTTTCTCAGCAGTGCGGGATCGGCGTTGCCACTTGCCACTTAAATGCGCTGGTCTGGGCATCGTTCATGGACGACGCTCCATCCGGTACTGACCGGTTAGAGATCCCGAAGGCACCGGCTGAGCACGGGAAGGCTCCAGGTAGATACCAATGCCCTGGTGAATCGCCTTGATGTCCTGCGTTGCCCACAGGTAATCGAGATAGAGGCATCCGTGCTGCCCATCCTGAACGGCGACAACACGGGCGCGTTCCAGCGCCGCCTGCACCTGATCCAGTTGCTTCATTACCAGCGCCAGCTCGTCAGACTCGGCGGCCTGAAAGCCCGAAACCAGCAAAAAACCCAACAGGCACCATTCCCGGGATGATGGCATGCGCATATAAACCTCCTTCAATGCGATTGCATGTACGGAGGAAGAGTGGCGAAAAGCGTCCCGGAGGGGCAGTAAGAAAACAGAAGTGGAATGTTGAAAATTATGGAAGGGGTAAAACGTGACGCAGAATGCGCCATCGGGATGGCAAAGCTTTGAGATAACCAAAAATAGTAGGTAAATCACTATGTTTTGTTATCTTAAAGCTTGTTAAACTGAGAAAAAACGACGAGATATAGTTATGATAATTTTATTATCTTTACTCGCAGCCTGTGTAATAGGTTCATTACTAATCATTTTCTATACATTGAATGATATATCTCAAAGCTACTGGAGAAAGCGCTTCGAGCAGAGCATTAAAAACGGAATACAACATAACAAACTAAAAAATAAAGATATTTATATATTAGCAAATCGATGGGCAATAAATAAAAAATCGATTCAGCCCTGCCTGGAAAATATCCTTAACCATTACATAAATGCACCCGCCGCATACAAAAATGATTTAGAGCGCATTAGGAATATTATCTATTGGCATAAGTCACAAATCCCCTTCTCTGAACTACCTGAGGACGTAGCAACACAACTTAGACAGTTACAACTCTCTTCGAACTCAAATCGACACACCGTTTCACAATTATCTCAATCACTTGGCGAACTTTACTCTTCAAATAGAAAAGAAGGCGGCCGTGAAAGACTTATTTCCAGGCTTAGCTTATTGGTTGGGTTTATTGGCACAGCGTTTACAATAATAACAATTATATATCCAGATATATCAAAATAAGTACTAAGCCTGGCAAAGCCAGGCTTTTTTTCCGGTCTCACAAACACTTCTTAAAACTCCCCGTCATCACTGAAATCGCCAGCCCTATCATCAATGCCGCCAGTAACAGCAACAGACACCATACCCGGGGTTGTGTCATGCGCATATAAACCTCCTTCAATGCGATTGCATGTACGGAGGAAGAGTGGCGAAAAGCGTCCTGGAGGGGCAGTAAGAAAACAGAAGTGGAATTTAGAAAATTATGGAAGGGGTAAAACGTGACGCAGAATGCGCCATCGGGGTTCTTTGCCACCCCGGCGCAAGTAGGTTTGCGCTCCCTGCAAAACCCGGATTAAAAGCCAGAAAGATGCGCAAGCTTGCTATTCTGACCTTTAATCTGGGCTGTAATTATTTACAGGCTTTTTGGCCTATATAATAAGCAATTGAGTTATCAACAATGGAGCCCATATTTGCGTCAGGCGCAGATAAATTCATTTGCTCGATGGTATCTCCATCACCAAGATATTTAACAGTCCAGGCAGAACAATCATATAAGCGCTTAGAATACGATACTCCTGAGGGTCCCTCTCGTTTAGTTATAATGGTTGCCATATTTCCATTTAACTCATGGTCTAAAATTGTATATTTAGCATTCGAATCTGTCGGTATCGACATAATTGTTGCAGAGATAGCGCTAAATGAAGTCAATGTCATCAATACGAGAATTGCCTTTTTCATATTCACATCCGTCCATTAGATAATCAACGAAATAAAAAAGGCCACGAGCGCGGCCTTTAAACTATTTTGAAAGAAGCTCGTATCTGGTCAGGTCGCAGATACCTTCAGAGATCGGTCGAGGCTGGCGTGTTGATTTTGCTGAATTCAACAGCACATTGAAGACTTCATCTTTTGAAGCGCTAATCTTCTGGCCTTTTGGGGTCGTAAACGTCACTTTTTTGCCATTACGGCCACAAACCACGCTCTCAGTACTGCCGTCCTCATGAACCTGAGTCGCTTCTGGCACCTGGAAAAAGAGGGATTCAGGCGCGACTAATTTTCTCTTTCTCGTCATCATACCTAACTCCTTAGTTCGTCGCGTATGTTGTCTTACAGTATCGCTCATAAATTACTCACCATCAACTAAAGCAGCGTCACGCTTGAACCAGTCAACCAGGTCTGCCGCTGAACGATAGAGGATATCTCTTGATCCATCGTCAGTAATATCCTGGAAACCATGTTCTTCAACGTAATATGCCGCAACTGCCTGATTAATGGGAAACATCAAGCGTACGCCCGAGCCTTCCGTTTCCAGGAGAAACAAAACGATGGCATAAAGTGCAAACTTCAGCATGTTGCCATCAAGGATCGATGGCTGAATCTGAAAATTCTGCAACATCTCAACATTGAGTACATCATCCCCCGGACAGTATTCACAGATACACGCACCTGCGGGCCGATGTCGGGCATCCAGTAGCTTAAAACAAAAGTTGAAGGCGTTATCGTCCCGAAGCATCGCGCCAATTTGATCCCAGGGGAGTTGTCTTTCTTCAGGCATATTCCGCACTGCGGCAATACACCATTCCAGATCCAGTTCACTCAACAGGCAAGCAACGAGAGGCTTATCAGCCTGTCGGAATAATTCATTTGTTTGCTCGACCGCCACTTCACCAGATTCTCGTATCGTCGGTTCAGGCATTCGCGACTCCATCGCATCAAGAATAAGCTATTATAAATAAATCGGTTTTTATACCCTATAAATACTTCTTAAAACTTCCCATCGTCACTGAAATAGCCAGCCCCATCAATAATGCTGCCGGTAATAATAATAAATTCGGATATATTGCAAATGGCGCTGACAGATACAACACGCGCGGTATATACATCGCTAGCTTCACTAGGCATTTAGCATGATGATAAAGAAAGCTCGACTCATACGCCGCACCATAGCGAGGGAGATCGCGCCGTACCATCCCATCCGCGATCCCTACAATGGCAGCCAGGATAAACAACGGCACTGACAACACCAGAATAGTGACCCGCATTAGAAAGACCAGCGACACATACATTGTCGCCATCAGGTATTCATATGCGACCTGTACCGCCCAGGCAATCCAGGCATTTAGCTCATCCGTGACGCCATTGCCGCTTCCTGCAGTCGGCGTCTGAATCGACTGCAACCAGCCAGTAAAGCCGCTGTTCACAAACAGCCACTGATAACCCAGCACGATCCAGCTCTGTAGGGTCACCACCGGCGATGACAGCAGCAAACTCTGCGTAAACCCCTTGGCAAAATAACCGCTTTCCGTCTGCATAACGGCATGGCTATGTTCCGCACCCTGATCCGGCCAGAAGAACGCGATACCGATATATTCCACAATCAGGCTGAACAGCAGCGATACCAGCAACATCCCGATAATGCGCCACGGCATATCCCACAGCAGCACAGTGAGAAAGCCATGCGGCTTTGGCGGGGCTGACGACTGCGCCGTGACCGACGTTTCCACCGCTTCCGGCGGCAAACGATAGCCATCACGTAATGAATGGCAGACGATCCGTTGAACGGAATCAACCCCAAGCTGCCAGGACGGCCCGGCCAGGATCTATAATGCCTGACTCAGGAATGCAGCACTTCCAGATAAATGTCATTCTGCGTCGTCAGCCAGCGCAGCTGCGGCGGCACCAGTTCCGGTTCATGACTCTCGGGCATGTCTTCCCGCCAGCAGGTGACCGGCAGATTCAACTTCGGCTGAGGCTCATTAAAAGAAAATAAAGTCATATCAGCAATATCCTTATAAGGTCAGCTATCCGGTATCGGGGCAAGCCGTGGCCTGAGCAGACCAACATCTTTACGGCGATAACACGAAAAAAGGCTCAACGGCGTGCGCGTAAGGCCTTCCATATGTCCGTTATGCCCGCATCCCTGTTTTCTGCTCCCGGCGCAGTAGTGGACTCCTGCTCCATCTCTTCCGGCCATTTATCCGAATTACGCGGGCACCAGAAGTCCGGGCGTCCCGGGTTTACCGCCTCTTCAGGTACCGGCTCACCTTTCATATACAGGCACAGGTAACTCCAGAGTTGATGCAGCTGCGTCGGGGAGCCGCCGGCGATTTGAAACCGTTCCGTCACATTCAGCGTATCGGGTTCGCACACGGCGCCAAAGAGCTGAAACCCGCCGCTGTAGCGGTCGCTTGAGAAACGCATTTCGCCATGAACATTGGCCCAGCTGAATGCCCGTATGGTGGTCGGCCATCTGGCCCAGGGATTCCACCACTTGCGTTTATAATCGAAGGTGTAGATTTTCTGACGTTTTCTGTTCAGGCGAATGGGTTGATCTCTTGACTCTACGTAATAAACCTTAAAAAATAGAAAACACATTGAAACAAAACAAAAATCCATAAATGCAAATAGTAATACTATTCCACCGCCATTAATACTAATCCCCAACCCATCGATAACATCTTTAATAATAAAAAGTGAAAAAATTATCATGAGCAAAGTGACTGTAGATATAATAATTCCACCAAATAACATCCCACCCCATATGACCCCTTCATAACGAGGGATTTCCATCCAGATATCATTCCTGTTATTCAGCCAGATGAGCTGTGGCGGAATTAACTGTGGGTCAGTATTTTCCGGCATATCCTCCTGCCAGCGATAAATCGGTGGATTGAGTTTAGGCTGAGGCTCATTCCGTGCCTGAAAAAAAAGATTCTGTGGCATCTGGTTTTCCTTAATTCCTTTAAACGCTGGCAGTCAGTTGCAGACTGTTATCGGGATGGGTTTTATCCGGCCAGTAAGTCACCTGGACTTTGGCTCCCGTAAACCTGGTCATATTCAGGGCAAACTCATCTTCGGGCAGCAGCCCGCTTTTTTCCCGGCTTCCTTTGATGACGGCGTTCGCAGGCGGCGGCGTCGACATTCCCATATAAATCTTCCTTCGACCTGTGCCTGCATTACGTGGGTGGATTCAGACGCAGGGCCTTCCATATGTCCGTTATGCCCGCATACTTGTTTTCTGCTTCCGGCACGGTGGTGGACTCCCGCTCCATCTCTTCCGGCCATTTATCGGCCTTACGCGGGCACCAGAAGTCCGGGCGTCCCGGGTTTACCGCTTCTTCAGGTACCGGCTCACCTTTCATATACAGACACAGGTAACTCCAGAGTTGATGCAGCTGCGTCGGGGAGCCGCCGGCGATTTGAAACCGTTCCGTCACATTCAGCGTATCGGGTTCACACACGGCGCCAAAGAGCTGAAACCCGCCGGTATACCGGTCGCTTGAAAAACACATTTCGCCATAAACATCGGCCCAGCTGAATGCCCGTATGGTGGTCGGCCATCTGGCCCAGGGATTCCACCACTTGCGTTTATAATCGAAGGTGTAGATTTTTTGACGTTTTCTGTTCAGACGAATGGGTTGATCTCTGGCAGCAATAAAATATGTTTTCATGAAGAGAACTACAGAGGTAAAAACAATAAAATCACAAAAAAACATAATCAAATAGCCTTCTAAATCGCCAGAATAGCTAGCAATTGAAAAGGATATTGGAAGTATTATAAAACAGGTAACCAACATTAATATTGCACCAAATAACATCCCACCCCATATGACCCCTTCATAACGGGGAATTTCCATCCAGATATCATTCCTGTTATTCAGCCAGATGAGCTGTGGCGGAATTAACTGCGGGTCAGTATTTTCCGGCATATCCTCCTGCCAGCGATAAATCGGTGGATTGAGTTTAGGCTGAGGCTCATTCCGTGCCTGAAAAAAAAGGTTCTGTGGCATCTGGTTTTCCTTAATTCCTTTAAACGCTGGCAGTCAGTTGCAGACTGTTATCGGGATGGGTTTTATCCGGCCAGTAAGTCACCTGGACTTTGGCTCCCGTAAACCTGGTCATATTCAGGGCAAACTCACTTCGGGCAGCAGCCCGCTTTTTTTCCGGCTTCCCTTAATGACGGCGTTCGCAGGCGGCGTCGTCGACATTCCCATATAAATCTCGCTACAGCCTGTGCCTGCATTACGTGGGTGGATTCAGACGCAGGGCCTTCCATATGTCCGTTATGCCCGCATACTTGTTTTCTGCTTCCGGCGCGGTGGTGGACTCCCGCTCCATCTCTTCCGGCCATTTATCGGCCTTACGCGGGCACCAGAAGTCCGGGCGTCCCGGGTTTACCGCTTCTTCAGGTACCGGCTCACCTTTCATATACAGACACAGGTAACTCCAGAGTTGATGCAGCTGCGTCGGGGAGCCGCCGGCGATTTGAAACCGTTCCGTCACATTCAGCGTATCGGGTTCACCCACGGCCCCAAAGAGCTGAACCCCGCCGGTATACCGGTCGCTTGAAAAACACATTTCGCCATAAACATCGGCCCAGCTGAATGCCCGTATGGTGGTCGGCCATCTGGCCCAGGGATTCCACCACTTGCGTTTATAATCGAAGGTGTAGATTTTTTGACGTTTTCTGTTCAGACGAATGGGTTGATCCCGGGGAATAATAAAATATAACTTGTAAAATAAAAAAATTGATGACCACATTAACGTAATATATATAAAAATGATAATTGTTATCGTATAGTCAAAATCATCCATTAGCATAGAAAAAGAATAAAAAGACATAGGGGTGAAAATAGTAAACAAGAAAAAAATCATAAACAAAGCCCCTCCCCACATGATCCCCTCATAACGTGGGATTTCCATCCAGATATCATTTCTGTTATTCAGCCAGATGAGCTGTGGCGGAATTAACTGCGGGTCAGTATTTTCCGGCATATCCTCCTGCCAGCGATAAGTCGGTGGATTGAGTTTAGGCTGAGGCTCATTCCGTGCCTGAAAAAAAAGATTCTGTGGCATCTGGTTTCCTTAATTCCTTTAAACGCTGGCAGTCAGTTGCAGACTGTTATCGGGATGGGTTTTATCCGGCCAGTAAGTCACCTGGACTTTGGCTCCCGTAAACCTGGTCATATTCAGAGCAAACTCACCTTCGAGCAGCAGCCCGCTTTTTTCCCAGCTTTCCTTGATGGCGGTGTTCGCAGGCAGTGTCGTCGACATCCCCATACTCCCCATCGGAGAGATATCAACATGCTGCTGAGCCTGAGTCTTTACGCTATCCTTCTTTGCGGAGGAGGCTGACCGGGCCAATAACTGGCTATCGTATTCACCCTGTGCTGTCAGCTCCACCAGCCAGTCAGAACCATCCTTACTACAGTCCGGCAGCTTCACCTGTACGGCAATTAATCCTGTTCCCGCCGTGTTGAGCACCGCTTCTGCCAGCCTCTCGCGCCGGAGTTGCGCAGATACTCCGCTAGCAATAGTGCGGTACGCGTTTATCGCCTCCTGCAAATCAGCGAGGCTTTTTGCATTCCAGACCTTATCATATTTGCCGCGCTTGCCTTGAATCCCAAAGCAGGTATCGCTCAGCCAGACCTCAAGCGGTGAACGCACTTCGCTCTCTGCCATGGTTGCCAGGACTGCCCCAAGTATTGCCAGCCCGATACAAATACCAATGGGGCCAAATAGAGCGAAATCGGCCGTGAAACCAGCATAAATACCAAAGGCACCAGAAAGAACTGTTACTCCGGAGGAAAAGGCATAAAGCGCTTCTGCGGCAAGGTCCCCATTTTCCTTGGCATCCCAGGCTTTTATTCCCAGAGCAATCCCATCCACAACCGATGCAATCCCGCCAATTACTCCTGCTACCCGGATCAGAGGATGAGCATAAATCTCAGCACCGCGCACAATAACATTGGGTTTCATATTCCAAGGGTCTGTTCCCCAGCGTGCCACCATATGACCGAAACCTATCATCTCCACCGCTGATGCGGTTACCATCAGCACGCTGGAGGTCAGCTTCATTGTCGCCTGAGCGTCTCCGGGAATGGCCGCCTGCAGCGCGTTGAGATTGTCATCCAGCGCACTTTTCTGCAGACCCAGCATCACCGCGCTCAGCACAAACCCCAGCCCGCTGCTGCTGAATACCCGGCGCGGCAGCTGGTATTGCTGGCGGGCAATTTTAAGCGTATCGCCCAGACCCATACTCATTTCTCCTGTCATCAGGGCATTATCCACTGCGTCCTGAGCCAGAATCAGTCCGGGAAAATCTGCCAGCCGGCTGCCATCTTTCAGTATGCTGCCTTTTCGCAATGCGCCGGCACTGCTGCCTGCCCTGCGGGCCGCCTGCTTAGAGGCCGGCGACTCAATGTCTTTCAGTAATGAGGCAAAACGCACGGGGATTTTTCGTTCGAGAAGTTCCGGCTCTGTCACCTGTAGCCAGGCTCCGGTATGTGACGTGTTTTGCGTGTAACTGCCGCTTTGCCGCAGCGTGCTCCATACAGGACGACCCTGGCTGTCGAGTTGCTTAAGCATAATGTCCTGAAATTCACGTACCGTTATCTCCCCGGAGAAAATAGTGACCGCAGGCTCGCCCTCTGAAACCCAGGCCAGCGCCTGCAGAGTTCGAACAAACCCTGCATTTGCTTTCTCAGACAGCGTGTTCTTCACCAGGCTGAAGGCTCCATTCATCGACATGGTGAGACTGCTGACCGGGGTAGTAAAATTCAGACTGTCGACAAAATCACACACTTCCTGGCTGTTGAGCAGTGTTTTCAGGTTAGCGTAACTGGCTGAACCGTTGTAGACCGCGCTTATCAGACCCGCTTCTTTCCCCAGCAGGGAGATAAAAGGCGGGCTGTCCGGGTCTTTCATCCAGTCGTACCACACGGAATTATTCTTATTCATGCCGACCATACCTCCCTGCAGACTTCCGGCCAGCATGTTCAGCTGCGCTGCCCAGCTAATCACACTGGTCGCGGGGGAATAGTCCTGCCTGATGACTGTCAGCCATAACGCTGCGCGATACGCGGCTTCAAGGTCTTTGACAATCGCCGTCATTTTATACTGATAGCCGTCAATCGCGTTTTTGTACCCCTGTGCAAACGTTGCCCGTGCGGGTTCATCGTAATACTTTTCCAGACGGCTCAATGCCTGACTGATTTTTATTGCAATCTGGCTTTCACGGGTGGAGGCGTATGACGCTCCCGGGGTACCAAAATCCTTTATCGTCGGGTCACCTTTAGTCTGTTTCACTATTGAATCGCGGATATTGAGGATGATATCTGAAATGGTACTTTGGTGAAGGTTGTCAGGTATTGAGCGATATTTTGCCAGGGCCTCAACCACATCCAGCCGGGCATGGTTAAGCTCCTGCACCACGCCCACCGGGTCATCCAGCACCAGCGCACAGACCGGGGCAACAAACTGCTGTTGCAGCAGCGCTACCCGGTTGGCCAGCGCAACCTGCTTCT